>CBDUSE010000016.1:0-28677 GCA_965369835.1 uncultured bacterium
GGCAGAGTATGCAATCCCTCCGGGCCCTCAGTGCTCTCCGTGGTTGATTGGCTTCTATTCGAACCTCGGAGAGCACGGGGGACACGGGGACGGCTGCTCCTGCGTCTTGGCAACCTGGAGTGTAACGCCGGCGTCTCGCCGGCTGTCCTGAGGGCATCTTGCCCTCAGGTGTTGTCTTGACGGAAGTCTGGGGGCGGGACGCCCCCAATACAGCCGGCGAGACGCCGGCGCTACGAAGCATGGGGAACGGCACACTGCCTTACCTCGGCGCGTGGACGCAAAGGCAGGCCTGAGAGGGGAGAATCGCGCTCGACATCGCGGGAGCCTGTGCCCTATCATGTTCATCAGCTTCAATGCTGAATCGCGGCGCGTTTGTGGGTGGACGGCATACGACCAAGACCAAGTATCGGGTTGAGGTCTGCGTTCCGAAGCGTCAGGTCAAGCCTTAGGGCACAAGATGCGGCTTGCCGCAGCGCTCTGACCTCCTTGTCGGTGCCGTCCGCCCTTTTGCCTCTTTCCCAAAGGAGACAGGAATCGTGATCAAGACGAAGAACGACATTCTGAACGCGCTCGGTCAGAACCGATCTCGCCTGAGCACCCTGGGCGTGAAGAGGATCGGCCTGTTCGGCTCCTACGTTCGCGGCGAGCAGTGCCCTGACAGCGACATTGATCTGCTCGTCGAGTTCGCGCCCGGCCGCAAGACATTCGATACCTTCATGGAGCTGTGCTTCTTCTTGGAGGAAATCCTCCAGCACAAGGTCGAACTCGTTACCGTGGAATCGCTCAGTCCGTATCTCGCTCCGCGCATCCTCGGAGAGGTGGAATATGCCTCTATCGCCGCTTGAGTACCTGCGCCACATGCTCGATGAGGTCGAGTACCTGCTCGCCGAGAAGCAGGGGCTCGACAAGCAGCGGTTCCTGCGGGATGCAACACTCAAACGCGCCTTCGTGCGAAGCATCGAAATCATCGGCGAAGCGTCAAAGAAGGTGCCCGCTGAGCTCAAGGAGCGGTACCCGGAAGTGGAGTGGAAGGTCATCGCCGGCATGAGGGACCGACTCATCCACAATTACTTCGGCGTTGACTATGACATCGTCTGGGACGTCGTGGAAAATAAGATACCCGCGCTTCGTCAAGATATACTGAAGATTCTGGAGCAAGAGGATCAGGCGCGATAGAGGATCGCCGTGCGCAACCAACTCGTCCTGCACGGGGAGTTGTGCCGCCCGCAGCCGCTCACACACCTGACGCCTCGCACCGGCCCTTCCCCGCGCATCCCGGCCGGAAAACTTCAGCTTGACACGGTGTGAAGCTACTAAGTACATTTGCTACCGGCGAAGAACAAGGGGCTGTCCCTATTCCTCATCCGTTCGTCTTGGGAATCGGGGTCGCTGGTTGGAACTCACGCTCGTGGGTGCGGGCAACAAGGAGGTCTGGCCATGTGGAACATCATCATCGGCATCATCTCCGCTCGCGCCGACCGCGTGATCGGCGGTCTGTCCGGCAAACTCGTCCTGCGCGGCACCAACAGCAGCCCCGCCCTCGTTGTCGTTGCCATCCTGCTGATCTGGGGCCTGGCCCCGGTGACCAAGCGGCGGGGAGCGGCTGACGGGCTGCGTGGTGGAGGCAGACGCGGGCTGTTGCCGTTCAGCAGTTGCGGCGCAAAGGGCTCCTACTCAAAGGTCCTTACAGGGCGGCGTTGGGTTGCATGAGGATCAGCAAGGTCAATGTCTGGCCATCTAAGGAGGTAGAAGATGAGTGAACGAACTTGTTTTGTGGTAATGCCGATAAAGAAGCTTGGCTCCCCAGAGCACTCCCATTTTCGGGCGGTGTTCAACAACATCAAACAAATTGTGGAAAAAACGGGCTACTCCGTCATTCGCGCTGATGACGTCCAAAGATCTGGGGCCATCACCAAAGACATCGTCTCGCGTCTCGCTGTGTCAGATCTGGTGATTGCTGACTTGACGGACTTGAACCCGAATGTCTTCTACGAGCTTGGGGTCCGGCACGCCTTGCGGGGAAAGGGGACGGTCATGATTTTGGATGAGAAGCGCACACCAGAGATTCCATTCGACTTGAGCGCCTACAGGGTGATCAAGTTCGTTGGTGACCTTCCCGGCATCGAATCACTAACACAAGCCCTGACGCAGTTCCTTGCAGAAGAGAACGTCGAAGACGTAACGCGGCGCGATAACCCGGTCCATGACTGGTTCCCGACTTTACCATTGAACGTCCTCGATGCCTCAGCCCAGTCAAGCACTGCTCCCCTCCGAAATACGATAAAGGATCTGCAGAGTCGCATGGCCCAGTATGAGAAGGCGTTCGGAGTTGATCTTCCTAGTCCGCATACGGATCGCACACCACTTTCGACTGTGCTTGGTGCGCTTTCCGATGCGCAAGACGGACTCCTTCCCACCACTGTGATTGATGAAGCACGTAAAGCTTTTGAGACACGCGATATCGTGTCATTCCTGCAGAAGATACGAGTCGTCATGGAACGCAGTGTGCGTCTGCCCTCGAGTATTTTTATGGCTCTGGCTTCTTGGGCCGATGTTCTAGACCTCGATGAAGTCGTGAAAGCGATTTTTGACCAAGCTCTTCAGTTTTACCCATCAGAGACGAACGTGAAGCGTGCCTACCTCTCCGTACTCGCTCACTCAGGAGCGCCTGCCGATCGCGAGCGAGCCCGCAAAGAGATACCGGGAGAGCTCTCCATTGACATCACCGGAGAGGCTGTAAAGACCAAACGGCCTGAGCGCCTGGATGGGGACATTTTCCTTGTTGGGATTCTGCTCGACGCATATCATCGCGATCAGTTACACGCTCAGGCACTCACCTTTGCCCAGAAGCTCGTGAAGGCGTTCCCACAGAGAACAATGATCCTGAGAAATTACGCGCGTGCGCTTGAGCACAACGGCCATATTGATGAGGCGATGAAGTACTACCGTGATGCGATATTCGCGCCAGATGTTGACGACACATCTGCGATCTGGCTCGGCAATGAACTGCACAATCAGTCAAAGCACTTTGATGCCGCCGAATCATACGCGTATGGATGCCTTCTGGATCCCTCCGGTGCAGCGAACTTCGCCCACCTGGCTGAGGAATTGTCAATATGTGTCAAGGAGAACCTTCTACCGATCAAGCAGGTATCATCGGGGAACAGGGCGATCGATCAGATCAAACCCCAGGAGATAGTCGGTCTCGCGGATTGTGCTGCGTCGTGCCCGAACATGGACACGGAGACTTCAAACCGGCTGCGGAGTGCCCTTGAGCGTCTTGAACTCCATCCAGGCAATCCCAATAGCTCCCTGTCACGACCCGAGAGAGTGCAGTACGTTAAGCAGATACACGAGATTCTTCGAACGGACCTTACGACATACGGAGCAATTTACGATTTTGCCGCCCAACAAGAGGATGCAGACGGCTGAGAACTCCGGAGGACCGTAGCATCTCCAACACGCGATTCTGAGAGTTCGGTCGTGGGACAGTATCACGCAACGGGGCGGCGCAATGCATGGGGCCGCTACTGCTGTGTGCTGAGCGGGCCCAGGGGGACGCCGACGGCGCGCTCGAGGGTGAAGAGGGCGACGTTGTAGTCGTGCTGGGCCTGCTTGAGGTTGGTGCGCGCCTCGGTGAGGCTGAGCTGGGTGTCGCGCACCTCGAACTGGGTGATCTCGCCGGCCTGCTCGCGTTCGGCCGCCTCGCGCACCGCCTGCTCGGCCTGGCCGACGTTCTCCTGCTGTGAGACGACGACCTGTTCGGCGTCCTCGAGGCTGAGCCACGCGCGGCGTACCTCAAGCTCGACCGCTTTGCGCCGGTCGGCGAGCGCAATGAGCGACTTTGTGTGATCGGCCCGCGCCTGCTCGATGCGGCCCGCCACCCCCCAGCCCTTGAACAGGGGGACGGTGATGCGCAACCCGACGTTCCACCCCTCGATCAGGTCGGTGGCGTCATCGCCGAACGTGTCGGTGCGGCCCTCGTAGTTGGCGAAGGCGCGCAGGTCGGGCCGGCCCTTGGACGCCTCGACGGTGATGTTGATCCGACGCAGCTTTGCCTCGAGCTCGCTCGCCTTGATCTCATGCCGGAACTCGAGCGCGGTCTTGACCAGCTCATCGAGGTCGAACTTCGCAGGCACGTAGTCGAGCCCGCCCTCGATGCTGAGCGCGGTGTGGAACGGCAGGTCGAGAATCTTCTTGAGCGCCTCCTTCGCAAGGCGGACCCGGTTTTTCGCGGCGATCAGCGGCGGTTGCAGGTTCGCCAGCGCGACCCGGGCACGGGTGACCTCGAACTTCGCTACCTCGCCCGCCTCGAACTTGGCCTGCACGTTCCTGAGGTTCTCCTCGAAGAGCTTGACCGACTCCTCGCGCACGGCGACCAGCTCTCGGGCGAGCAGCAGTTCGTAGAAGTCGCGCCGGACCTGGAGCTCGACGTCCTGGACGGTGGCCGCGACGAGCTCGAGCGTGCGAGCCGTGGCGGCGCGAGCGGCGCGGATGCCGCCGAAGACGAGGCCGCCGGAGTAGAGGCGTTGCTCGAGGCCGACGTTGTAGGTGTACGTCTCGTCGGTGCCGGAGGTAATCGTGCTTCCGTCCGGGCTTCCGATACTCGAGATGGCTGAGTCGTCAATGCGGGTGTAGCTTCCGGTCAGCGTGAGCTCGGGGTAGGCGGACGCGTAGCCCTCGCGCAGGACGCCGCGGGTCCGCTTGATCTCCTCGCGTGCCGCGAGGAGGGTCAGGTTCTGCGTTCGGGCGATATCGAGCACCTGTTCCAGCGTGAGGCTCACCTCGGCCGGGCCTGCGGGTTCCTCTTCGGCCGCCTTGGTCCACGCGGGGGCCAGGGCGAGGCATGCGACGAGCAGGGCGAGACAACGAGGCATTGTGTCGGTCCTCCAACAGCGATTCACTTCTTCGAAGCGCCATGACCGCGGGAGTCTACACGAGATCGTTCGATTGTTCGTAGGGGTTTCGGCGGGGAGCGCTGTCCCGCCCGCGGGGGATCCGATGGGCCGAACCAGAGGGGGGCCAGGCAGTAAAAAAAGGGGGAACAGCTAGGTTGACGCAAGGGCATGGTCAGTCTGACCCAGCTATTCCCGGTTTAGTTGCTGATCTATGTAATCCGCCCCGGCGGACGCGCCTCGAAGGGCACGCCGCCGGGACGGCTGATGCCGATCGGCGAATGGTCGGGACCTGTTACTCGAGTTGCTGATGTTCCCGTTCCGGCCATTCCCTTTCAGGTCGAAGGATTGTTCTCGCCTGTGCCTGAGACGGTTGCAATAAGGCCGAACCCTCAGCCCGGTCCGTGACGACGAGGAGGGAAGCGGCCGGGGCACTGAAGCTGGGAGCGGGAGAGACGTGCGCCCCGGCCGCCAGAACCACACCAGATGCTGAGAAGTGGAGGTTCCCTGGTCGCACAGGATAGAGCTGAGGAGAAACAAGGACGGGACAGCGGCCGCCGGCGAGTGGCCCGCCGAACCGGCGCGCCGCTGTCCGCACTCTTGTGGTGACAGATCTCAAGTTGCCACATACCAGTTGTGATCCGGCGGGCCGTGGACTCTTCGGATGAGTGCGTGGGCAGGGCGGCTGCCGCCTCCTCCGACAGCGGCCGCCCGCCCGGGTCAGCGAGTTTGGTCCAGAGAGAGTGTCCGTCCTGTGGACGGAGTACGTCCATCCTGTGGATGGCGTATACGCGTCCACTGAACCCTGAGTCCGCACCTCCAAGGTTCTCTATATGCAAAAGCGGCTCAGCGCCCACTCCGAAGCGGGCGGCGTCCGCCTGTGCCCGTTGTAAAAGAGCATGTCCGGATTCGCTTCCCGGCCCTGCAGGACGCAGCAGAACGCTGTGCGAGTTCGCTGTGTCCCGACTTCACCCCCAATTCAGCAACGCCCGTACCACCGTGCCATGCCAGCATTTCTTCAGTGAATGAACGCTTCAGATATGCGTGTGAAGCACCACTCTTTCTTGTCCGCAAGAAGTCCGGGCGATTTCGTTCTTGCGAATGAAACGGCGCGGCCTCCTTTTCTCTCTGATGAGAAGCGGTTGCGGCTGCGCGGCTTCGCCTTGTAGCGCTACCGTCTCGGCCCCGGCTTGAGTTCAGGTCGAAAGCCGGCGCTGTCTTCGGGGCGTCTCGCCCCCGGTTCAAGCAGCAGGCCCCTTGGACTGCCAGCTCTCCTTCGGTAGAACCTCTGAGGGCAAGATGCCCTCAGGACAGCCGGCAAGATGCCGGCGCTACAACGCGGCGCCGGGCGTGCTGTCGCGTGCCCCAGGTTTGTGGAATCGGGTTGGACACGGCCCGCTGGTGCTATACTGCCGACCCGGGGCTGCGGCCGTGCCGCGGCGGCCGGAACATTTCTGAGTTAGCCTGTATCTACTAAAGGGAATGACGCTCGTATGACCTGCCTGAAAAGCTAAGGCGAGGAGGTACGCCATGAAGTCCCTGGTTGCAAAGGTGGCATTGGCGGTGGCCGTCGTCGTTACTGTGGTGGCGGTGCCGTTGGCCGTGATCTTCAGCGCCGACGACGGGCCGAAGACGACGCTCGAGCGGGCCGACGAGGAGTTCGGCAAGCATAACTACAAGAAGGCGCTCGAGCTGTACGAGGTCGTGCTCCAGAGCGACCGGCCGCTCGCGGCGCGCCCGCGCGTCGAGATGAAGGTGATCGTCTGCCAGCACAAGCTGAACCAGCCGGACGACGCCGAGAAGGGGGCGCGTGCGTTCGTTGCGAAGTACCCGAACACGATCTGGGAGGCGCGCGGCTGCCATTTCCTGGGCAACCTGCTGCGGGCGCTGCCGCACTGGGGCTACCGGCTGGGCGAGGTGCTCACACGCGGCCGGCACGTCGAGGGCGGCATCTACGTACCGTTGCACGAGAAGGACAACACGGAGGCGATCGAGTTCCTCGAGAAGGCCAAGGCGCTTTACTACACGCTTGAGAAAGAGGGCGACCTGACGCCGGAGGACCGGGCCTCGCTGCCGGGCGAGGTGATCGCGCTCAACTTCGACCTGGCCGAGGCGCTGACGGGCCGTGGGGGGCGCCACTACCGACGCCCACTGCTCGAGCGGGCGGCAGCCGAGGAAGGCGCCGAGGAGAAAGAGCACGAGGTGCCGACCTACGACAAGTGGGAGCAGTATCGTGCCGACGGCGATGCGGTTGACAAGATCCTGTTCCTCTTCGGAGAGGTCTCCACATACGACACGAGCGACGACAAGCATCCCTCGGCGCTGGCCCTCTACCGCGAGGGGATGTACCTGGTGCAGCTCAACGGCCTCACCTACGAGCGGGGCCGCCGGTTCCAGGAGGAGCTGCGCGCGGGCAAGTTCAAGTACGTCTACAAGGACCCGAAGAAGGTCTTCGCGGCCCTGTTGCAGAAGTATCCGAAGGACGAGCTGGCCGACGCCGCGGCCTACTCGCGCGCCAGGACCTACCAGAACGAGGGCGACTACGTCACCGCGCTCAAAGAGTATGCGGCGTTCGTCGAGACCTACCCGAAGAGCAAGTGGGTCGGCGACTGCAAGGCGGCGATTCAAGACATCCAGTGGAAGCGGCTGACGGTGACGCCGCAGCAGCAGCACGCCCCGCCGGGCAAGCGGGTGACGCTCAACGTCTCGTCGCGCAACACGAAAACGATCCGCTTCACCGCTCACAAGGTGAAGCTCGAGGAGGTGCTGCTGCGCGAGTCGGTCCTGATGTCCTACCGGACTTCGTTCAGTCATTTCGACCGCGCGTTCGCCGGCGTGGAACAGCGCGAGAAGGTGGCGGAGTGGGAGCTCGACACGAAAGACGAGGGGAAGCACTACTGGTACAACGGGACGACCGAGCTCCCGTTGAGCGCGCGCGGCGCCTATATCGTTGAGGCTGATGGCGGCGAGGTCACCTTTACGGCGCCCGTTATCATCTCGGACCTGACGCTCGTGCAGAAGAGTGACCGCGCCCGCACGATCGTGTTCGCCGCCGACGCGCTCACCGGGCAGCCGGTTGCCGGCGCCAACGTGGTGGTCAAGGAGCGATGGTACGATTCGAAGCCCCAAGAGCATCGGGTTCACGTGCACAAGGGCACGACGAACGACGCGGGGATCTTCGAGGCGAAGTTCGCGCGCGCCGAGACGGGCGGCTCGAACAGCCAGATTGACGTGTTTGCCCAGGCGGGCGAGGACCGCTACGCGGTCAATCCTCATACCTACTCACCGTACTGGGGGCGCGGTCAGAAGGAGTATCGCGTGTACGCCTATACGGACCGGCCGGTCTATCGCCCGAATCAGCAGGTGCACTTCAAGGTGCTTCTACGCATCTACGAGAACGGCACGTACGAGACGCCGAAGGCCGGCACGGCCGTGCACGTGCAGATCCGTAGCCCGAAGGGTGAGCAGATCTACGACCGCGAGCACCTGACCGGCCCGTTCGGCTCGATCTCGGGCGACATCCAGCTCACCGAGGAGCCGCCGCTCGGCGAGTACTCCATTAATGTCCAGATCAAGGGCACGCGGTACGGCACCCGCTACGCCCAGGGCAACCGGTTCCGGGTCGAGGAGTACAAGAAGCCGGAGTTCGAGGTCGCCGTCAACCCCGCGAGCGACCAGGTCAAGCTCGGCGGCAAGGTGAAGGCGACCGTGAGCGCGCAGTACTACTTCGGCGCGCCCGTCGTCGAGGGTACTGTGCAATACAAGGTCTTCCGCAGGAACTGGACCTACTACTACTCGCCGTACGACCCGTACGAGTGGCTCTACGGCCGCGGCTATTACTGGCACGGGAGGTGGCCGTGGCGCCGGCCCCAGCCGACGGAGCTTGTCGCCGAGGGCGAGGGCGTCACCGACGCAAACGGCGAGTACGTGATCGAGGTAGACACGGCCAAGCTCGTCAAAGACGAGCCAATCGCCGAGGCGGCGCACATGAAGGAGACCGACCACATCTATACCTTCGAGGTGGACGTAGTGGACCAGAGCCGGCGCCACATCCAGGGCACCGGCGAGGTGAAGGTGACGCGCAACCAGTTCTACGCTTTCCTCACCGCGCGGCACGGCTTCTACCAGCCCGGGGAGCGGATCGAGATCGAGGTGAACACGCTCACGCCGAGCAACGCCCCCAAAACCGCCAAGGGCACGATGAAGGTATATCGGCTCGAGTGGGACGACGCAAAGAAGGCCCGGAACCGCATTGACGCCTACGACGAGGCGTTTGCGACCGACGAGACGGGCCGCGGCTTTTTTGGGTGGACGCCCGATGAGGACGGCCGCTTCCTCTTCGAGTTCACGACGACGGACGACTGGGGCAAGCCGGTCGTGGGAAGCCGGCAGGTCTGGGTTGCCGGCAAGGACTTCCACGGCCGCCGCTACACGTTCAGCAACCTGGAGATCATCACCGATAAGCGCGTCTATAAGGAAGGTGACACCGCGCACCTGATGATCAACACGAACTTCGCCGGCAGCGCGATCTTCCTCTCGACCGAGATGGAGAGCGAGATCCGGAGCTACCGGGTGCTTCGGCTCGACGGCAAGTCGCAGGTGCTCGACGTGAGGATCACGCGCGACCACGTGCCAAACTTCTTCATGTCGGCCTACCTCGTGCACGACGGCGAGGTGTACGGGGAGACGCGCGAGCTTTTCGTGCCGCCCGAGCGGGAGTTTATCACCGTGAAGGTGACGCCCGACAAGGACCGCTACAAGCCGGGCGAGACCGGCACGTTCACGATCGAGACGACCGACTTTCTCGGCCATCCCGTCGTGGCCGAGGCGAGCTTCGGGGTGACCGACGAGTCGGTCTACTACATCCAGGGCGAGTACGCGCCGGAGATCCGCAAATACTTCTACGGTCAGCGTCGCCGGGTCAACATCCCCTACACAACCTCGCGCTACTTCAGCGTCAGCGGGCGCGAGCAGAGCGCGCAGGTCCGCAAGCGGTTCAGGACGCACGGGATGCCGCCGGGCTGGCACGGCTGGTACGGCGGCCGCGAGTTCACTGAGGTCTACCGCTACCTCGGCGATTACGGCCTCGGGCTCGACCAGGCCGAGATTCTTTTCGCGTTTGGCGGCGGACCCGGCAGACGTGGCGTGATGATGAAGGGCGGGGTGGCTATGGAAGAGGCGGAGGGAGTCACACTTGCTGCGGACGAGGGCGGGGTGGTTGCCCCCACGGCAGCGAGAGAGGCGAAAAAGGCGGACAACGCCGGAAATGGGGGCGGCGGCCCGCAAACCGTGGAGCCGAAGGTGCGCCAGTACTTCCCCGACACGGCGTTCTGGAATCCGACGGTGGTGACCGGTCCGGACGGTAAGGCGACGGTCGAGCTAACCTTCCCCGACTCGCTCACGACGTGGCGGCTCACGGCGCGCGCGATCACCGAGAAGTCGCAGGTGGGTCAGGTCACGGGCAAGGCGATCACGAGCAAGGACCTGCTCGTGCGGATGCAGGCGCCGCGGTTTTTCGTCGAGCGCGATGAGGTGGTGCTGAGCGCCAACGTGCACAACTACCTCGCGAAGGACAAGCGGGTCGAGGTGCGCCTCAAGATTGATGGGTATCAGCTCGAGCCGCGCGCCAAGCAGGTCCGGACCGTCACCGTGCCGAGCAACGGCGAGAAGCGCGTGGACTGGCGCGTGCGCGCGGTCGGCGAGGGCTTCGTCACGGTCACGATGCTCGCGCTGACCGACGAGGAGAGCGACGCAATGAAGATGACGTTCCCGGTGCTCATCCACGGCATCGAGAAGACCGTGACGCTCAACGGCGACGTCAACACCCGCACGAAGGACACGTTCACCGTCAAGATCCCCAAGGCGATCAAGGAGGGGAGCGGCGAGGTGCGGATCTCGCTCTCGCCCTCGATGGCGGTGGCGATGATGGATGCACTGCCATACCTTGTTGACTACCCCTACGGCTGCGTCGAGCAGACGATGAGTCGGTTCCTGCCGGCGGTGATGGTGCAAAAAACGCTCAGCGACCTCGGGATTGACCTCGAGGACCTCGCCGAGCGGCAGGCGAAGCTCGACGTCGAGACGCGCACCGAGCGCCTCCACCGCAAGAAGCAAAACCCGGTCTTCAGCCGTTCCGAGCTCGACCAAATCGTTGAGCAAGGCCTCGACCGGCTCTACGGCTTCCAGAACGCCGACGGTGGCTGGGGCTGGTTCCACGAGGGCAAGAGCGATCCGTACATGAGCGCCTACGTGGCGATGGGCCTGCACCTGGCGACTGAGGCCGGCGTGAGCGTTGACGAGAACCGGCTCGAGCGCGCCTACCGCTTCCTTGGCGGGGTCCTCGAGCACCAGGACCTGATCCACCGCAAGGCGTACATCGGCTACGTGCTGTCGCTCCGCAACGGGATCGAGCCGCCGCAGCTCGACGATCTCTACAAGGTGCGCGACGACCTCAACAACTACTCGTTGGCGCTGCTTGCGCTCGTCTACCATAACCTGGGCGAGAGCGAGAAGGCGACGACCATCTGCGAGAACCTCGAGAACTGGGTCCGCATTGACAAGAAGTACCAGACCGCCTCGTGGGGCCGGCGCGACAACGCGTACGGCTGGCGCTGGTGGTGGTATTGGTACAACGACGACATCGAGACCAACGCCTACATCCTCAAGGCGTACGTGGCGATCCGGTCCGGGCACAAGCTCAACCCGATGATCGCCCGGTGGCTCATTCGCAACCGCGAGGGTAACCGCTGGCACTCGACGAAGAACACGGCGACCGCCATCTACGGGCTGACCGACTACATCATCGAGAGCGGCGAGTTCGAGCCGGACTACACGGTCAACGTGAGCTTCGACGGCAAGGTGCACAAGAGCGTCAAGGTGACCAAGGACAATATGTTTACCTTCGACAACGAGCTCGTGATCGCCGGCGACGCGCTCGGCTACGGCACCAAGACGATCACGATCGAGCGCGACGGCAAGGGCAAGCTCTACCACACAACCGAGGTGAGCTACTTCTCGCTCGAGGAGAACATCAAGGGCTCGGGCCACGAGATCCACGTCGAGCGCACCTACTACAAGCTCGCGCCGAAGAAGATGCTCAAGAAAGACCATAAGGGCCGCGAGTACACGGAGCTCACGTACGAGCGGCACGAGCTGAAGCAGTTCGAGACGGTCGAGAGCGGCCAGGAGATCGAGGTCGAGCTTACGATCACGGCCGACAACAATTACGAGTACCTGGTCTTCGAGGACATGAAGCCGGCGGGCTGCGAGCCGGTCGAGCTCCGCAGCGGCCGCACGTACGCGGGCGGGCTCGTGGCGAACATGGAGCTGCGCGACGAGAAGGTCGTCTTCTTCGTCGGCTGGCTGCGCCAGGGCGAGCATACGATCACGTACAAGATCCGCGCCGAGATCCCCGGCGATTTCCACGTCCTGCCGACCAAGTCCTACGCCATGTACGCCCCGAAGGTGCGCGCTATCAGCGACGAGCTCCGCATGGCGATCAAGGACCTGGAGGAATAGGGAATCAGCCACAGATTGACACAGATGAGAACAGATTCGTGGGGAGGCGTCGGGATCGACGCCTCCCCGATGTCGGATGGGCCCTCAGGATGCCAAGGAGGCGGGCGATGGCAGAACCGCAACACAGCGACGAGGAACTCAGGGCTGCTTCAAAGCACCTCGGCTACGAGGTGGACATGTTCCTGGAAGCCGCTGCCGAACTGCAGCGCATGAAGGAACATCCCACGTGGGCGACGACGTATGCCTCAACCGAGAGTGGTTTCGTTCCCGAGGAGGCGGCGGACACAGCCACTTGGAACGCTCTTCTAGAGTCGTTCCTGATCCACGCGAGAGTGCTGTTCGACTTTCTGTATGCGAGCGACCCTCGGCGTGACGATGTGACGGCAGAACACTACGCTGCGGGATGGGAAGGCAAGAGGCCAGGGGCTTCACAGAACCTCCTGGAGCTCAAGAGACGCGTCAACAAGGAGGTGGCTCACATCTCATACGTGCGCCTGGAGCGCCCAACGGAGGCTGAGAAGCACTGGGAGTTTGCTCAGATCGCAAAAGAGATGTGCCAACTGCTGCTCGCTTTCCTTGCGAACGCGAAGCCCTCCTGCTTGGACGAGCAGTGGGACGCGAGGCGCCAGCGGCTTGACTCCTTTTATTCATCTTGACAAGATCGGGTGGGGGATGGTACATTTAGTGTGAGTCATCTGTCGGAGCAGTCCGATACTTCTACTACCTGCCGATCTTTGATGGGGGCGACACGGTTTCGACTCGGACCGAGAACCCCAGGCTGCATGCCGCGGCAGTCGGGTGGCCGCGTTACCAACCCGGCACCTAAACACAAACGCAGACACTCAGTTTGCGCTCGCTGCCTAATTAAGGCGGTGCGTCACCCGGCCCTTCGCCTGCGGGGGCCGACGTGGCGACGGTCAGCAGGCTGGCCGGCGTCCTGGGCACCAGGGGGCCGCCGGCGAGATTTTTCGGGTGCTAGCCCAAGCGGGATCCCGTTCGCCGGAGCCTGCGCGGGCGAAACTTCAGTAGGCGAAACAAGCATGTAGAGGCCCGGGCGGAACGGCTCGAGGACGGGGGTTCGACTCCCCCCGCCTCCACCATTCGACGCGCCCTTCGACGAGCTCAGGGCTTGCTCATGGCAGGCTCTGCTTGGTCAAGCGTCTCCAAGGGCTCTCAGGAGGCGCGTCGAATGGTGTCCTGAGCGAGCCCTGAGCTCGTCGAAGGGCGAGTCGAAGGGCACAGACGGCCGCGCCGTTCGCTGGGCGCTCGGGGCTTGCTCATGGCAGGCCAGGTCTCGTAAGCTCTCCCCGGTCAGCTTCCACGTGCGTCGACCGGTGTCCTGAGTATGTCGAAGGATCGTGGGCGTCCAACCATGGGCTCTTTCCACGTTTACATCCTCCTTTGTGCCGACGGAAGCTACTACGTTGGGTCGGCGCGGAACGTTGAGCAACGTGTGAGAGCGCACAACCAAGGCCAAGGGTGCCGCTATACAGCCCTGCGACGTCCGGTTCGGCTGGTCTATTCCGAGCCCCACGACAGCGAATCGTCCGCCGTTCGGCGCGAGCTCCAGATCAAGAGATGGTCTCGGGCCAAGAAGGAAGCGCTGATCGCCGGTGATAAGCAGCAGCTCAAGCGCCTAAGCAAGAGTCGGCGGAAATGAATGACTGTCCTTGTTTTGCTGTTTTTCTTCATGGTGCGAAGCAGAAGTCACGTCGCTGACGGGAGAGATCAGCTCAAAGTGCCTTTTCTCCTTGACTTCGTAGGTCGGGCATATAGGCTAGCGAGAGTGCAGGAATCAGGAACACGGAACCAGGAAGGGGGCGTGCAAGATGACGGCAGCAGGCAGACAGGTCATCGCGTTGTCGCGCCCCGGGTGGGTTCCGGCCTGAGCCGTCCGTTCTAGCTACGGAAGGCCTCTCGGCCGCCTCTCGACGTGCTCGGGACGGCCGTTTTCTTTTTTCCAGTATTTCGGCCGCGGGCGTGGCACACGCGTCCGCGGCTTTTTCATTGGCAGCGTGGTAAGGGAGGAAGTGTAATGATTAAAATAAGGACGGCAACGAGGGAGGACATCGGACAGATGATGCCTCTCTTCGACGACCTCTACCGGGGATGCATTGACCCGGGGTTTTCGGACGTGCTGGAGGAGTTCGTCGTCGCTGACACGCACATGGTCGTCGTGGCGATTGCTGATGGATCGCTCGTGGGCGTGCTGGTCGGAAGCTATCGTTTGGACATTGACTACGAATGCCGGGCGGGCTTCATTGATGCCATTGTAGTACATAGCGATTGGCGCGGGCGCGGCATCGGGCCGATTCTGCTAAAACAATTCGCGGAATGGGCGAAGGAGCGAGGCGCCACGGTGCTGCAAGCGCTCAATTGCCGGCGCCGGTCGTTCGAGGCGATCGGCTTCACAGAGCGCCCGGCCACGCTGCATCAGATCGCCGTTGACGAGATCGTCAGGCTGCAAGACGATCAGTCATGCGTGTGGAGAGAGTAACGATCGGACCGCTAGGCGAAGAGGAGTGATGGATACAGGGGATCGAAGCGGGATGCAGGAGTGGTGTGAGCCGGTTGAGTGGATCGCGGCGAATGTCGAGCTGAGACAGGCCGATCCGGCGGAGTTCCTCTATGACCGGATGGAGTCGCAGTCGGGCAAGTCTCTGGCCGTGATCTACGAACCGTTCGACGGCACGAGGCGGGCGCACTTCGCCGATCGCGGCCAGATTCTCGATTATGCGGTCACGGTGGGCGGGGGGCGCGTGCTCGATTTCGGGCCGGGCGACGGCTGGCCGTCGCTGTTGATGGCACCGATGGTCGAGGAGGTCGTCGGCGTTGACGGGAGCGCACGCCGCGTCGAGGTCTGCACGACGAACGCAGCCAAGCTGGGGATCAGGAACACGCAGTTCGTTCATGTACCGCCGGGCGAGCCGCTGCCGTTCAAGGACGCCTCGTTTGACGGCATTGCCGCTGCGTCGTCCATCGAGCAGACACCCGACCCGAAGGCGACGCTGCGGGAGCTCTGCCGCGTCCTCAAACCAGGCGGCCGGCTACGGATGCACTACGAGTCGCTCGGATACTATCGCGGCGGGCGGGAGCGCGAAGTGTGGCTCAACGGAACCGACGCCCCCGTCCAGCTGATACTCTTCGACCGGAATATCGAGGAAGAGCGCGTTGCACATCATGGGCTGTCGCTGAATCTCCCGCGCGCCGAGGTCGAGGATGTCTTCGCCCGTGCGGGCGCTGAGCCCTCCTATGCCGCTCTCACGCCGGGGGTGCTGGGCGAGTTGTGCGATCATCTGGGCGATGCAGTGACCTGGACGACGCAGCATCCGTCATGCTCGACGTGGCTGCGGTGGCTGGCGGAGGCGGGCTTCAGCTCGGCCAAGCCGAGCTACGACGGCGGGTGGTTCGCCGGCCGCCTCTTCGATGGTCTAAGCGAATCTGGGCGCCCGGCCGGGATGGCCGCGGTGGACAAGCTGCTACGGCCTCTTGTGGAGGTGGTGGTCACAATGGCGGCCCCGTCCGTCGCGCCGGCGGGCGAGTGGGATCCGTGGATCACGGCCGTCAAATGAGCGGCCGCTCTCTTCGGCGGTGTCATACAGTGCCCGCGATCCGGTTATGCTGAAATGCCCCTGGGTCGCGGCGGTTGCCGTGAGGTATGATGGGCGCATGGAGAAGAAGCGGATATACGTCGGGACTTCGGGGTGGACGTACGACGACTGGTCGGGGCCTTTCTACCCCGAGGAGGTGAAGGGGGCCGAGCGGCTGTCGTTCTATGCCAAGAAATTCGACACCGTCGAGGTGAACGCCACCTTTTACCGCAACCCGGCGCCGACGGCGATCAAGGCGTGGAACCGGCGGCTCGGGCCGGCGTTCCATCTCGTCGTGAAGGGCTCGCGCGCGGTCACGCACCTCAAGAAGATCGCCGGCTGCGAGGAGCCGCTCAAGGCATTCCTCGTCCGGGCGCTCCAGCTCCAGCGCCTCCGCGTGATCCTCTGGCAGCTTCCGCCCTCGCTGCACAAGGACGTCGAGCGGCTTGAGCGGTTTCTCTCGACGCTGCCGCACAAGGTTCGCCACGCGGTCGAGTTCCGCCACGAGAGCTGGTGGGATGAGGAGGTGGCGGCGGCGCTCGAGCGGCACAAGGCGGCGTTCGTGGCGATCAGCCACCCGACGCTGCCGGACACGTGGTTCACGACGACCGACTTCCTCTACGTCCGGCTCCACGGTATCGAAAGACAGCTCTATCGCTATGACTACACGGACGTGGAGCTGGCCGAGTGGGTCGAACGGCTCAAGCCCGACCTCGCGGGCCGGACGCTCTACGCGTTTTTCAACAACGACTACGAGGCTAATGCCCCGCGCAACGCGCTCACCTTCCGCAAGCTGCTCGAGACATCCCATTGAGTCCTCGCAGGGGACGGCATCTTGTAGCCTCGGGCGTCAGCCCGTGGTCGGCCGCCCCCTGCGGGGGCTCAAAGCCCATCGCGCATCTGGGCTCCACGGGCTTACGCCCGAGGCCATAATATGTCGCCCGCTGCGCGGGCTGACGATGGCCGAGCAGTCGCTTCTTGTTTGACTGTGTGAACGGCCGCCTCTACTCCGATTCTGTCTCCGCGTACAGGCCGGTCTTGTTGCCATAGAAGCGGTCGGGCAGCGGCGGCGCGAGGTACTCGCGCTCGTCGCCCTTGACCTTCACGGTGACGGGCAGCTCGGCGTATTCGGTGTTGCTGGCGGCGTGGGTGAAGTTGAGGTCGGGCACGGTGATGAAGCCGTATCGTTCGACGCCGCTTTTTTTGACGATAATCAGCATGACGCTGTTGAAGCCGACGACGTGGATCGGGCCGAAGGGGTTGTCGCGCTGCTCGCAACCGGTTTCCGTAATGTGGTGGTCGGCGGGTCGGTTTTTTAGCGGGTAATAGCCGTTCGCATCGGTGCGGCCTTCGTGCTCGGGGACGTCGTCAATGACGCGGCCTTTCCGGCCGCCATCCTCGGTTTGGATCCAGCCGGTTTGGTAGAGGGTGATGTGGGCGTTCGGGATCGGATCACCGTTCTCGTCGAGGATGATGAGCGTGTTGTTCTTTGGAATCTGGTAGAGGTATTCGCCGAAATAGCCGCGCCGTTTCCCCTTTGTCGCGTTGAGGCCCTGGACGTCGCTCGGGGAATAGTAGCCGTACAGGTCTTCCCCGGGGTTCTCGTGAGGGGAGACGTTCCCACCGCCCATGATGCCGCGGTTGCGGTAGTTGAAGCCGACGCCGTTGACGAGGTTGTCCTCTGCCGTGGTTATTAACTGGTAATCGTCAATCACGCCGATCTGGTGGCTCAGCTCGTGCAGCCACGCGCCGTCGGGGCGTCCGGCGCAGGCGTGGAACTCCCACATGGCGCCGCCGCTATTCCATGGGTTGGGCAGGGCCGACACGCCGCGGCCGCCGTCGGCAAGCAGGTCGAATTCACCGACCTTGTATGGCCCCCAGCCGAGCTCGACGCACTCGTAGTCTTCGACATACTCGATGATACCGATCATGACGCGCTGCGTGATGCCGTCCGGCGCGAACGAGTACTTCGACCGCTCCATGATCTGGTTCATGTAGCGGACCTGGCCCTGCAGATAGTCCTCGGCCGAGCGCGAGCCGAGCATGTTGAACTTGAGCTCCATCTGCGCGATGGCGCCGCGCTCGATCATGTGCTTGAGGATCAGGGCATTCGTGCGGATCGTGAGCGCGTTGTTGTAGTCGCACAGGTCTTCGCCGCCGGGGATGATGCGGAAGGTCAAGTCGTGGTCGGCGGGGTCCCACGGCCATTGCCACGTCACGTTGTGCTTCTCCCGGCGCTTCAAGTCGGGGATGTTACCCTTCGCGACGACCTTGCCGTCGAGGATCCATTCGTATCGGCCGCCGAGCTTTTGCGGGTCCGAACTTCCGACTCTGGCGTGCGCCTTATTTTGGATGTGGGCCGTCCAGGTGACGATCTCGCCCTTGTCCGGGTAGTGTTTCTTGTCTTTGTTTGCGCAGAAGCCGAGCGTTACGTTGGGATCAATTTTGCTCTTCTCGTACTCCGGTAGTTCGTAGCGCTCGTATTTCGGGTCGCGCTCGATCCAGAGCACGTCGAGGTCGGGCAGGTTCTCGTCCGGCGGTGTGTACGGCAACTGATCGGGCAGGAAGCGGACGCCGTCGATGACCACGTGATGGGCCGCCGCATCCGGATCAGTACCGCCCCTGACAGACACCTCGAACCAATCGACATGCTCGAGCGAGCCGTCCATCCAGGTGAAGACATCCCATCCCTCTTTTTCATGCAGCGGGAAGCGAACCGTGACCCATTCGCCGTCCTGGCCGTCGAGCAGGGAGCGACGGTCAGCAGGACGGATGCGGATGAAACCGCCGTCGCGATCGCGCAGATACAGGACCGGGTTTGAGCCGCGCCAGCCCGTGCCTTTCTGTGGCTTGATTCGGACTTCGAGGGATTCCGTCTTCGACAAGTCCCACCGGGCGTTGCGGAACTTGGGGAACGCGAAGTAGTGCTCGCGCCACGACGTGTAGTTCAGGACGACCGTGTGATCGCCGACGATGTCCCGCCCCTTCGATGGGTAGCAGGTGGCGACCTTCGGGCCGACGTTGCCGCACGTCCAGACGGCCGGCGTCTCGGTGTAATCGGCCGGCGGCTTGTCCTCTGCTGCAATGGCGAGGCCCGCGACCAGGATCAGGATGCAGGTGGTGATCAGGTCTGTTCCGGGCGTGCGCATGAGAACCCCCTTTCCTCAGTAAAGCTCTTCAGTGAGAACATACCTTGCCAGGCCTCACCGTGCGGGCACACGGCCAAGACAGCAAAAGCATATATCACCTCAGCGCCTGAGAGAAGGCCCGGCATGATTCAATGCGATGGGGACGAGCGTTGGACTCGTT
This sequence comes from uncultured bacterium, assembly GCA_965369835.1. Taxonomy (GTDB): domain Bacteria; phylum Auribacterota; class JABMQX01; order JAFGEW01; family JAFGEW01; genus CBDUSE01. The sequence goes on from CBDUSE010000016.1 coordinate 19,313, forward strand.
GGATGCGTATGCGACGCGGGTGCCGGCGGACTGCCGCGCGCTCGCTGCCTCGTCGGAAAAGCAGCCGCTTTTCCGCCCGGGTTTGACTTGAAAGCGCCGTCCGGCTACAGTGTCGGCGTGTCTGACGAGAAGCCGCGAGGAATGCCTCAGCGAGGAGGGGATTCGGGCAATGAACAGGTGCATCAGAGCTGGGCGATGCCGCTTCGGAACAATTGGAATGATGAGTAGCCTCTTGCTGATTTGCCTGCTATTCGCCGCTTGGCCGGCGGCGGCGGCGGCGGTGACGCTGCCGAGCGTGCTCGGCAGCCACATGGTGCTCCAGCGCGAGATGCCGGTGCCGGTCTGGGGCTGGGCCGAGCCGGGCGAGAAGGTGACGGTCACGTTCGCCGGCCACGAGGCGAGCACGAAGGCGGACGCGACCGGCGCGTGGATGGTCAAGCTGCCGGCGATGAAGGCGGGCGGGCCACACGAGATGACCGTCCGCGGTGCGAACACGATCACGTTGACCGATATCCTCGTCGGCGAGGTCTGGCTCTGCTCGGGCCAGTCGAACATGGAGATGGGCCTCGGCGTGGTCAAGGACGCCGAGCAGGAGGTGGCGGCGGCCGACTACCCGAACATCCGCTTGCTCGAGGTGCCTCGGCGTCCATCCGGCCAGTTGCAGCCCGACGTGGAGTGCGCGTGGCGCCCGTGCCATCCCGACACGGTGGCCCAGGACGGCTGGGGCGGGTTCTCGGCGGTCGCGTACTTCTTCGGTCGCGCAATCCACAAGGAGCTCGACGTGCCGGTCGGCCTGATTGACTCGACGTGGGGCGGCACGCGCATCGAGCCGTGGACGCCGCCCGAAGGCTTCGCCCTCGTGTCCGAGCTCGAGCCGTTCATCAAGGAAATCGCCGACGCGAACGAGGCGTACCGGCATGATGTCGAGCGGTCGCGCGGCCCGATCCAGGAGTGGCTCGATGCGGCGGGCACGGCGCTCGACGAGGGGAACGAGATCCCGCTCAAGCCGCCGATCCCACGCCATCCGCTTGCCAGCGCCGCTCAACCGACGGGCCTCTACAACGGGATGATTCACCCGCTCGAGCCGTTTGCTATCCGCGGCGCGATCTGGTACCAGGGCGAGGCGAACGTGCACACGAACGACAGCATGGCCTACTACGATAAGATGAAGGCGCTAATCGGCGGCTGGCGCCAGGTGTGGGGCCAGGGCGATTTCCCCTTCTATTACGTGCAGCTCGCGCCGTTCAACTACAGGCGGCATAGGAAGGAGTTCACGCCTGACCAATTGCCGAGGATCTGGGAGGCGCAGACGGCGGCGCTGGCGATCCCGAACACGGGGATGGCGGTGACGACCGACGTCGGCAACGTCGTGGATATCCATCCGAAGAACAAGCAGGAGGTGGGCCGGCGGCTCGCGCTCTGGGCGCTGGCGAGGACGTACGGCAAGGACAACGTTGTCTACTCGGGCCCGCTCTACAAGGGGATGATCGTCAAGGGTGCCGAGGTCCGAATCGTCTTCGATCATGTCGGCAGCGGGCTCGCCTTGCGCGATGGGGAGCCGCTGACGTGGTTCGAGATCGCGGGCGAGGACAAGGTATTCGTCCAGGCCGAGGTCGCCATTGACGGCGACACGGTCGTCGTCTCGAGCGACGAGGTGGCCGAGCCGGTCGCCGTCCGGTTCGGCTGGCACACGGAGGCCGAGCCGAACCTGATGAACAAGGAAGGGTTGCCCGCCTCGCCCTTCCGCACGGACAAGTGGTAGGGGATTCACCACGGAGGACACGGAGAGCACGGAGATAGGAAGAATATCTCACGCAAAGGCGCAAAGGCGCTAAGATAGCAGCCCGGCAGGTGGCATGCCTGCCGGGCTGCTGAGTCCTTGTATTCCTCTTTGCGGGCTTTGCGCCTTTGCGTGAGATGGATTTCCTGGTCGTCATAGGGATCGCCGTTGGGTTGGCGATGGATGCGTTTGCCGTCGCGGTGGGGGCGAGCGCGACGCTCGGGCGGGTGACGCGCGGCCAGGTGTTCCGGTTCGGCTTCCACTTCGGCCTGTTCCAGGCCGTGATGCCGCTCATCGGCTGGCTCGCCGGCCGGGGCGTGCACGGCTACATCGCCGCGTGGGACCACTGGGTCGCCTTCGGCCTGCTGGCGTTCATCGGCGGCAAGATGATCGTGGCTGCCCTAAGGGGCAGCTTGGCGTCGCAAGGCGACGCGGACGCCTCCGAGCGAACACCCGTGCCCGCGAAGGCCTTGCCCGATCCCACGCGCGGCGTGACGCTCCTGATGCTCTCGGTCGCCACGAGCATTGACGCGCTCGCCGTCGGCCTGAGCCTGGGGATGCTTCAGGTCGGCATCTGGTACCCGATCCTGATTATTGGTGTCGTGACCTTCGGCCTGACCGTGTTGGGGATGCTCCTCGGCAGCCGCATCGGCTCCCGTTTCGGCCGCTGGACCGAGTTCTTCGGGGGTCTTGTACTGATCGCCATCGGCGCCAAGATCCTCGTCGAGCATCTTGCCTGAGCCGGGGTCATTCTTTTTGCGGGCGTGAGGCAGCGAACAACCGGCGAAAATCGCTTGTGTTTCTACGAGGTGTATGCTATCTCGCAGAAGTCCCGCGTTGCGCGCTGAAGCGCGCGTCGACTACAAATGGGTGCTAACAGGCATAAGAAGCAGGCTGACGCCAGCCGCGACCTGTCGGGAGCCTAGCAACAGGCGCTGTAGCTGGGCCGGGCCAAGTCACGGCCCCAACCCTAGGCTTTCGCACTAAGAAAGAGAGTAGTTTCCAACTACTCGAGAACCAGAAAGGCTGAACTAGGGCAGCATGAAACGAACAGCCGTAATCGATCTAATCCTTAGAATCTCAAAGAGAGACAAGGCCTTTGACACCCTGGAGGATACTTTCAGGGGCGTCACAAGAAACGAGCTTAGTTCGAGTCTATTGGAATGTGGCATCATCCCGGAATTGCTGGAACACGACTCTTCGGAAGAGAAACTATGGGCGAAATACTGTGACATCCTGCTGGCTCATGCTTGGAATTTCCTTAATATATCGTCTGAGGTCTTGAGAGCCCGCGGTGACTCAGCTGATGTGTTTGGCAAAACTCCGAAGTACACCATCGTGGGTGATGCAAAAGCATTCCGCTTGAGCCGGACAGCAAAGAATCACAAGGACTTTAAAGTCAACACGTTGGATGATTGGAGAAAGGCAGATACGTACGCTTGTTTGGTGTCACCACTCTACCAATATCCTAATCGGTCTAGTCAAATCTACCAACAGGCCATTGAACGTAATGTGACCTTGTTGTCATATGTCCATTTGAAATTTCTGATTGAGAATCATCAGGGACAAGACCTTAGCTCGCTCTGGTGTGTCGCGAAAAACATGCAAAAGACAAAAAGCGCGGAGCTGTACTGGGAAGCAATTGATGCTACGATATGTAAGACACTTGCGGTCAGCCCAGATGCACTTAAGAAGTGCAAGGTTGAAGAAGTTGAGAAGACGAAGGAGATTGGGAAAGAAGCAATAGGTTTTTGGGAAGCGAAAATCGAAGTATACAAGAAATTGCCCCAACGAGAAGCCGTTAAAAGACTCATAAAGGCTGAGAAAATCGAGGCCAAGGTGCGGACGATAAGACGTGCTATAGATAAGTTGTAGGTGGTGCGAGAATGGATGCCTATCTTGACAAGATAACTCAAGGTGACTGTTTAGAGCATCTTCCGCACATTCCTTCTAGTTCTGTCCACTTGTTATTATCTGATATTCCGTACGGGATAGGTTTAGGGACATGGGACGTAATTCACAACAATACAAACTCAGCCTATCTTGGTCAATCCCCCGCCCAGATCGGGAAAAGCGCTTTTAAGCGTAGAGGCAAACCTATTAGAGGTTGGAATGATGCTGATCGGAACATCGTAAGGGAATATCAAGAGTGGTGCTCCGGCTGGGCTGAGATGGTTTACCCAATTATGAAGCCTGGGGCTAGCGTTCTTGTGTTTGGTGCTAGGCGGACTATTCACCGCGCTGTGGTTGCTCTTGAGGATGCAGGCTTTATGCTTCGCGATATGCTGATCTGGAAGAAGCAATCTGTACACCATCGCAGCCAGCGTATCGCGATAGTTTTCGATAGAAGGGGAGCGCGAGATCTCTCAAAGAAGTGGAAGGGCTGGCGTGTAGGAAACCTGGGGCCTATCTACGAGCCCATAGCCTGGCTGTTCAAGCCGTACAAGAGAACGATCGCTGATAATATAATCGAAAACGAAGTCGGGGCGATGAATATTGAGGAATGCTTGATTGATGGCAAGAGTCCGACGAACATTTTAGAGATCGGGTTCCGTCCTAACGAGGAGAGGTTTCACGAAGCGCAAAAGCCGGTTGCGCTTATTGAGTATCTGATTCAGCTTACGACAATCGAGAACCAAATAGTCCTAGATCCTTTCGTTGGTAGTGGCACCACGGCGGTGGCGTGCCGAAATCTTAATAGGAGGTTCATTGGGTTTGAGATAGACAAGCGCTATTGCGAGATTGCGATTGAAAGACTGAGAGAAGAGACCAGACAACAGCGATTGGTTCGCGAATCCTCCAAGAAGTACCGATAGCCTCGGCTAGTGTGAGAGACCGAAGGACGAGAGCTTCTTTTAGCCATTAGTGGTTCTCCTTGGTAATGATAGCCTTGTCGCCGCAAGAACGTCCGTTTCCTGCCCTCTGTTATCAAAACCACTTCTTGATTTTGAACCAGGTGAGGGTGGCGGCGGTGACGAGGGCCATGAGGCCGAGCATGAGCCAGAAGCCGTAGCGGGGCATGAGGTCGCCGCTGCGCATGAACGGGACGACGATGAAGTTGGTGCCGAAGATGCCGGCGATGAGCGTGAGCGGCATGCCGACGACGGCGATGATGGTGAGGATGCGCATGATCTCGTTGGTGCGGTTCGAGATGGAGGTCAGGTGCACCTCGAGCAGGCCGGTGATCATCTCGCGGTGCCAGTTCGACAGCTCGTAGACGTGGAAGACGCTGTCGTAGAGGTCGCGGAAGAAGACCTGGTGTTCTGCAGGGATGAGGTCGGAGGGGTCGCGGCTGAGGCGGTGCATGATCTCGCGCTGGAGCGAGGCGACACGCCGCAGGCGCATCACGTCGCGCTTGAGCTCGAAGATCATACCGACCGCCCCGCGCGAGACGGTGCGCAGCAGCACGTCCTCGGCGTTGTTGATGTGGCGTTCGAGCAGCTCGACGATCGGGGTGTAGTTCTCGACGAGCTGGTCGAGCACGGCGTGCAGCACAAGGTCGGCCGAGGCGCGCATCCGGCCGGACTCGACGATCTCGTCGCGCACGACGCCGACGCTCCGGATCGGGTCTTTGTGGACCGTGACGAGGTAGTTGGGGCCGAGGAAGAAGCTGATCTGGTGCGTGGCGAAGGTCTTCTTGGTGAGATCGAGGGTGACGGCCTGCACGGTGATGAACAGGTAGTCGCGGTACTCCTCGAGCTTGGGGTGGCGGCGCGGGCTCAGGGCGTAGTCCACGGAAAAGTCGTTGAACCCGTACCGAGTGCGCAGCAGCTTTTCCTCGTCGGGCGTCGGGCCGCGGACATCAACCCACAGCACCGCATTCGGGTCGGCCGGCACCGGCTCGGTGGCGTCCGTTTTCGCGACCTTCCCTGACGGATCTCTGAGCAAGCTCGTAATCACGAGTATTCTCCTTGGTTCGTCCTCACTCCGCGATCTCTGCGCCTCTGCGAGATATGGTTCTTGCCTCTCGCAGAGACGCAGAGATCGCAGAGGCGGCGGGCGGCTCGCCGCTCGGCGTAAAAAAATAGGGACAGTCACCCATTTTTTGTCGTGTCGCCGGTTGCCACGCGTTCATGTCGAGTTCAGCGAGCTGATGACAGGGTCCTCTCATCTGTATGTGCGAAAAATAGGTGACTGTCCCTATTTTTCCCGCCAGGCGGAGCTCATTCCCTTGGCGCCCTTTGCGCCTTTGCGTGAGGTGTTTTCACGAACGGCCAGTCGGGCTGATGTTGCCAGCGTCGGTGCATCCACATCCACTGGTCGGGGTAGCGCCGGATGATGCGCTCGATTGCCTTGGTGGCGCGCATCGTGTTGACCAAAAGGTCCTTTTGGGTGTTGCCGGTGCGGACGAGGCGCATCGGCGGCTCGATGATCATCGTATGGCCGCCGTCCTTGTTGCGGACGATGAATGAGGGGATGACCGGTACGCCCGTGCGCAGCGCCAGCGCGATCGGCCCGACCGGTGTGAGCGCCAGCCGGCCGAAGAACTCGACGTAGACGCTGTCGAGCTTCTCGATGTCCATGTCGGGCAGGACGCCGAGGAAGTGGCCGGCACGCAGGGCGCGCAGCATCTCCCTCGGCTCGTCGCGATAGACGGCGCTGACGCCCGCGTGGCGGCGCGTCGCTTGCAGCAGGCGCTCGAACCTGTCGTAGTAAATCCGCCGGGCCACGACCGTGATGCCGTATCCCATCGCCGCAATCGTCGCCGCGAAGAGCTCCCAGTTGCCGAGGTGGGCGCTGATGGCGATGGCGCCTCGCCCTTGGCGGGCGAGGCGTTCGACGATCTCGCGGTGCTCGATCGTCACCGTCGAAAGCAACCGTTCCTTCGACATTAGCGGGAAGCGGATGAACTCGACGGCGTTGCGCGCCAGGTTGCGCGTCATTCGCTTGGCAATGAGGCGCGCCTGCGAGTAGGACATTTCGGGGAACGCGATCCGGAGGTGCTCGATGGCGCGGCGCCGGTGGATGCCGACCGTGATGAAGGCGAGATCGGCAAGGAACCGGAAGAGCGCCAGGGCAAGCGGCTCGGGCAGCGCCTGGACGACCGCACGGAGCACGACGAGGATGTAGTAGGCGCCGGCACGCCGCGCGGCGCGAAGGACCCACGAAAGCCGGCTGGCGCCCTCGGGATTTGATTCGAGCCGGCTCATCGGCCGACCCGGCTGAGCATGCGCTCGCAGGCCTGTGCGACGGTCTTGACCTCGAGCATCGCCATGCACGGCAGCTTCTCCGGGCAGTCTCGTTTCGAGCATGGGGCGCACTCCACCGGCACCTGCACCACCTCGTGTCCCGGCCCGTACGGGCCGATTCGCGCCGGGTCGGTCGGCCCGAAGAGCGCCACGACCGGTATGCCCGCAGCGACGGCCAGATGCATCGGCCCGGAATCGTTCGTGACCAGGAACAACGTATTGTGCAGCAGGGCCGCAAGTTCTTTTAGAGACGTGCGTCCCGTGGCGTCAAGCACCGCGTCACCGCCGGCTGCGGCGACTGTGCGCGCGACGTTCCGGAAGTCCGGCGCGCCGATGCACACGCTGCGCACGCCGGCGTGGCGATGGATCCACGCCGCGATCTGCCCGAAACGCTCGGGTGGCCAGCGTTTCGACGGCCACCGAGCGGCGGGATTGATGGCGACGAAACGCTCGTCGGGCCCGAGGCCGAGCTCGTCGAGGAGTGCTCGGGCGGCGACGTGCGCCGTCTCGTCAATCGCGAGGAGAAACTCGATTTCGGCAGCGCTCTCCGGGTCCACGAGGTTCCGATAACGGTCCACGGCATGGACGGCGCTTTCGGGCGTCGCGCGGCGCTCGGTGTAGAAAAGCGTGCTCAGTTCGCGCCCGTCTCGGAAGCCGATTCGTACCGGCGCGCCCGATTGTCGGGTCACGAGCCCGCTCCGGAAGAGGCCCTGGAAGTCGTATGCCACGTCGTAGCCGCAGGCGCGCACCTCGCGAAGCACCCGCCGCAGCGACCCCGCGCCCCGGAGGAACCCACCGGCGCTGCCGCGCCGTCCACGGTCCCACGTGTGAAGCGATGCGAGCATCGGGTGGCCCTCGAGCAGCCCGGCGAACTCGGCGTTGACGAACCAGCCGATCGCGGCGTCGGGGTAGGTGCGGCGCACGAGCGCGAGCGCCGGCAGGGTCATCACGATGTCGCCGAACGAGCTCGGCTTGACGATCAGAATGCGCATCGCTTCGCGGCGATCACTTGGGGTCCGGGACTATCTTGACGTACACCTGTCGCGAGCGGGGCCCGTCGAACTCACAGAAGTAGATGCCCTGCCAGGTGCCGAGCACGATGGCGCCCTGCTCGATGAGCAAAGTCGCCGAGAACCCGACCAGGGAGGCCTTGATGTGCGCGTCGGCGTTGCCTTCCATGTGGTGGTAGTCGCCCTGGCGTGGGACGATCCGCTCGAGCTGGGCGATGATGTCGCGGCGGACGTCGGGGTCGGCGTTCTCGTTGATCGTGATCGCGGCGGTCGTGTGCGGCACGTAGACGACGCAGGTTCCCGACGCGACGCCGGACTCGCGGACCGTGCGCTCGACCTCCGCGGTGATGTCAACGAACTCGACACGCTTCCGCGTGGAAACCGACAGTTGGCTTGTCATCGGTGCTCCTTCCGCTCCTCGCGTTACACGTCCATGCCACTATAGAGGCGTTGAGGCGCTCGGGCAAGGGCGTCTCTGTCGCCCCTGCAGGGCTTCCTTCTTCGCGAAGGCTACGAAGGACAGGTCGGCGGGCCGAGGGCGACCCGCCCTACAACCCCGCAGAAGACACGTCGGCACTGTAGGGCGGATCGCCCTGCAACCCCGCAGAAGACACGTCGGCACTGTAGGGCGGATCGCCCTACAACCTCGCAGAAGACACGTCGGCACTGTAGGGCGGGTCGCCCTCGGCCCGCCGACCCGTAGATGGATGATTGCGCGGGGTTAGTCGTAGAAGACCTGCATGAGGCAGAGGCCGTATGGCGGGGCGGTCGGTCCGGCGCGGCTGCGGTCGCGCGCGGCGAGGATACCTGCGATCTCGTCGGGCCGGATCGGGCCGACGCCGACCTTGAGGAGCGTGCCGACGATCGAGCGCACCATCTTGTAGAGGAATCCGTCGGCGACGAAGTCGAACGTGATCGTCGGCGCGTCCTCAGTGATGTCGCAGCGCATGAGCGTCTTGACCGGGCCCTCGACGACGCGGCCGGGGTTGACGCCGAACGACGAGAAATCGTGCCGGCCCAGCATGTGCGTGGCAGCCTGGCGCATCAGCTCGACCGAGACAAGGCGGCCAAAGTAGTAGACGTCGGGCCGAACCGGGCCGGGCCACGGCTTTCTCATGTTGCAGACCGTGTAGCGGTAGTGCTTCCTCGTCGCGCTGTAGCGGGAGTGGAAGTCCTTGGGGACCTCGTCGAGCGCGCGGACTAGAATGTCGTCGGGCAGCGCCTCTTTGAGCCGAGCCTCGAGCGCCGCGGCGGAGGCATCCCAGCGGTCGGTGAGGAAGTGAATCACCTGGCCCAGAGCGGAGACGCCGGCGTCGGTGCGGCCGGAGGCGTGGATGCGGGTAAAGGCGCCGAGGATCTGTTCGAGGGCGGCCTCGATCGTGCCCT
>CBDUSE010000017.1:0-26924 GCA_965369835.1 uncultured bacterium
TTCCTCGACGAGATCGGCGACATGAGCCTCCCGCTGCAATCGAAGATCCTGCGCGTGCTCCAGGAGCGCGAGTTCACGCGCATCGGCGAGACCAAGACGCAGCGCGTCAACATCCGGATCGTCACCGCCACCAACAAAGATCTCGCCGAGGCGATCCAAAAGGGCGAGTTCCGCGAGGACCTCTACTTCCGGATCAACGTCATCAGCATCAGGATGCCCTCGCTCCGAGAGCGCCTCGATGACATTCCAATGCTCGTCGAGCACTTCATCCGCCAGTACAACTACTCGATCGGTAAAAAGATCACAGGCATCAGCGACGAGGCGCTCGGCCTCCTTATGGACTATCATTGGCCGGGCAACATCCGCGAGCTCGAGAACCTGATCGAGCGGTCCGTGATCTTCGCCAACGGTGAGGTGCTCGAGGCCGAGACGATCCGGGAAAACCTGCTGCACTGGCAGCGCCCGAGCGGCGATCTCGAGGGCTTCCTCGACCATCACGGGGACTACAAGGGCGCCGTCGACGCGTTCGAGTGCGAACTGATTAAGCGAGCCTTTGAGCAAAGCAAGGGGCACTTCTCGAATGCGGCAAAAAAGCTCGGGCTGTCGCGCCACGCCCTGCGCTACCAGATGAGCAAGCTCGGTTTGCAGACCGACGAATTCAGTCCGTGGTCCCACTCAAGCGGGGAAGAGATGCCATGAGCAGCGACGCTCCATCGGCCGTTTCCACCTGAAGCGCCTCGACCCCCGCCGGAACCAGCGCCGTATCCCCTTCCCCAAGTCTCGTCACGACCGCCGCACCTTCGACGCAGGCAGCCCTCAAAGATCCTCGGACCGAGACCACGACGGTGAAGGAGCGTGGGTCGAGCAAAAGGCGGGCGCTGCCGGGCGAAATGTGGAGCTCCTCGACGCGGAACGAGGTGCACGCGAGCCCACCGACGCACTCGACACCGCCGGCTGGTCGTGCTGGCGCGAGATTCTCATATTGAGCCAGGGCGGGGTCCGCGAGAAAGCTCTCCGCCGTCTCGATCGCCTCGGCTACGTGAAGCGTTCTCGGCTCCCCGTCGAGGCCAAGCCTCCCCCAGTCGTAGAGCCGGAAGGTGGTGTCGGCGTTTTGCTGGATCTCGACCATCAGGCTCCCCGGCAGCAGCGCGTGGATAAGACCGCTGGGGATGTAGTAGAACTTGCCGGCCTCGACCGGCACGAACCGCAGCAGCGGCTCAACTTGCCCCGTCTCGAGCGTCGCGCTGAACCGCTCAATCGTGACGCCCTCCTTCAGGCCGTGGATGATCTGCGCGCCCGGCCCGGCGGCGACCGCGTACCACATCTCGTTCTTGGTCGCTTCCGCCTCAGGGTGGTGCTTGACGTAGGAAGCCGTTGGGTGGACCTGCACGCTGAGCCGGTCGTTGGGGTCAAGGAGCTTGACGATCAGTGGGAAGCGGTCGTCCTGGGGCGCGTTTGCCCCGAGCAGCTCGCGGCCGTGACGCTCGCACAGCTCGTGGAGCGTGCGGCCGGCGAGCGGTCCGTTCTCGGCAACGGAGCTATCGGCCGGGCGATCAACAATCTCCCACGCCTCACCGACCTTCAGGCCTGGAGGGATCTCGCGTCCAAAGCGCGTTGCGAGCGCCCGTCCGCCCCAGACGCGCTCTTTAAGGATCGGGCGAAAGCGGAGCGGATACCGTTGCATTGGCCGACCCCGTGACCTGTTCCACGTGGAACAATTCGTTTTAGTTTCGCCCCAGCGAGTTCGCGGCGCACCTGCCTTGCTGCCCGACTGGCCACCCGTTTCCCCGAAAACTGCTAGCATATTTGAGCGCCACGAGTCCAGTTTCTAACATACTCGAGGCGCTAAAACGTATTCAGAATAACCGCCCTGATGGGCGTGATTTTTGCTTGACATTGACCCGCACGTATGGTTTACTGTTAGCAGATCGTAGTAGCTCTGCGACCCGGGGCTGCTCAAGCGTGTGTCTGCAATCATTGGACGTCGTGCTATGATGCGCAAGAAGGGCTTCACACTCGTCGAGCTCCTTTTTGTGATCGCCATCATTGGGATCATTCTCTCCCTCCTTGCGCCCGCTCTCGTCATGGTCAAGCGGCGCGCGCGCGCCATCCAGTGTGTCTCGCGCCTGCACCAAATCGCCGTGGCGATTGAGTCGTATTTGGCGTCCAACGGCTCTATTATCCCTTACGTCAACACCGGTCCCGAGGCGCAAGCGCATCCGCATCACTGGTTCCAGCCCTCGACCGGTATCCCGTCGCTTCGCTACTTCCTGCAGCACGCCGTGGGCACCAGCGGCGAGGAAGCGCGCTGCCCCGCGGACACAGGCTGCGCCGGGCAAAGTTACTATCCCACCCAGCCGGGCAAGAGCTGCTTCGAGGACTGGGGCCAGAGCATGCTGTATAACTCCTCGTGTTACCGCGACCCGGAAGCGCCCGGCTACATCAAGGACTTCAGCGGGCCGCTGTATGGCGCGAAGCCCGTGCGGAAGCCTACCGTGACTCGACCCGCCGACTTCTTCCTCGCAGGCGACTTCTGGGCGCACTGGCACTTCGGCGCCAGCAGCAGCGCGTCCCTTCGGCCGTACTACACGAACCTCCTCTTCTTCGACGGCCACGTCGAGGGCCGCCGGTACGCCACCCAGAAAGAAGGCCTTGCGTATCTGGACTGGGATGGCCTGCGTCGCTGGTGGATCCCCAATCCACCCCCGTTCAAACCCCCGGAGTAACCGTTCCCTTTCCCCTTGCAAACTTCCCTGCTCACGCAGCACACTACCGCCACGCTTGGACTCTTCAGCCTGAACGTGCAACGGAGCCGCCCGGATGACGGCAACACTCCTCGACGGAAAAGCGATATCGAACGCGATCAAGGCCGAGGTCAAGGCGGAACTCGAGCGGCTCACGCCCCGGGTTGGTCGGCCTCCCGGCCTTGCGATGATCCTCGTCGGTGAGGACCCTGCCTCGACCACTTACGTGCGCAGCAAGCGCAGGGCGTGCGCGGCGCTTGGCGTCAACTCGATCGCCCACGATCTCGAGGCCTCGACCAACCGCAAGACGCTCCTCGATCTCGTCCGCTCGCTCAACGAGGACGACGCGGTGGACGGCATCCTGGTGCAGAGCCCGCTGCCGCCGCACCTCGACGAGAACGAGGTGGTCAACCTGATCAACCCCGCCAAGGACGTGGACGGCTTCCACCCGGTCAACGTCGGCAAGCTGCTCATCGGCGAGGAGACCTTTGTCTCGTGCACGCCTGCCGGGGTGCGCGAGCTGCTCGTGCGCAGCGGCGTCGAGACCCGGGGCGCGCACGTGGTGATCATCGGCCGGAGCACAATCGTCGGCAAGCCGCTGGCGGCGCTGCTGATGCAGAAAGCGGACGGCGCCGACGCCACGGTCACCGTCTGCCACTCGCGCACGCGCAACCTGCCCGAGATCGCGCGCAGCGCCGACATCCTCGTCGCCGCGATCGGCCGCGCCCTCTTCGTCACGGCCGACATGGTCCGCCCGGGCGCGGTGGTGATTGACGTCGGAATCAATCGCGTCGAGGACGCCTCGGCCAAGCGGGGCTACCGGCTCGTGGGCGACGTGGACTTCGATGCCGTCGTCGAGGTCGCCTCAAAGATCACGCCGGTCCCGGGGGGCGTCGGGCCGATGACAATCGCGATGCTCATGCGCAACACGCTGCTCGCCTACCGTCGTCGCTGCGGCGTCTAGACGTGCCTATCGGCGCGTTCGCCTACCCGGGACGGTAGGTCGCGCTGCACCACTCGCTCTCCCACACCGTCGTGCGCAGGAGCGTGCAGCCCCCCTGCGGCAGCCGCGCCTCGAGCCTGCGTTGCACCGCGTGGGCGACGTTCTCCGCCGTTGGATTCGATTCGGCGAAGTCCGGCAGCGCGTTGAGCAGCGCGTTCTGGAAGTCGGCGAGGCATTTCCCTAAAAGACGCTCGACGCGGTGGAAGTCCATGACGAGGCCGTGGCGGTCAAGCGTCGCGGCGCCGAGCTCGACCTCGACGAGCCAGTCGTGGCCGTGCGGCGTCTCGCGCGGGCCGGAGCCGATCCGGACGCTGTGTGAGGCGTTGAAGCGCGCGCGCACCGCGATCGTATGCACGATCCCCTACCCTTTCGCACCCACGAACTCGGGCACGTGCTGCACGCCGTCTACCGGGCGCCCGAGGAAACGCGCGCCGAGCCGCTCAAACATCTCGGGCGCATCCGAGACGCAGAAGCGCTCATCCGGCGCTGTGCCCTCGGCCGCAGACAAGCCGTGCTCGTCGAGCACGCGGCCGAGCTCGCGCGCGCAGCTCTCGGCAGAGTCAACCAGGACCACGTCCGGCCCCAATAGCTTGCCGATCAATGGCTTGAGGCGCGGGTAATGGGTACACCCAAGAACGACGACGTCCACCTGGCCGCGCAGTGGCGCGAGATACGCCTCGGCGATCAGCCGGGTCGCCGGGGCATCGGTCCAGCCTTCCTCGACGAGGCTGACGAAGAGCGGGCAGGCGCGGCTCACGACGGTAGCGCTGGGATTTCGCGCGGCGATCGCGCGTTCGTACGCGCCGCTGTTGATCGTGGCGCGTGTGCCGATCACGCCGATGCGGCCCGATTCGGAACGCTCGACGGCGAGCTGCGCGCCGGGCTCGATCACGCCGATGATCGGGAGCGGATACTCGATCTGAAGCGTCTTCACGGCGAGCGCGGACGCGGAGTTGCAGGCGGCCACGACCGCTTTCACGTCACACCCGACGAGAAACTCGACGATCTCGCGCGAGAAGCGCGTCACTGTTTCGGGCGACTTCGTCCCGTACGGAACGCGCGCTGTATCGCCGAAGTACACGAGCGACTCGTGAGGCAAGCGCTCGCGGACCGCCCGGAAGACGGTGAGCCCGCCGAGGCCCGAGTCGAAGATGCCGATCGGCCTGGCGTTGCCGCTCATTGTTCCTCCTCGGATGAATCCTCGGTCTCGTCGGCGCCGAACGCGACGATGCCCGCTACGATGGCGCCGGCGATCGCCTGCCTGTAGGCGCCGAACATGAGCCGCTCGCACTCGTCCGGGTTCGTGAGATAGCCGACCTCGATGAGGACCGCCGGGCAATTCGTCCGGGACAGCACCGTGAAGTCGGCCCGGCGCACGCCGCGGTCGCGCGTCTCGAGCGCCGCGCTCAAGGCGCGCCGGATCGCCTCGGCGGCGCGTCCGGCCTCGAGCGACGCGCCGTCATCGAGGTAGTAGACCTCGAATCCGTACACGTCCGGGGTGTAGAAGCCATTGACGTGGATACTCACGAAAAGCCCCGCGCGCGCCTCGTTGCAGATCACCGCGCGGTCCTCGAGCGCGATGAAGCGGTCATCCTCGCGCGTCAACACGACCGCGGCGCCTTTCGCCTCGAGCCCCTGCCGAACACGCCTCGCGACGTCGAGTGTGATCGTCTTCTCGAGCGCGCCCTCGGCCCCGACGGTGCCGGAGTCGCGCCCGCCGTGGCCCGGATCAATGCAGATCGGACCGACGCGCCAGCGAAACAGTCGCTCCTTGTCCGTGTCGGCGGCCTGCTCCTCGGCACTCTCATCATGAGACCCTTTCGGGGCGAGCTCGCGGGCCGGGCGTTGTTTTTGATCGGCGCTCCCCTTCGCGGGGCGCTTTGCCTCGCGACAACTCAGGCCGCCGGCGGCCAGGGCAAGCCCGACCACCGCGTAGAGCATCCATCGGCGCATTCCCTGTTCCCCTCTCTCGTCAAAACCGCGCTTAGGACGCCGAGCTGAGGACCTCGATGATGCGCGGCTCGAGCCAGTCGCGTTTGGCGCCGCGGCGCGAGAACAGCAAGGCAGCCGCCAACCCGATCAGGAACGCGACGGCGCCGCAGAGCATCATCCCGAGGTCCGGATTGATCCGGATACTGAGCACCGCGAGCAGCGGCTTGCTCAACACTGCGCCAAGCACAAAGAACGCCGGCGGCCCCAGAAAGACCGCAGCGCTCGAGGCGACGATCTGGCCCGAACTGACCTCGAGCGTCACGACCGAGCCGGGGCGCACCCCCTCGGGCGCTTCGAGCTCGACGCGCCTCAGGTGCGCTTTCCCCTCGACCGCGCTGCACGAGCAGGTCTTGCCGCATCCCTCGGCCGGCGTCACCTCAACAAGCGCCCGGCCGTCCCTGACATCTATCACTATGCCGCGCTCGCGCAATGTCATCACCTCCATCGTCCTTATAACCCATTTTCAGCCCGCAGAGTTACCGCCGCAAGGCCTTTATGTCTCTGCGGGCCATAGGGAAGGCTTTTGTGTTGACGCAGCGGGGTGGGCGTGAAAGAGTTGCGCGATGTTCTCGACGAGAAAACGGTGCCCGCACGCGATGAACTTTTTCTGGTTCGCCTGTATCTCGGTCGTTGTTCTAGGCGCGCTTGCGTTCCTGTGGCTGTACTATCCGTGGATCCGGCGGCCGTGGCTGCCATCGCGGGACGTCCAGGACCGGGCCGAAGCGGTCGCGCGCGAGGGCGGCGGCGCCCTCCCGCTCGAGCGCCCGCGCGTCGTGGTGCACAAGGCGGCGCGCTCGCTCGAGCTTTTCGACGGCGACCGGCTGGTGAAGACCTACCGGATCGCGCTCGGCACGAACCCGTTGGATCCGAAGCGCAAGGAAGGGGACGGCTGCACGCCCGAGGGCGGGTACTACTTCTGCACTAAGAACGAGCGCAGCCGGTACCATCTCTTTGTCGGTCTGAGCTACCCAAACGTCGAGGACGCGGACCGGGGCCTGCGGGCGGGCCTTATCACACGCGCGCAGCACGACGCGATCGCCAAGGCAATCCAAGCGCGTCAGCGACCGCCGGGGGAGACGCGCCTCGGCGGTGAGATCGGCCTGCACGGCGGGGGCATGGGGAGCGACTGGACGGCCGGATGCGTCGCGCTCTCGAACGAGGAGATCGAGGAGCTGTTCCTGCTGCTCGATCTCGGCGACGAGGTAGTCATCGAACCATAGGGGGGCGCGTGCGCCAGTTCATCAGGGAGGAGAACCTGTTCCGCGGGCTGCGGCTTGCGCTGGTTGCGACGCTGGCGGCGACTCTCTACCTCGCCTACGACTACCTGGTTGTTCGGCGCAGTTTCGTTGAGCAATATCTCGGAGCGAGCGATCCGACACCTCGGCTTGCCCTCGACCTGCTCGGCATTTTCGTGGCGCTCTTTATCTCCGCGACGGCGGGCTTCGCGTGGGTGAGAGGAGAGCAACTCGTCGGTTTCGGCACGTGGCGGCGGGTCAAGCGCGACCTGGTGCTCATTGTGCCGATCGGCGTTGCGCTGGCGCTGCTGACGCTGCTCGTGCTCGAGCCGCTGCTCCACAAGCCGCTGCTTGCCGGGAAGCGCAACCCGTTTCAGCCGGTGTTCGTCGCGCTTTTCGAGGAGGTCATCTGCCGCTGGGGAATCTTCGCGATCGCCTTCCGGCTCTCGGGCAGAATCTGGGCGAGCGTCGTCACCTCCGCCCTGTTCAACGTCACGCTGGCGGTCAACGCGATGCTCAGGCTCGCTGAACACACCGGCGCGACCATCCCGCCGTGGCAGTTTGTCGCGCTCGTCGCGGTCAAGCTCGCGCTAGCGGTCGGGTACGCGCTTTTCTTCGTGCGCAAGGGGCTGCTCTCGACAATGGCGCTGCGCTTCGTCGCGGCGCTACCGGCTCCCATCCTCGCGATATTCTGAGAAGCCACGGATTTCACAGATGACACAGATAGGCCGCCTCGCGGCGAGGAGGTTCAAGCAAGCCCGTTCTCGGAGAACTCGATCTGTATCATCTGCGTAATCTGTGGCTCGTCCTCTCCGCGCTCTCTGCGATTCCTGGGGTGCATTTGCTTCCCACGGCGGGGGCATGAAAGAGGGGTTGACAGCGCGGATGAAGTTTGCCACCGTCTGAGTGTCAGCGACTGGGGAGTTTCCGTGAAGGAGGACGCGAACCACCGAGCGGATGAACAGTCAAGGACGTTGTCTCGTCGAGAGACGCGGCCCCGTCGAGAGACGGAACCCCGTCGCAAGACGGGGCCTTGTAAAGGCAGGCACGACGATCCCCATTTCTCGCATCCAGAGCTCTCTGGGACTTCATGAAAAAAATGCCTTGCGGCCATGTGGGGGCATTGCTAGAGTCTCGGACAGCATCGAAGGGTTATCACCATCATCCTTGACCGCGAGGATATAGAAACGGACAATTGACGGGGCCCGGCCCCTAGACTTGTCAAAAGAATTTCGAACACCCGAGTTAGAACCGGCAGGGAAGGAGGTGAGGCGAGATGTTGAAGAAACTCCTGATTCTGCTCTGTCTGGGCGCCTTCATCGCTGTTGCCACGGTCGGCGGCTGCAAGAAGGAGGAAGAGGAGCCTGAACCGAAGGACAACGGCGACGAGCCCGGCGACGAGAAGGGCGAGGAGAACGGCGACGAGAACAACGGCGACTAGCCGAGACCGTCTCCGCGATCTGCCATCAGAGACAGACAGCACATTCACTCGCGAGTAGAGTATACGAAAGTGGCCCCGGGCACCCTGCCCGGGGCTTTGCTCTGCCCATAAGGAGTCAATTGGGTCGCGCCGCGCATGCGCCTTGACAGAGAGGAACCGGCCGCTACCGTTGCCGTTGGAATGTATGCGATGGCCGTAGTTGGGGCATGTTTTGCCACCGGCTTCAGTCGGCGGTCTCATGGGCATCGAGAGAAGCTGCCGGCCCGCTTCAAGCGGGCTTCTCGACAACCGGCTTCAGTCTTCAAGGCCCTTCACGCGTGAACGCGCACGTCGAGAAGCCGGCTGAAGCCGGCTCTGGAAGAGTCGGTGCGACCTCACGAACTACCGGCTGAAGCCGGTGGCAAGTAACATGTTATCCAGGAAACAGCATACCTCGGCACGATCGCGTTGACGAGTGAATGCCCGCGCCGGCGGGGCGTGAGAATTGCCAACGGAAGAGACGTGGTGGATGAGGCGCATGGAGCCATCAGTGCGAAAGCTCTTGCGGCAGGTGTGGCCGGTGGCGCTGTTCGCGGTGGCGATGGCGTACCTCGAGTCGGCCGTGGTCGTGTACCTGCGCGACATCTGGGAGGTCGGCGAGTCGCTCTTCCCGGTGATGCCGATCTTTGCAGAACAGACGCAGCGGGTCCTGGCGGTCGAGGTCGGGCGCGAGGTGGCGACGCTTGTCATGTTCGTCGCCCTCGCCTTCGCCGTGGCCCGGACGCGCGTGCAGTGGTGGGCGGTACTGCTGATCGCGTTCGGGCTGTGGGACATCTTCTATTACGTCTGGCTGAAGGTCCTCATCGGCTGGCCGGCGTCGCTTGCCACGTGGGACGTGCTGTTCTTGATCCCGGGCCAGATGACGGGGCCGGTATACGCGCCGGTGAGCGTCGCCTGTCTCATGGTCGTGGCCGGGGTGCTCTTCCTCCACTGCGAGAACGAGGGGCGCCGGGTGCGGTTCGGTCGCGTCTTCTGGGCGCTGCTCGCCGGCGGGTTCGTGCTGATCCTCATCTCGTTCTTCACAAACGGCTACCCCTCGACGGGCGAGAAGATCGAAGCGGACCTGGCCTACTGGTGGCCGCTGCTGGTGGTCGGCGACGGCCTCGGCATCGCCGCCATGCTCTGCGCCGTGCGCGACCTCTTCAACAAGCGTGCGCCCGACTCGGACCTCTATCAGTCGAAGCTGCTGGAGGAGGAATCAGCCACAGATTTCACGGATTAGCCACAGATCAAGATCAACTACCTCTCACAGAGGCGCGGAGTCCGCGGAGGAGTGCAATCTGTTTCCCCCTTCTCTGCGGGCTCTGCGCCTTTGCGTGAGGCAATCACTCCGTTGCCGGCTCGATGAGGCCCGCCTTTGCCAGGAAGCGCTCGACTTCGTCCCAGTAGCACTCCTGGCCGGTCAGGGCGATGTGGCCGCAGTCGTACTCGATGTACCTGGCGTCTCGGGCCAGTCGGCTGAGCTTGCGACCGTGCGAGACGGGGACAACGATGTCGCTCGTGCCGTGCAAGATGAGGACGGGCACGTCGAGCTTGCGCAAGATGCGGTCGGTCCTGAGGGGATGCTTGACGAGGAACGCCGGCACGCCGTGGCGGCGCGCCATCGAGACGACGCTGGTGAAGCTGGACTCGAGGATGAGAGCGGCCGGCTTGCGCCGCGCAGCCAGACCCGCCGCGAACCCGCCGCCGAGCGAGCGGCCCTGGAAAACGATGCGCGAGGTGTCCACGTCGCGCCGCTCGATAAGCTGGTCGTAGAAGCGGACGGCGTCGGCCAGGATGCCTCTCTCGCTCGGCCTGCCCGCCGAGCGGCCGTAGCCCCTGTACTCGGGAAGCAGCACGGAGCAGCCGAGCTGCTGGTAGCCCTCGACGATGTCGTGCTCGATGTCAACAATCTCGGCGTTGCCGTGGAAGAAAACGACGACCGGCGCGGGATTGTCGGCGCTCGCGCCGATGGCCGGGACAAACCAGGCAAAGGCCTCGCCGCCCTTTTTGAGCTCAAGCCTGAGCTCGACCGCTTCGGTGCCGTAGGGATCGTCGAGCGGTTCGGGCGCGTAATGCCTCGGGAAGATGATCCTGTCCTGAAGAAAAAAGAGCATGACGCACCAGATAATATAGAGCTGGACAACGAACCAGAAGACCCGACGCACCCAGCGCTTGCGCCAGAACGCCGCCCGCTGTCCCCGCTCCCCCGCCTGCATGCAGAACAGTCTCACGCAAAGGCGCAAAGTCCGCAAAGCAAAAATGAACATCTGGTGCTCTTCGCGCGCTTTGCGCCCTTTGCGCCTTTGCGTGAGGGACTATCCTCATAAGGCGGCGATGAAGTTGCCGCCGGCGTGCATGAGGAACGGGCCGAGGACGCTCCCGCTACGACGACGGACATAGCCCATGACCAGCCCGGCGAAGAACGTGTAGGCAATATAGGCCAGCCCCAAGTCCCAACCGATGCCTCCCGCCCAGCCGATGTGCCACAAACCAAACAGCATCGCGGTGAACAGGACCGGCTTGGAAATCCATCTGCGCGAGGCTTCGCTGGACGGATACATCTCGACGAGGACGCCGTACATGAAACCGCGGAAGAGCAATTCCTCCCTGAACGGCGCAAGAAGATAAGCACTCGGAGCCCGATGTGAGAGCAGCCCGTGGAACGGAATTGCTGTCCTACCGATGAGGAAATACGCCGCGTACAAGGCTACACACGCTAGATATATCCACCAGACCTTGCGATGGTTGCCGATCTTCAGACCGAAAGCATCCGGCGACCAAAAGACGAGAAGCAAAAGGAGCACGCATTCCACGAGCGGGAAGGCAGGCATAGCCCCGGGAAGCCATCGAGCCCCTGGGAACACGTGCGACAGCCATAAGACGATCAGATAGCATAGTCGCTGTTGTGCCAAAAAGAAAATGAAAACTAGGAGAATCCAACCGAGCCCTCGGCTCCACCGAGCTCGGAGGTTCAGCTGGGTTCCCAACGCTTGACCGACCACTTAGTTCTCCTTCTACTCGACCTCAATCACTCTGTGAGCCCCACCTTCCTCTTGGGCAGGAGACTCCTCAGGCTGGGATGTCGCTTCCTCCGCGAAACCAGAGAATTCACGGACAAGCGCAAGGGGGTCGAAAACGCCCTCCTCAAAATCCACGTCCTCCTCGAAACTTGTCAGGACGCACACAATGTCAGCGCCTTTCGGTGCTCCGAAGTCGTCAGCAAACATCCTGAATAATGCCCATGAGCGGGTCAGCTCCGTCTTCAATAGAATATCCGTGTCATTCCGGATCCACAGGTCGGTGTGGCTCGATGGCCAAAGGTACTGTCGGTCATAGGCCTCCGTTGTCCGGTACGTTTGCACTCTGAGAACACGACATTCCCGACCTTGGAACGTTTTTTCGCCCACGGCACGGATATGCTGACCGCTGAGGAACTCCTCAAAGCGATCGGGCCACAAGTATGGAAGAAAAACCGCTACCTGAGTGGGGCTGGCGAAGGAATGAGGAAAGTACCATCCCAAAAAGACCTCATGATCGGAAATAACCATGCCCACTCTAGGTTTCCCGGGTTCAACAGAAATCTGCCACCAGCGGCCGCCCCTTCTAATAAAGGTAGATCTCACCGTCCCTTCCTTGAGATCAATACGGACCCTCTCCGGCCCATCGAATAGGAGCGTCGCCTCCGTTCGATCGTCCTCGTTTGGTCCCGTTAAGACGGCGGTTGCCCGAAGACGCTTCACCCGACGGCCACGCGCGACGAGACGAGGGTCGAAAACCTCGTGCTCATCTCCATGCGCAATGCGAGGCACGAAAGGAACCTCATATCGCAGCCGCGTGTAGCGTAACTCCTCGCGGAGGGCAGGTGAAACCAAGTACACCGCCGCGAGGTAAACGAGGCCGAGGAGGAGGACGATGAGGGACTTGAGCCAGCGGGGGTGGGTGGGGCGTTCTGGGACTTCGCGCTGCATAGCAGGATTATACAAATTCACCACGGATTTGCACAGACACGAAAATAGGGCCAGGCACTTCTCCGCATAGAACATCGTCCAAGCCCCCGCAGGGGCGGATGGTAGTAGCCTCGGGCGCATGCCCGCCGGAGCTCCTGTGAAGGCGGGCCAGCCCGTGGAACAGGGCGACAGAAAGGACAGAGCCCCTTTGGGGCGATTCAGCACGGTGTGACGTCAGACTCAATCGCCCCTGACGGGGCTCCGGTTTTCTCAGGGCGCCCGAGACCACGGGCTTTCACCCGTGGCTACTCCCAGTCGCCGCTGGGCGGCTCACGGTTGGGCCGGCAAAGGAGGGTCTTTCAAGGCAAGCAGAGCTTTCTCGCTCTCGGAGCTCTGGCCTTTTTCAGCAGCCTGCTGGTACTCTTTGCGTCCTTGGCACCTTTGCGTGAGATCCTACCAACCGGCGAGGAGGTTGAAGAGCATGTGGAGGAGTGTAGGGCCGAGGATGGAGCCGGTTTTTTCGCGCAGAGCGGCGAGGTAGAGGCCGCCGACGCCGGTGACGACGACGCGGACGGGCACCTGCCAGAGATCGCCCGTCGTGCCCTCGATGGCGGCCTTGTAGAGCGGGCCGAGGTGCCAGAGGCCGAAGAGGATACCGTTCCAGACAACGGGCGCTGTGAGGAGTTTCCGGGGACTGTAGCGGTCGCCGGCAAGGTCCACGAGCACGGCGAAGAGGAATCCGCGGAAGATGAGCTCCTCGGCGAGCGGGCCGATGGTGAAGAGGCCGATCCAGCCCGGCCGCGGCTGGTAGAAGGGGTCGAGGAGCTTGAAGGCGGGAACGTAGATGACGAGGAACCCGAAGCCGATGGCGTAGAGCCACCACGCACGGCGGTGACGGCCAAGCGTGACGCCGAAGGTGTCCGGGTTATAGCATGTGAGGCCGATCCCGACGAGGAGCAGCATGTAGCCGTAGGCGTTGCGCGGCCCGACGAGCCGGTCGAAGCCGATCAGGCGGGTGACCCAGTAGATCGGCAGCGCCGCCAGGCCGAACGTGATGACCAGGGCGAGAGCTACTTTGTAGGTTCTTTCTCGCGCTCGGCTATCCACTGCTTCAATCTCTCGATTCCCTCGTCCGTCGGCTCAAACAGCGCGTCCTCAATCGGAACATCAAACGCAGCATCAAGATAGAGCTCGGTCCACGCGTTTTCCGGGCGGGGCCATACAACGGCACCGATACCGCCGTCAGCCGGGTCAATCCACACCTCTCGCTTCGAGCCCTTCGAATGCACAACGAGCACATCCCACAGCCCACCATCGCGCCCCCTTCGCCGCTCGCGCTCGATGTAAAGCACAGGCTCCCACCTCGCGTCGCTCATGTCCCACGTGGCACTGTCGCCCTCCGGCCCATCAACGTGCACAACCTGAGTCCAGCCCACCAGCCCCGGGGAACCGTGAGTCAGCAGCAGGCGATAGACCAGCGGTGGGTCCCACTGGGGCCCGTAATAGGCCACGCCCATCACGACCTCATTCTCGTCAAGGTCCATCCACGCGCTTGGTTCAATAAGCCATGGGCTGCCCCGCATCGCGATCCAAAAAGACCGCCGCATATCCCCTACAGCCGAGATTGTCCCGGCAAACCGCCATGGCGCCTTGTATAAAAGCACATAGAGAGACCCGCCCGGGCATAGTTCGAAGATACTTCGCCCCTTCTCTTCTGAGTGAAACTCGGTCAGCCGCGGATACTCCCCACGGACGTGAACGATCGTAGCACTGTAGGTCCTGCAACTGCTGTAGCGCTCGACCAGCCGATCCCAAGCCGCCTCCGCGCCGAGGCCGTAGCGGCCGCCGTCGGTGGCGACGATTGCGACGCCGACAATGAGGGCGAAGGCGAGCTCGACGGCGAGGGGTACGAGGATCTTGGCGGAAGGCGATTTCATATCAGCTAATCAACCACAGATTTTCACAGATGAACACAGATACCTTCGCGTTCGCGCAGCGTGCGCGAACGCGGCAACAATCAGTGCCAATCTGTGAAGATCGGTGGTGAATTCCTAGATGTCCAGGTTGGTGACGCTCAGGGCGTGTTTTTCGATGAAGGCTTTGCGCTGGTCCACCTGGGTGCCCATGAGCACGGAGAAGATTTCCTCAGCGGCAACGGCGTCGTCAAGGGTGACCTTCATGATCGTGCGGGCGTCGGGATCCATGGTGGTCTCCCAGAGCTGCTTGTTGCTCATCTCGCCGAGGCCCTTAAATCGCTGGATGGTGATCCCCTTTCGGCCGAGCGCGCGGACGGTGTCCACGATCTCCCTGAGCGAGCTCAGGTGAATCGTCTTCTCGTCGTTGACGAGCTCGTAGCGCACCGTCGGCTCTTTCTCGTCGCCGTTCGGGTAGTAGTGCTTGAAGGCGAGGCCCCGCTTCTCGAGCGCGGCGATTTTCTTCTCGAGCTCGCGCGACTCGAAGAGCTCGGCGACGATCTTGATGCCGCCGGCTTCCTCCTCCTCTTCCTCGGCAAGGAGCTCGAGCTGCCGGCCGCGGCGTTTCTCTTCGGCCTTTGTCAGCTCCGCCAACTGGCGGTCGCTTGCGAGGAACCGCTCGTCGCCATTGACCTTGACGAGGTAGAGGGGCAGTTTGCCGTCCTTGTCGCGGCCGGCGAGGTAGCAGTGTACGTCAATCCCCTTGCGCGCGATGAGCAGAAGGAGGTGCTCGATCTCGACGAGGTTTTCGAGGATGTGCGTGAACTGGGCGTCGGTGAACGTCTTTGCGCCCCGGCCCACGGTACGCAGCTCGAGGCCGCCGGCGCCGTTCTCAAGAAGGAAGGTGTCCATATCACGATCGCTCTCGATGTAGCGCTCCTTCTTACCGGCCATGATGCGGTACAGCGGCGGCTTGGCAATGTAGATGTGCCCCTCCTCGACGAGCGGCTTCATTTGCCGGAAGAAGAACGTCAGGAGCAGCGTGCGGATGTGTAGGCCGTCCACGTCGGCATCGGTCATGATGATAACGCGGTCGTAGCGCAGCTTCGAGATGTCGAAGTCCTCGCGGCCAATGCCCGCGCCGATCGCCATGATTATCGTGCGGATCTCTTCGTTCTTCAGCACCTTGTTGATCTGCGCCCTCTCGACGTTGAGCAGCTTGCCCCGGATCGGCAGGATCGCCTGGAAACGCCGGTCGCGCCCCATCTTGGCGGAGCCGCCGGCGCTGTCGCCCTCGACGAGGTAGAGCTCGCACAGCGCGGGGTCTTTCTCAGCGCAATCGGCCAGCTTGCCGGGGAGCCCGCCACTCTCGAGCGCGCCCTTGCGGCGGGTCAGATCACGCGCCTTGCGCGCGGC
Organism: uncultured bacterium; assembly: GCA_965369835.1. Lineage (GTDB taxonomy): Bacteria > Auribacterota > JABMQX01 > JAFGEW01 > JAFGEW01 > CBDUSE01. The sequence continues at coordinate 15,713 of CBDUSE010000017.1, forward strand.
TTCGCGGGCGCGGGCAGCGACGATGGCTTTTTCGATGATGCGCTTGCCGATCGAGGGGTTCTCCTCGAGGAAGGCGCCGAGGCCGTCGTTGACAATCTGCTGGACGATGCCCTCGACCTCGGGATTGGTGAGCCGGATCTTGGTTTGGCTCTCGAACTTAGGGTCGCGCAGCCGCACGCTCAGCACGGCGGCGAGGCCCTCGCGCACGTCGTCGCCGGTGAGCGAGAGTTTTTCGCCTTTAGCGAGGTTGCGCGAGCGGATGTAGGCGTTGATCGTGCGGGTGAGCGCGCTCTTGAAGCCGCTCTCGTGGCTGCCACCGAAGACGGTGCGGATGTTGTTGACGAACGAGGAGATCGTCTCCTGGTAGGCGTCGCTAAATTGCATGGCGAGCTCGACCTCGATGCCGTCCCGCTCGCTCTTGAGGTAGATCGGCTTGCGATGGAGCACGTCGCGGTTCTTGTTCAGGTGCTCGACGAAGCTGACGAGGCCGCCGGTGTAGTAAAACTTCTCGTCGCGGTCGGCCCTGTCGGCGCGCTCGTCCTTGACCGTGATCGTCACGCCGGCGTTGAGGAAGGCGAGCTCGCGCATGCGGCCAGCGAGCGTGTCGAAGCTGAAGGCGGCGTCGCCAAAGATCTCGGGGTCGGGGCGAAAGGTAATCTTTGTGCCGCTGCGCTTGCGCTTGCCGATCTCCTCGAGGGACGAGGCGGTACGACCGCGCTCGAAGCGCATCTTGTGGACCTTGCCGCCGACAGTGACCTCGGCTTCGAGCCACTCGCTGAGCGCGTTGACGCACGAGACACCGACACCGTGCAGGCCCGCGCTCATCCTGTAGGACTCATGGTCGAACTTGCCGCCGGCGTGCAGCATCGTGAGCACGACCTCGATCGCGGGCTTCTTGACCGTCTCGTGCATGTCTACGGGGATGCCGCGGCCGTTGTCGTGGACGCTGATACTGTTGTCCGCGTGGATGCGCACGTCAATACGGTCGCAGTAGCCCGCCATCACTTCGTCTATCGAGTTGTCCACGACCTCGCGTACAAGATGGTGAAGGCCCGTCGCGCCGGTGTCGCTGATGTACATCTCGGGGCGCTTGCGCACATGCTCGATCCCCTCGAGCACCTGAATGCTGGTGGCGGTATACGCCTTCTCCGTCTTTGACGAAGAAGGGGAGGCCTTCTCCGTCCTCGACGAAGAAGGGGAGGCCTTCTCCGTCTTTGACGAAGAAGGGGAGGCCTTCTCCGATGCGGCCCTTGGAGGGGGCGATTCCTCACTCTTCGGCTTCGCGGCCGGCATGCTCTTTGCCGCTCGCTTTGTAGCAGCCTTCTTGTTGGCCGTGGTCATCTAGTCGTTCTCCCACTGCGAAAGGTCGCGCCCGACGCGGAAGCGGACGTCCCGAATAAGCTCCTTGCCGAGCCGACCGTTGAGCTTTCTGACTATCTTCGCCTTGTAGAATCGCGAGAGCTGGTCGCGCCACACGGCGTCGCGCACCTCGACAATGAGCGTTGTTCCCTCGGTCTCGATCGGCTGTGCACTGGCGGCAATCGAGTCCCCCACAACGTCGCGCCAGCAGAGGATGATCCGCTCGATTGGCCCGCCCGAACGCCGCTCCCAGGTGCGGACGATGCCGCCTATCAGATCACCGACCGCCCTGGTCTTGCCTCTTGGCATAGTCAGCTCCCTTCGCCTGTCGCGCCGCGGCGTGGCAATCCTCTCGCCATATTCTATGAGCCGCTCGTTGAACGCGTCAAGGGTTTTCTCGTCGTGGGAGCCCTTCAGCGGAGCGTTTCCTGGTAGCGCTGGAGCGTAGCAAGGTCGGTCCGGTCTACCTGGGCGATCCGCACGTCAAGCACGCGGCGGCGCACAGCAAGCCGGCGACGATGGCGAGGTCGTGCGGGACGATCACGACGCTTTTGGGTACGCCGAGCAACTGCGTGAGCCGTCTGCCTTAGTCAGTGTCCTGCAGCCGCATCGGCATGAGCACGTGGAGGAATGTCCCCTTGCCTCGGACGACACCGGGGCTGAGCGAGTCGGAGAGCTCGAGGGTTACCACTTCCTCGTCTATGCTGCCGAGGACATCCTTGAGGAAGTCCGGGTTGAACGCGATCTCGAGGTCCTTACCGTCGTACTTAGTCGGCATGCTGACACGCGCCTCGCCGACCTCCGGTGAGCTCGACGTGATCACCAGTTGCCCCTTGGTGAAGCTCAGGCGAACAAGGTTCGCTTGATCAGTAGCCAGTAACGCCGTCTGCCGTACCATGTGCAGGAACTCGCGCCGGTCAAGTTCAGCCTTCTCGGTCGAGGTCTCCGGGATGACACGTTCATAGTCTGGGAAAGTGCCATCTATGAGACGCGACACCAGCAACACGCCGTCAAGCTGGAACGCAACCTGGTTCTTCGCTAGGAAGAGACGCACATCCCCTTCATCACCAAGCATCTTCTGGAGCTCATCAACGGCCTTTAGCGGGACGATGAAGTCGCGCTTGAGCTTCACCTCGGCACCGAGCTCAGTTGTCATCTTCGAGAGCCTTCGCCCGTCGGTTGAGACAAAGGTAAGTGTATGGTCAGCAATAATGAAATACAGTCCCATTAGGGCATAACGGTTATCCTCCCGCGAGATCGCGTAGATGGTCTTGTGGAGCATCCCCTTGAGAAGGGACTGACTGACCGTGAACGACTCCTTCTCGAGAAACTCGGGGAGCTTCGGGAACTCATCTCTTGAGATACCGAGGATGCGGAAGTACGAATCGCCGCAGGCAATCGTAGCGATATCCTTCTCGTTGATCTCAATGTTCACTTCACCCTCGGGAAGCTCCCGAAGGATTGCAAACAGTGTCTTGGCTGGTACAGTCGAAGCACCTTGCTCCTTGACACGCGCTTCGCTCTTGCAACGGATGCCGACCTGAAGATCAGTCGCGGTCAGTACCATCGAGTTGTCCACCGTCTCGATCAAAACGTTCGACAGGATAGAAAGCGTGCTCTTGGTGCTGACGACGGACTGGACCTTCTGGACCGCTTCAAGGATATCCTTGGTTTGAACGGATGCTTTCATGCCTCCTCCTCAGGATCTATTCACAAGCTTTGTAAGAAGACTTCTCCTGTATTTATAAAGTAGTAGTCGTAGTAGAGCGTGTGGACATGTGGATTGTCCAGGATGAACTCCCTGGAAGCTTCGTTCTGGGCCACGGGTGGAGTTCTTGTGGATGAGTCAGTCGTTGTCCACACTTTTCGTCTCGGGGAGAAATGCTAACACGCCTTCCACAGAGCGCAAACAGAATTTTTCACACGCGCCTATTTCTGCAGGCTCCTGGAAAGGGAGGTAATCGTCAACCTGAGCTTGGGGTCATCATCGAGGCGGTTCTTGACGAGACGGTGACCGTGTATGATCGTCGAATGGTCCTTGCCACCGAACGATTCACCAATCTCCTGAAGGGTACAGGCCGTGAGCTCACGGGCCAGATACATGGCGATCTGGCGCGGGAAAGCGATGGATTTCGGCCGGCGCGAGCTTTTCATGTCGGCGACGCGGATGTCGAAGTGCTCGGCAACACTGCGCTGGATCTCGTCGAGCGAGAGCTCATGCCGCTGCTCGGCCACCAGGATGTCCTCGAGGACACTGTTGCAAAGCGCGACGGTAATTGGCAAAGACATGAGCGACGCATATGAGACGACACGAATCAGAGCGCCCTCGAGCTGGCGCACGTTCGAGTGGACGCGGTCGGCAAGGAAGTAAGCGACATCGTCGGAGATGTCCATACCCTCACATTCGGCCTTCTTGCGGACGATGGCGACGCGGGTCTCGAAGTCGGGGAGCTGGAGGTCCACGACCAGGCCCCACTCGAAGCGCGAGATAAGGCGCTGCTCCATGCGTTCAAGCTCAGCGGGCGGGCGGTCGGACGAGACGACGATCTGGCTCCCGGCGTCGAAGAGCGAGTTGAAGGTGTGGAAGAACTCCTCCTGGGTCTGCTCCTTGCCACAGAGGAACTGGATGTCGTCAATGAGCAGCGCGCGCATAGTGCGGTAGTGGCGCCGGAACGGCTCCATCCCGCGGTTCTGAAGGCTCGTGATGAGATGGTTGGTGAAGTACTCGCTTGAGGCATAGGTGAGGCGCGTCATGGGGTCGCCGGCGAGAATGTACTGGCCGATGGCATGCATCAGGTGGGTCTTGCCGAGGCCGGTGCCGCCGTAAATAAAGAGCGGGTTATAGGCCTTTGCCGGGGCCTGAGCAACCGCCATGCAGCCGGCACGCGCGAAGCGGTTACACCCCCCCTCGATGAAGTTGTCGAAAGTGTACTTCGGATTGAAGCAGCGTCCGTTGCTGTTCGTGCCGTTGAGCGGCGGGCGCGCGGGGGAGGCGCTGGCCGATTCGCTCTGGCTCGCCTTGGGCTGCGACGCTGCGCGGTGCTCAAGCTCCTCGTTGATGGCGAGATCGAGGCTCGGTGGGTTGCTCGGGATGCGGCGCTCGAGGGCGCGGGCGATGTCGTCGCCGTAGTGGTCGGCGATCCAGTTGCGCACGAAGACGTTCGGCACCTCGATGGTCAGCCTGTCGGTCTGAAGCCGCGTTGGTACGCACTGGCCGAACCAGCGTTCAAAGGTCTGGGGATTGACCCCGTCCTTGATCTCTTCGAGCACCGATTCCCAGAGAGAAAGCAAGTCCACCGTCATCTCCTTTCCTCCAGGGCACTATGTCGCCACAAGTTCAAGATGGTGATGACCTTGAGAAGAGCCCACACTGACCCGCAGCTCAGGGACCAAGGACGCGACCAGCAGCGATCCTCCCCAACACACATAAACCAATCACAGCAGACCGGCAGAAAAGGCTCTTGCTTCAGGTGCACGGCTTCCGATAGCGGCGATGACTTGGGCTGTAACGGCGCCCCGAAAGAAAGTGGACCCCATCTGAGATAGGGCGTCTCATCCGGGATGGGACGGGACACGAGCACCGCTCGACTTGCCACTGCACCGGCCTCCTGCACGGGTCCGGTGCGGCAAGTCCACAAGTTGTTCACAGGCTATGCACATCGCTTTCGTTCTTGCTGCCGAAAGCCGACGCATTATAGTCCCAGGGTCGTGGAGGAGGCAAGACTTTTTTTCAATTTTGTCGCGGATGGGTGAGCGAGCCGGTATACTTACACAGGGCAGCGCGAGCGCCGGGGGGTCTTTTCTCGACGAGAAGGGTTGTGGAGCGCAAGTGCAGCCATGCTGGGATTCTTTTTCGGTGAAGAAATGTCGCCCGGAGCGCATACGAGAGATGTGAGGCCGCAACTCGAGCTCGACATGGGGCCGCCGCCGTCGGACGAGGAGCTGATGCGCCTTTTCCAGAACGGCGGCGAGCATGGGTTCGTCGCGCTGGTCGAGCGCTACGGCGCGAAGGCGCTGAACTACGCGTGGCGGCTCACCGGCGACTTTGCACTGGCGCAGGACGTGGCGCAGGATGCGTTCCTCGCGGTTTACACGCGCAAGCAGACGTTCAATGCAGGGCGCAGCTTTACGGCGTGGCTCTACCGGATCGTCGGGAACCTGTGCCGGACCGAGTGGCGCCGGCGGCACCGGAAGGTGGTGCCGCTGGACGGCTCGAGCGTGGCCGCGGGCGATCCAGCCAAGCTGGCGGCGGAGACGGTGGCGGATCCTGCGCCGTCGCCAGGCGAGTCGGCGAGCCGTCGCGAGCTCGAGCGGCGGGTACGGCGCGCGGTGCTCGAGCTGCCGGAGAAGCTTCGCACGGTATTCGTGCTGAGCTTCTATGACGGGCTTCGCTACAAGGCGATTGCCGAGGTGCTCGGCTGCCCGGTCGGCACCGTGGCCTCGCGCAAGCACCTGGCACTGCAGCGGCTTGCGAAGAGCCTCGGCGCGGTGGGCGCGGAGCTTTTTAGGGTGGAGACATGAGCGCATGAAGTGCAAGGCGGCCCAGGGGAGCCTGACGGCGTACATAGACGGCGAGCTCGACAAGCAGACGGCCGACGTGGTCAAGACACACCTCAATCTCTGCTCGACGTGCAGCCTCGAGTACGACCGGATGAAGAAGACGCTGGCGGCCACGCGAGCCTGGGAGGCGAGGCCGTTGCCGGAAGGCCTTGCGGCGACGGTCCAGGAGCGGGCTGAGCGTGGCGAGAAACCCCGCCGGGTCAGTGTGTGGCCAGGCGGTGTCGTGCCGAGTCTTGATCTCCTGGCGCGACCGGCATGGCAGCTTGCCGTGGTGTGCTTGGTTCTTGTGATCGGCGTCGCACTTGGGCATTTCCTCTGGCCGCGGCAGGCGCAGCGGGATGATGTCGGGGGAGTTGGGCTGGTCGAGAAGAACGGCGCGCGTGAGGGTGCGCTCGAGATGCTCGCGACGCTGCAGAAGCTCAAGCTGGTGCTCGCCATGCGCGACGGCACACAGCGCGTGATCGCCGAACATAGTGCGATGCAGCGCCGGCTCGCCGAGGCGATTGATCCGGAGCTCGCGGCACAAGTGGCCGCCTACCACGAGGCCGAGGCGCTGATCGCTGAGGGGCGGCTTGACGAGGCTGACGCGATCCTTGGCGACCTCGAGTCCGCGGACCCACCGTTCGTGCTCGCCCCCTACGTGCGGATTACACGGCTGGCAGCCCAGCTCCTGCCGGCGGCGAGGCCTCGTGGGAGCGGCGTGTATGCTGAACTCCTGATGCCCGAGGTGATCGCCTCGCCCGAGCGGCTCTACGAGGCGATCGCGAAGCACTCGACAAGGTTTGCGCACGTCTATATCGAGGCGCTGGACGAGGGGCTCGAACCGTTTGACCGGATCAGGTTCCCCAACCTGCTCCGCCACATCCCTGAGGCTCCCGGGTGGTGAGCTGTGGTATGCGCGCTCGGTCTGGCCTTATCGAGGGGAGGCGTTTTCGATTGAAAGGAGGAACGGTGCCATGAAGCGTTCTTGGGTGACCGCGTACGTAGTCGCAGTCTTGGCGATTGTGTCTGCGCCGCCGGCGCAGGCGGTCGAATCGTTCGACACGGTCCTGCCGGAGGGGACGGTCGTGCACGTCTCGGTTCGCGACGTGCCGGAGTTCCTGAGCAAGGTCGGGGAGCTCCCGGCATATAAGGTGATCGAGCAGGGGAAGCTGCTCGAGAAGTTCATGCCGACTGACGCGCTCACCGAGGTGAGGGGCTTCTGGGGGAAGTTCATCCAGCCGCTGGGCGAGATCCTTCAAGGCGAGATGGCGTTCGCGATCACAAGCATCGAGGAGATAGATGACAATCCCTCGCTCGTCTTGCTGGCGGAAGTGGGCGAGGCGGCGCTGGCAGACTACCTCGAGAAGGCAATCTACCCGCTGCTCGAGGCGAAGGGCGTCGAGCCGGAGGAACTGACGCTCAGCGGCCTCTCGATCACGCGGATCGCGAACCCGGACTATCCAAGCCAGCAGGTTCTCTTTGGGACGAAGAACGGCGTGCTCGTGATTGCGCGGCGGCAGGACACGATCGAGGCGCTCGTCAAGTCGCTCGGCGGCGCGGGTGAGGAGACGCTGGCAGTGAACAAGGGCTTCGCAGACGTGCGGCAGGCGTTGGGCAAGGCGGATTTGCTTGCTTACGTGAATGTCGGCGCGTTTGTGAGAAGGGACGAGGAGGCGATGGCCGAGTATGAGTACGACGCCGCCTTTGACACCTGGGGCCGCCTCCGCGCGACCACCGGCTTCACGCGCCTAAGTGCTATCGGCTTTGGCGTGGCGTTGAGGCCTGAGGGGGGCACCACGACGATCCGCGTTTCGGGGGACGGGCCGCGCGGCGGTATGTTCGCGGGGCTGGCGCGGAAGGCGCCGCCGCTCAAGAGCACAGAGTACGTGGCCGAAGACGCGGCGTTCTTTGCCGCCGTAAGCCTTGGAAGCCTGAGCCAGGCCTACGCTGACTTCACAACGGCCCTGAAGCGGTTCTACGAGGCAAGCCCCCAGCGGTATCGGGAAAGGCCGAAGGAGGCCATCGCCGCAATCGAGGGAGCGCTCGAGATGAAGCTCGCGGAAGAGCTTCTCCCCGCCTTCGGCGGCGAGGTGACGGTTGCTGCGTGGATTCCCGGGGGACTTGACGTGCCGCCTGCGGCGATGATGGTCGAGGTGAAAGATGAGGCGACGGTAGAGAAGTTCGTAGGACGAGTGCTTGAGCTCATCGGAGAAGCGACAGAGGGCGAGGTAACGATGACGGCGCACCGCTACGAGGGGGTGCAGATCACGTCGCTGGACGGCGTGCCGATGGTGATCCCGGCCGTGGCCATCGTGGGCGACTTCCTGGTTGTGGCGACGAACCCGAGCGTCATCGAGGACATGGTTGACACGCTGGCCGAGGGGAAGCACCTCGGCCAGAGCGACGGCTATAAGCGCTACGTCTCAAGCCTGCCGGGCGATGCGGCGATCACGATGTACGTGGATGCCAGGCGCATCTTCGAGTACGGCTTCCCGTTGTTGACCGCGCGCGTGGGTGGCGATGAGGAGGAACAGGCCTCGCTCAAGGCGCTCGAAGCGCTCGGCCAGTGCCTCTCCGGCTTCGGTATGAAGGTGGTCGGCGACGAGAACGGCATTACGGTGACATCGCGTTCGGCTAACGGCGGACTGGAGCCCATGTCGTTGCTTGGCGGCATTGTGGCGATGTCCTCGTTGACGGTAGTGGAACGAACGAGGACGCCGGGGACAAGTAGCGTTGAGGTCGGCGAGCCGGGTGGCTTTGTGCCCGAAGTAGGCGGCGATGAAGACAGAAAGGACCGGGATGAGAGCGCCGAAAATCAGAGTGAATAAAACCGCGGGCGAGCGCATAGGGAGGGTGAAGGCAGACTCAGGACATGGATAAAGGGAGAGGTGCCATGAGGGCGATGTGGACGGTTGTGTGTGTGACGGTTGTGGTGGCGCTGTGCGCGCCGGCGCCGGCGGTCGAGTCGTTCGACACGCTGCTGCCCGAGGACACGGTTTTCTGCTTGTCGGTGCGCGACGTGCCGGACCTGCTGGCGAAGATCAAGGAGACGGCAGGGTATAAGATCTTCAAGCAGCTTCGGCTCTTCGAGCGTGTAGCGCCGGCGGACAAGTTCGCCGAGATGAAGGAGTTCTACGGCCGGTTCATCGAGCCGATCGGCGCGATCTGCAGCGGCGAGGTGGCGCTGGCGATCGTGAGCCTGGACGATATTGACGAGAACCCCGAGTTTGTCCTGCTCGTGGACGTGAGCGAGGGCGAGGCGGCGCTGAAGGAGTACCTCGACGGGACAATCTATCCGCTGCTCGAGGAGCAGGGGATCAAGCCGGAGGAGCTGATGCGCGGGGGCGCCCGGTTCACGAAGATCGTCCCCGACCCGGACGAGCCGGCGAAGGCGATCTTCTTTGCCGTCAAGGACGGCGTCCTGATGGTGGCGCTGCGTGACGAGACACTTGCGGAGGTTCTGAGCGCCCGGGGAGTCGGCATTGCTCGGGCGATGCTCCCTGCGAACAAGGGCTACGCCGACGTGCAGCGCGCGCTGGGCGATGCGGATATGTCGGTGTATGTCAACCTTGGCGCCATACTTGGGAAGTCGCTCCAGGAAGGCGACGAGGAAGGCAAGGCGATACTGAAGGCGCTGGGCTTTGACAACGTGCGCGGCGCGGGCCTCGGCATGAGCGTCGGGGCAGGGGGCGGCAGCACGGTCGTGCGGCTCTCGACCGACGGCCCCCCGACTGGCTGGCTCGGCGCGTTTGCTCGACGGGGCGGGCCGTTCAAGAGCCTCAAGTACGTCCCCGACGACGCGGGGTTCTACTATGTGCTCAACCTCGGGAGTTTCCTGGCGTGCTACGAGGAGTTCGTCGTGTTCCTCGAGGCGGTGAGCGAGGAGACCGGCGAAGACGCGCTCGAGGAATTCGCTGCGGGTGTCGAGAAGCTCGAGGTGCTGCTCGCGATGGACCTTGAGGAGGAGATCCTGCCCGCGTTCGGCGGCGAGATCGCCCTGAGCGCGAAGGTGCCGGAGGCGCTCGGCATTCCGCCGGCGGCGCTGCTGATCGAGGTCAAGGACAAGGAGATGGTCGAGAGGCTCGTCGCGCGTGTTTTCGAGCTGCTCGAGACATTTTCAGAAGGCACGGTGCGCCTGACGACGGCGAAGCACGGTGGGATCGAGATCACGACGGTGCTCGCCTCGCCGGCGATCACGCCGGGTGTGGCGGTCCTCGACGATTTCCTTGTTGTGGGGACGCATCCCGAAGTGGTGCGCGCAATCATTGACACGGCGTCGGAAGGCACGAACATCGAGAAAAAGAAGGACTTCCGCACGACGATGTCGGCCCTACCGACGAGCGGCACGGCGATGATGTACATAGACTTCAAGGAGGTCTATGAGTTCGTCTTCCCGCTGCTGGCGGTCAGGGTGCGGGCCGATGGCCGAATCGGCGAGCTCATCAAGGACCTCGGCAAGGTCGGCGAGCACCTGTCCGGCTTCGGCGCGGTCGTCACCGGCGACGAGTCGGGCCTGACGTATCGCGTCCATTCGCCGAACGCGCTGCTCGAGCCGACACTGCTCATCGGCGCGGGCATGGTCCTGCCGGCGTTAGGGCGGGCGCGCGAAGCGGCGCAGGGCGCGGGCTCGATGAACAACGTCAAGCAGCTCTGTCTGGCGATGATGATGTATGCGCAGGACCACGACGACAGATTGCCGGAGAGGCTAAGCGACCTTGCGCTGTACGTAGGCGACCCCAGCGTCTTCGTCCATCCGAAGAACCGCAAGAAGGCCAAGCTCATTGACCTCGAGAAGCCGGTGACGATTGACGAGCACAGCGACTACGAACTCGTCCTCAAAGGCGGCAAATTGAGCGAGATCGAGGACCCGGCCGAGGCCGTGGTAATCCGCGAGAATCGCGAGTTCTCGAAAGGGCGCCGAGTCGTCGGCTATGCGGACGGTCACGTCACAAACGTTCCCCCGGGAGCGAAGGTGTTTGATCACATCCGGCTCGACGAGGAATAGATAGGCCCCCGGTGAGGCGCCCGCAGTGCTTGATGAGCATCGCGGGCGTTTTTCTGTGATCGTAGGACGGTGTCAACTCGCAAGGAGTGTGGCGGTCAGCGGCGGGGCGGGCGTTTGGCGGTGTCCTTGCCGGGGAGGACGGCCGGACAGCGTCGGATGTTAGCCCGTGGGATAGCGGCCGCGCGTGAGTCACAGGACCCAGGCCGGCATTAGCCCGCATTTCTCACAGCGGATGCATGTGCGGTGTTCCTCGACGAGCCGCGTTGCGGCGATTGAGAGTAGCCTCGGGCGCACGCCTGCTGCCCA
>CBDUSE010000018.1:0-26922 GCA_965369835.1 uncultured bacterium
GGCGAGCCAGCGGCGTTCGGCGTCCTTCCAGCGGTTCCGGGCGCCCTCGAAGTCGCCCTCGAGCGCGCGGACGGTGGCGTCGGCGTTGATCACCCACGGCCAGTACAGGTCGTCAATGTGAACCATCGGCATGTCCTGTTCCATCTTGACGCGCGCGCTGCCCTGGAGTGCGAGTTCCATGCGCGCCTCGGACTCCGCCTCCCAGACCCACGCCTCGGCGATCGCCTCTTTCGCCTCGTCGAGGCGATTGGCCTTGACGAGTGTATCAACCAGAAAGACGCGCGCCTTCATGTAGCGCGGCTCGAGCTCGAGTGCGCGCCGGTAGTGCTCGACCGCTTTGCCCGCGTCGCCCGCCTTGCGGTAGTACTGGCCCCAAAGGTAGTGTACCTTCTCGTGGTACGGCTGGATCTCGGCGAGCTCCTCGATGGCGCGCGCCGTGTTGCTGTCGAGCTTGCCAAGGTACACCAGCATCTCCGGCAACCCGAAGTACACGTTGTGGTCGCGCGAGCCGCGGGCGGCGAGGCGCTCGTACTCGTCGAGGATTGCCTGTGTCGGCAAACCCAGCGTCTCATAGTTAGCCTTGACCTTGTTCGACGCCTGCAGCGTGCGCACCTGGCGCCGGCCGGTCGCCAGCAGGTACACGCCGATCGCCGCTACGAGCAACACGAGCCCTGCACGCAGCGCGGCGGGCAGCTTCAGTCGAAGCTCGATGCTCCGGCCGCGATGCCACGCGGTGGCGAGCGCGAGCGCCGAAACGATCAGGCACGTCGCCCAGGGCAATCGGAACGGGAAGTCAACCGTCTGCATCGCCGCCACACCGGCGATGGCGGCGCTCGACCCGACGAACACCATGCTGCGCCAGGAATCCTCGCCGCGGCGCCACACGCCCAGCGTCCCTGCGTAGAAGAAGACAAAGATCGCGACGAACACGCCGAGCCCCACCACACCGGCCTCGATGAGCACGGCGAGGTACTCGCTGTGCACGCGGCCCGGGTTTCGCCCGATGAACCTTGGGTTGTTGATGAAGATAGCCGCGTGCTTCTCCATGACGAGTCGCTTGCCCTTCGAGAGAAGGCTCACCGTTCCTGGTGGCGCGTCTTTTTTGGGAAACAGCGTGATCCGACTCGGCGGGGGGCGGTTCGGGTCCCGCACGAACGCGGCCGGGTTGAGCGTCATTACTTCTTCATACTTCGACGGCCCGGGTAGGATCTGCGACATGTACCTGTTCGAGTAAACAAAGAAGTTGTCCGCGCCGAAGCCGAGCACCGGACGGGCCCTCACCATCCTCGGGACGGTGTCCCAGAGGATCTCGCGCGAGCGCAGACCGGTGCGCGCCTCCGGCGGGGGGATGACGGAGCTCCCGGAGAAGGACTTGATCGCCAGGAACGTGACGAGGGCCACCGCAAACGCCCCGCCGAGTGCCGCTGCCGGCACCGGCCGGAACCGCACCGGCCTCTTGATGAAGATGAACAGTGCGAAAACAACGAGCCCGACGATGAAACCGCTGTAGGCCGCCCACGAGTTCGTGAACAGCAGCAGCGCGAACCCGAGCACGACGGCCACCGCGGTGCCGAAAAACGGCCAGAGCCACAGCATCGCCACGAGGCCGACCATGCCGACCACCGTCCACGCTTTAGTCCAATCGGCCCACGAGGCGGCCGTTTTCCTTGAGCTCTCCAGCCGCCGGTCCAGGTCTTGTTTCTGCGACTGCGTGATCATGCCGGATTCAAGCCGCGCCTGCTTCTCGCTCTCAACCTTCACGAAGCGCTCGCTCGCCCCCACGGTGACACCGAGGAGCACTGCGGCGACCAGCATCCACACGATCGTCGCCACGACCGGCCCGAGCGTCACCCTTGGCCGCTTGTGCATCACGAGCCACGCCAGACCCAGCGGCAGAAGCACGAGCAGGCTCGAGGCGAGGAAGTTCGGGTTGCCGGCGACCGAGGTGGCCCGCACGCCGAAATCCTTTTCCCAGGCGACCGCATCGGGGTGAAGGTTCGGTCCCAGGAACGGCGGCTTGATATCGAGCACGTACCAGAGGTAGTGCACGACGCCGAAGACGGCGAACAGCCCGAGCATCCCCATGAGCACGCGGATGAGCAGGCGCTGCTGACGTTCGTCGGCAAAGAGATTTTTGGCGACGATGTAGAAGACCACGCCGGCGAGCATCTCCTTGAGCCGCCTGAACGAGTCGAAGTGGTAGGGCACCAGCAGCGACGAGAGAAGCATGACCAGGAAGAATCCGATGAAGGCCACATCCACCCGATGCAGCCGCAGCCGCGGGACCTCGCCGAGCGCAACGGCCGCCAGCCAGAGCGTCGCCACTACGGTCGCCAGCGCCTGCACGCAGTTCCACTGGAAGAGGCTGTTCTCGCTGAAGAGGCGCGCGCCACGCATGTAGCTGAGCGTGGGCGAGAGCAGCAGCAGGGCGGGCAGCCCGACGAGGCATGCCACCCGCGCCACGCGAAGCACGACGCCGTCCGGCTCGCCCGTCGCGGCCGCCGCAGGAGGCCTACCGGCTATCGCCCGGGGTCTGTGCGGGCCCTTACGCTTCTTTCGCTTGCGCTTGCTCATCTGTCGAGCGCCTCGATGATATCGAGCACCCACCGGGCGGCCGCCTCGAGCTCGACGAGGTCAATGCTTTCCTGCTTCGTGTGCGGGTTGGTGTACCCGAGGCCAAGCACCACGGACGTGATCCCGTGGCCGTTGAAGACGTTCGCGTCGCTGCCGCCGCCGCTTCGGAGCATCCTGGCGCGGCGCCCGAGCGCGCGCGCCCCGCGGGCTGCCGCGCGCACCAGCCGATGCGATTTCGGCACGTCAAACATGGTGAACGCACGCCGGGTCTCGATTTGCGCCTCGGCGCCGAACGCCTCGGACGCCTTGAGAAAGCAGCGCTTCATGTGCGTGATCCACCGCGCCAGTTTCTGCTCGGAAAAGCTCCGCGCCTCGCCGCGCACGAGCACTTCGTCCGGCACGATGTTAGTGGCCGTGCCGCCCTTGATGACGCCGATGTTTGCGGTCGTCTCCTCGTCGAGCCGCCCCTGCTTGAGGCGGGCGATCGCCTTGGCCGCCACGGTGATCGCGTTCACTCCTTTCTCCGGCTCGATGCCCGCGTGCGCCTTACGGCCCCGGATGTGCACCTCGACCGCTTCCGACGACGGCGCCGAGGTGACGATGCTGCCCACGGGCGTGCTGCTGTCGAGCACGAGGCCGAGCCGGCTCTCGATCAGCCCGTAGTCGAGGTTCTCCACGCCGAGCAGTCCGACCTCCTCGGCCACCGAGAACACGAGCTCGAGCATGCCGAAACGGCGGCGACGGCGCACGAGCGAGCGCGCCGTCTCGATCATCACCGCGATACCGGCCTTGTTGTCGGCGCCGAGGATGGTCGGCCCGGCGCTGTACACCATCGAGCCGCGGCGGCCGATCCGGATGCCGCGCGTCGGCTCGACTGTGTCCATGTGCGCAACAAGCGCCAGCGCGGGCGCCGTCCGGTGCGAGCCGCGGAGCCTGAAGACGAGGTTGTTCGCATTGCCGCCGATCGCCTTGCCCGCGCGGTCCTCGAAGCACTCGTCCGCCACGTCCCGCAGCGCCGCCTTGACGTACGCAGCCACCGGCTTCTCCTTCCGGGACGGTGAGTTCAGACGCAAGAGCTCAAGGAATGTTCTCTTCAGCCGCTGCGCGTTCATCAGCGAATCCTCGTTGTCGTACCTCTGTTGTGCTCCGGGCGCGCAACTGTTGGAAAGCCGATTTGCTTGACAAACACACAAGAGAGTAGCATAATAAATACTGGTCTGTCGAATCGGAGAGGCCGCCCTCTGCACTCCGAAAGCGAGGAGAAACCGATGCCTGCCTCTTTCTCGCGCTGGGCCTTCCTAGCCGTCGCTCTCCTCACGCCTTCCCTTGCCGCCGGTGAGACGTTCATCACGAAGGACGGCAAGATCTACGTTGGAACCGCGATCATGAAGGGCGAAAACGCAATCACGGTGCACACCAAGGGCGGAACCGTCACCCTCGATAAGCAGGACCTCTTGGACTTGTCACCAGAGGAAGCGAATGCCCGCGCCCTTCTTTGGGAGGGAAGGCAGGCCAAGGCCAAGGCAGACAAGGCATATCTGGCCGATGACCTCGGGCAAGCGAGCTACTGCTACGGCATCAGCCTTGCCACACTCACCGCGATCGGCGAGCGTACGAAGGAGCAATTCGCTGCGGCGAGCCCGCTAATAGAACAAGTCAAGGCCAGGGCGGAAGAACTCCGGGCGACTCTCGATGAGCGCGGACTCACAGAATACAAAGGGCAACTCTTCAAGACGGCCATTCTTGAGCACCACCTTAGCCAGGGGCACATCCTCCTGCGCAAAGGGATTTGGGTTGCTCGTTCGCAGATCTGCCACGGTTGCGGGGGCAAGGGGTTGACTCCCTGCGCTGCGTGTTCAGCAACAGGGAGGTCTTCCGTGCGCTGCCCTTACTGCCGAAACGGGCAGGTCCCCAATCCTCGGGGCAAGGGCACAGGAAAAGCTACCTGCAGCTATTGCGGTGGGCGCGGTCAGATCTATGTCAAGTGTCCCACGTGCAGGGGCAGAGGCAGCGTTGTTTGCAGCAATTGCAGAGGCAAAGGGAGGGTGAGGGAACGTTGCACTCATTGCGACGGCAAGGGTCACATCACGATCCGCATCAAGCTCCGTGACAACTGGGGCAACGTCTTCTGGGGAAAGGGGAAGACTACATGCACCGCCTGCGGCGGGAAAGGTCGTGTCGAGGTCGAATGCGCTGTGTGTGCGGGAGACGGGTGGGTCAACTGCTATTCGTGTGGGGGCTCCGGTAAGAGAAGCGCCCGATGCAGCAATTGCGGTGGTCGCGGCTACATCGCTGTTCCCACGAAGGTTCCATGCCCGACTTGTCACGGCACCAGGTTCCTCGCGAAGGTATGCGAAGCGTGCGCCGGGCGGGGATACACAACGTGCCCTGACTGCGGGGGCAAGGGCTACATAGGGGAACCGTGCCCCGACCCGCCGGCAGAGCCGGAAACCGAAGATGCGGATAGCGCGCCCGAGACGAGCAGAGCCTATGAGGGCGCACACCGCCCCGGGTGACGCCGCCGTGCCACTCGACGTCCCCCCTTACGCATCCCTGCCCTGCCTTCTTTTTGCCGCACTGCCGCGGCGGCCGATCCGGATGCCGCGCGTCGGCTCGACTGTGTCCAGGTGCGCAATGAGCAAAGCGCGGGCGCCGTCCGGTGCGAGCCGCGGAGCCTGAAGACGAGGTTGTTCGCGTTGCCGCCGATCGCCTTGCCCGCGCGGTCCTCGAAGCACTCGTCCGCCACGTCCCGCAGCGCCGCCTTGACGTAGCCGGCCACCGGCTTCTCCTTCCGGGACGGTGAGTTGATGCGGAGCAGTTCCAGGAAGGTGCGTCGCAGTCTCCGGGTGTTCATGCTCACTCTACCGTGGGCCCGGCAAGTATCGTCGGAACATCCATACACAAAGAAAGGCCACGAGCGCAATCAACCCGTAGCCCGAGGATTAGGCAATCGCTGACTTGACGTTCTCTCAGATCGCTTTCGAGGCCGAGCTAGTCCGAGGGCATCTCACATGGTACGATCCATCCTAAGAGCTGGATTTGGCCCGAGCTGTCGCCGTAATAGAAGATCCCCGCAATGCCTTTGCGGCAGATTTCTATTAGCTCGCCTTCCGGTCCGATTCGGTAGTCGAGAATAATCACCGTATTACCCACAATGATCGCCTGCTGACCTCCGTCATTGGTCTGCAGGTTGACCTGCCCGCTGTAGGTGCCATCGCTGCTGCTGTGCTGGCCGCTTATCGTGCCGCTCCACGAGCGACGCATGTTGTCATAGCCTTGGAACGTCCCGCCGGTCTGATAGAGAGTCAGCGACGTGAAACGATCGTCCAGAGTGTTCCAGACATCGTACGAGCCGTCCATCTCATCGCCAAGACGCGGGTCCAGGTCGCTGAAGTCAAGGTCCGAGCTCCAGGCATCCTGGGATTCCGGTGAGCAGCCGGACACCACCAGCCCCGCCAGGCCGAGCAGGCAGACTACCGTAAGTGCCTTCAACATTTTCTCCTCCGTCCTCTCTTTTCCAAGCGTGCCGCGTGTTCCCTCACTAGATACTTCATATTTATAGGAGGCAGGGCGTCAAGTCAAGGCGATTTTCTTCGGGGACCTCCCAGGCGCGGCTTGGCTGCCGCCGGGACGCCCCCGCCCCCCTCTGTCAAGCCTGATCTTCCCCTTGCCCAGGTTGAGTTTGCACATCATGCAACCATCTCTGATCTGAGCAAGGATCCCCTCGAGGATCTCCAGGCCCTCGATGTTGAGCAGCTCAAGCCCCACCGTATCGAGTTCCCGCTCGGTCATCTCCGTGTCGTCCTTGTCTGGGAAGTCCAGCGCCATCAGCAGGTGGTCGGCGAGCTTGGCGAGTTCCCTGGCGTCCATCTTCGCGCCCCGCCGAACCTCTTCCGCGCCCGTGGGGTGTGTGATACAGTCGGTAATGCGTGACGACGGATGAAACTCAACCGCGTGACGGAGCATCCTGATGGAGTTGTTCGTTGCTACCCGAAATCGGAACAAGGTCCGCGAGCTCGAGGCGTTGCTCAAGGACACAATGTTGACGCTTTGCTCCTACAGGGATTTCAAGGACCTTCCCGAGGTCCCCGAGGAAGGGAAGACCTTCCGCGAGAATGCCGCCGCCAAGGCGGTCACGCTGGCCAAACGGACCCGGCTGCTGACGATCGCCGACGACTCCGGCCTCGAGGTGGACGCGCTCGACGGCAGGCCGGGCGTGATGTCGGCGCGTTACGCCGGCCCGGACGCCACCGACAAGGAGAACAACGAAAAGCTGCTCGCCGAGCTCGAGGGCGTGCCCGACGCGAGGCGCACGGCGCGATTCCGCTGCGCCATCGCGCTCGCCACGCCCGAGAAGCTGATCGCCGTCGTCGAGGGCGTGTGCGAGGGGCTCATCACCACCGAGGAGCGGGGCACCGAGGGCTTCGGCTACGACCCGCTCTTCATCAAGAAGGACTACGCCAAGACGTTCGCCGAGCTCTCGCTCGAGCTGAAGAACCGGGTCAGCCACCGCGCCCTCGCGCTCGAGAAGGCCTTGATGGCGATCGAGGACTACCTGATGAACCGGAACAACAAGGAACGCGGATCAACGCCCCGGGGGCAGTCGTGAAGAAACGCCGGATCGCTCTGCTCGGCTCGACCGGCTCGATCGGCGTGAGCACCTGCGAGGTCGTCCGCCGGCTCGGCGGCCGGATCGAGATCGTTGCGCTCGCCGCGGGGGCGAACGTCGAGTTGCTCGCCGCCCAGTCGAAGGAGTTCAGGCCGCAGCTCGTTGCGGTGGCCGATGAGTCGCGCGCCGCCGAGCTCTCGGCCCGGCTTGGCGGCATCGAGGTGGCCGCCGGACCCGAGGGCCTCAACCGCGTCGCCGCCTTCGAGGCAGCCGACATGGTCGTCTCGGCCATCGTCGGCGCCGCGGGCGTGCTCCCGACGCTCGAGGCGATCCGCGCCGGCAAGGACGTGGCGCTCGCGAACAAGGAGACGCTGGTAGCCGCCGGTCCGGTAGTCATCGAGCTGGCGCGCGCCGGCGGCGTCTCGCTCATTCCCGTGGACAGTGAACACAGCGCGATCTTCCAGTGCCTGCGCGGCGAGGCGCGCGACAGCGTGCGGCGCGTCGTCCTGACCGCCTCAGGCGGGCCGTTCGTGGATGCCGAGCCGCACGAGCTGGCCGGGGTCACCGTCGAGCAGGCGCTCGCGCACCCGAACTGGGAGATGGGCGCGAAGGTGACGATTGACTCGGCCACGATGATGAACAAGGGGCTCGAGGTGATCGAGGCGATGTGGCTTTTCGGGCTGCGGCCGGAGCAGATTGACGTCGTCGTGCACCGCCAGAGCGTAGTGCACTCGATGGTCGAGTACGTTGACGGCTCGATCCTCGCCCAGCTCAGCGAGCCCGACATGAAGGGGCCGATCCAGTACGCGCTCACCTGGCCCGAGCGCGTTGAGCGCCCCGTCGAGCCGTTCGATTTCACCTCGAGGCGCGAGCTGACGTTCGAGCCGCCCGATCTCGAGCGGTTCCCCTGCCTCGCACTTGCCTACGAGGCGGCGCGCGTCGGCGGCACGATGCCCACGGTGCTCAACGCCGCCAACGAGGTGGCCGTCGAGCAGTTCCTCGCGGGCGAGATCGCCTTCACCGACATCCCGGAGCGGATACGCCGCAGCATGAGCGCCCACACCGTGAACCCCGCCCCGGACATCCACGAGATTCTTTCCGTGGACGCCGCGGTACGAAAGGAGCTTCAGTCGGTCGCATGATCGTCCTGGCCGCCGCAGACATCGTTGGGATCCTCGAGTTCGCCGGGCTGATTGCCGTGGCCATCGTTGCCCTCGGCGTCGTAATCTTCGCCCACGAGTGGGGCCATTTCATGGTCGGGCGCCGGGTCGGCATTCGCGCCGAGGCGTTCAGCATCGGCTTCGGGCCCATCCTGTGGCGCAAGAAGATCGGCGAGACCGAGTACCGGCTGAGCGCCATTCCGTTCGGCGGCTACGTCAAGTTCAGCGGCATGGAGGGTACCGAGGAGAAGACGCCGCAGGAGATCGAGCGCGGCTTCTATGCCGCCTCGCCGGACCGGCGCATCCTCACCTCGTTCGCCGGCCCTTTCATGAACCTTATCTTGGCGTTTGCTCTCTTCTTCGTGCTGTGGGGCACAGGCCGCAAGGTGCCGGAAAGCATGACGACTACCGTGATCGGTGGTGTCCGTGAAGGATCGCCCGCCGAGGAAGCCGGCCTGCAGCCGCGTGACCGCATCGTGAGCATCTCGGGCCGCAAGGTGGACGGGTGGCAGGACGTGCTGATGGGCGTCGCGCTCGGCGGGGAGACGCTCGACGTCGGAATCGAGCGTGACGGTTCGGTCATGCACAAGATGGTCCGCCCCAGGGAGGATCCGAGGGTCGGCGCCAGAATCATGGGGGTCGAACCGCAGCAGGCGGTCACCGTCGCCAGCACCGATGAGGAGTCCGAAGCCCGGCGCATGGGCCTGCGCAAGGGCGATCTGCTGCTTCGGCTTGACGATGAGCCGATTCTCAACGGCCCCGCCGCATGGCAAGAGAAGCTGCGGAAGCGCGCGGGGAAGGCAATCCGCATTGTCGTCGCGCGGAACGGCGCGGAAGTGACGCTCACCGGCACGATGCCCGAGGGTAGCGTTGCCCCTGCCCCGGATTCCGCTGGCTCCAAGGGAAAGCCACCCGTCCTCGGCATTCGAATGGATCTGGTGTACGCGCAGATTCATGAGAATCCGATCGAGGCGACAGCGTACTGCTTCAACATGGTGGGGCGCACGCTCAAGGGGCTGGTGACCCGGCGCGTCAAGGCCAAAGGCCTGGCCGGACCGGTCGGCATCGTCGGCGTGATCACCTACTCGCTGCGCATCTCCTTCACATCGTTCTTATGGTGGGCGGCGTTTATCAGCTTGAACCTCGCGGTGATCAACCTCCTACCGATCCCGGTTGTGGACGGCGGGCACATCATGTTCAGCGTCATCGAGAAGGTCCGCCGCAAGCCGGTGCGCGAGAAGACCATGGCCATCATCACTAACGTGTTCGCCGTCCTCATCATCGCTTTCTTTCTCTACGTCACCTTCAACGACGTGAAACGTATGTTTCCCTCCGGCGGCAAGGATGAGAAAACACCCGCCGCCGAGGAGGACGCCCCCGACCAGCCCGAGAATGAGACGCCCGGGCCGGAGGGACCGTCGCCCGAATAGGGCCCGCGCGTGCGTCAGCTCGATTTGGCTTGAGCGGCACGCTCGAGCCGCGCTACAATTTTCCCGATCAAGGAGCGTGGTTGTCTTGCCCGAACTCACGGCTTGAAAGGAGAGGGCCATGAAGCGCATCTGTCTCGTTTTTGCGTCTCTTCTCGTACTGCTCGCCGCGCTGGACGCGGCGCAGGCACAGGAGCCCAGGACCTTCGCCCGCTACGTACCCGAAGGCGCGGTCTTCTACGCCACCACTCAGAACTTCGAGAGCTTCTGGCGCGGCATCGAGCAGTCCAACTTCTGGGCCAAGCTCACTCGGCTTAAGATCTGGGAGGGCGCGGACTTCGGCTGGTACGACGATTTTCGCGAGGATTTCGCGCAGAACCTCGGTTTCGAGTTCAGCACCAAGAACCTCATGGCGGTCTTCGGCAAGGAGTTCGCCGTCGCGTTCTACATCGAGCCGGGCGCAGGCGACGCGACCGCTCCGAAGATCGAGGTGATCTTCGTTGCCCAGATGAACCCGCCCGACACCGTCGAGGGGATGGTTAGCAAGCTGCTCGAGAAAGCCCGGGAGCAGGGCGGCGACGACGTGGTGATTGCCGCCGTCGAGCACCAGGGCGTCAAGGTCCGGACCATCAAGACCAAGGATGACGACCCCCCGATTCAGCTTCGCTGGGCGATGAAGGAGGGCGTGCTCATCGTCGGGGTCGGCAACGGCGTGCCGCGCATCGAGGCGTGCCTCGATTGCATGGCCGGCGAAGGCAGTCCGTTTGCCGCCGACGAGGAGTTCCGGAAGCTCATCGGCATGGCCCACCAGGACCGCGGTGCCTTCTTCGGTGAGATGTACTTCAGCATGGATAAGTTCCAGAAGATCATCGCCCGGCTTGGCGACGACAAGCCGGAGCTCGCGCCACTCGTCAACATGCTCGAGATGGTCAGCGGCACCACCAAGGCGATGGTGATGACGACCCACCTCGACCGCGGCCTGCGCATCAAGGCGGCCGTTGAGCCCGGCCCCACGATGGGCGAGATGATGGCGCTCGTGCATAAGGCCGCGCCGGCGGCGGGCACCCACATGAAGTACGTGCGCCCGAACGCGCTCGTTTACTACGGCGCCAACAGCATACCGCCGCTCGGCGAGATGTGGCCCTACATTATGGAGATGTACGCCCGGACCGGCACCGGCATTGACGAGATCATCGCCGACGCCGTCGAGCAGATCGAGCTCGCCCTCGACATTGATTTCAAGGCCGATCTTCTCGGTAACATCGGCACGGAACTGGCTATCGTCCTCGAGGGGCTCGATATGGAGGCCGGGCCGTTCCCGTTGCCCAAGCTGACGGTGCTGCTCCAGGTCAACGACAAGGCGAAGGCCCAGGCGCTCATTGACAAGATCATCGGCTTGCTCGAGGAGGCCGTCCCGCCCGATGCGGGGCTCACGGTCACGGACGTGACGCACCAGGGCGCCACGCTCAAGGTGGTCGGGATCCCGGTGCCGTTTATGCAGATCAACCTGACGCCGACGATCGGCATCACGGAGAACTTCCTGTTCATCAGCAGCGGCGAGGCGTACGCCAAGGCGACGCTCAATGCCGCTAAGGGCGGCATGAACCTGGCGAACTCGCCGCTCTATCGGTCGCTCGGCATCCCCGAGAAGACGAACGGTGTCATGTTCGTCAACATGAGCGAGCTGATGAAACTCGCTCGCAAGGTGACCGATTGGGTCGTCTCGATGGCCGAGATGCAGGGCGCGGGCGAGGAGACCAAAGGGCGGGTTGACGCATACGTGCTGCCGCTGCTAGATTGCCTCAGCGCCCTGAAGGCGTTCGCTGTGTACAGTGTCACCACGCCGGAAGGCGCGACCGCCGTCTACATTTTCCGGGTCGAGGACCTCCCGGCGGACTAGCAGGCTGGTTAAAGGGACTGGCGGCCGCTTGAATCGTCGAGCCCCGCGAGGGGCGTTTGATAGTAGCCTCGGGCGCATGCCCGCCGGAGCTCCTGTGAAGGCGGGCGAGCCCGTGGAACAAGGCGATAAAAAGAACAGAGCCCCTTTGGGGCGATTCAACACGGTGAGGCGTCGAACTTAATCGCCCCTTTTGGGGCTTGGGTTTTCGTAGGACACCCGATACTACGGGCTGGTCCTCCTTCGCTGAAGCTACGGAGGACGGGCGCCCGAGGCTTCCTTCTTCGCTTGAGCTACGAAGGACAAGACTCCCAGTCGCCGCTTCGCGGCTGCATCTGGGCATACGCGAACTTGCAACGAAGTACTAGGCGAACAAACGACGCAGGAATGGCGGAACTGGCAGACGCGCTAGGTTGAGGGCCTAGTGGGGTTAATTCCCCATGGGGGTTCAAGTCCCCCTTCCTGCATGTTCCTTTTGCTTGCTCCGAAGCGCGGCCGGGCCGCTCGACGGATTCATGCCGGGCTTCAGGGGATCACGCGACCACTTATGATCCACGGCATCGGTGTTGACATCGTTCAGCTTGCCCGCATCCGGCGCGCCATCGAGACTTATGGCGAACGCTTTCTCAAGCGCATCTTCTCGCCCCGCGAGATCGAGGAGTGCGAGTCGCAACCCGACGACCGCGTCCTGTGCTACGCCGCCCGGTTCGCCGCCAAGGAGGCCGCGTTCAAGGCGTTCCGCGACGAGCTGGGCGACGCGCTAAGCTGGCACGACTTCGAGGTCGAGCGCGATGCCTCCGGCGCGCCGGGGCTTGCGCTCTCCGGCCGCGCCGCCGAGGTCTGCGACCGGCTCGGCATCAAGCGCATCCACCTCTCGCTCTCCAACACCCGTGCGAGCGCCTCCGCCATCGTCGTCGCCGAGAAATAGCGCCTCACGCAAAGACGCAAAGGCGCGAAAGGGAAGGTCCTCTTTGCGTTCTTTGCGCCTTTGCGTGAGGCTTTCCCTGTCCTAAGACACCGGCGCGACGAGTGCGTGTTCGACGGTAGCGCCGTCTGGCACAACGGCGCCGGGGAAGACGAGAGCGTGGCGCACAGTGCAGCCCCGGCCGATGCGGCAGCCGCGCATCAGGTGGGCGTTGGGGCCGATGACGCTGCCGGGGCCGATGGCCACCTCGTCGTCAATAACGCAGGGCGGTACGAAGGTCACGTTTGGTCGTGGCACCGGCGCCGGTGATGAGGCTGCATCGAAGAAGCGTTCGTTGAGCGCCAGCAGGTCGTCGGGCGTGGTGAGGGTGAGGCGCCATGAGAGCTCGAACCACTCGACGCGCGCGCCGCCGGCGATAAACGCCTGGATTGCGTCCTGGAGCTCGAGCTCGCCGCGTGGCGATTCGGTCACGGCGTTGAGTTCTGCGAAGATACCCGGCGAGAACGCGCCGAGGAGCGGCCCCGCGAACGGCGAGGCGATCTCGTCGGGCCCCGGCTTCTCGATCACGCGCACGACCCGCTTGCCCTCGACGACGATGTTCGACGAGGCGCGCATCTTCTCCGCCGTCGTGCGCAGCACGGCCATCGTGCCGTCCGCACGGCACGCGCCATCGGCGCCGCTCGCGCGGTGCTGCGCCACGAGGCGCCTGAGCTCGTCGGGATCGAAGAGGTTGTCGCACGCGCCGATCAGCACGTGCTCGTCGAGCCGGTCGCGCCCCGGCACGTGCATGAGCGCGTGGGCCGAGCCCCGCGGCTGCTGCTGGTAGCCGAAGGCGACTTCGTAGCCCTCGCGCCGCGCGTGCTCGACGATGAGCGGAACGATGTCATGCTCGGGCGAGCGGGCGATCACGACGATCCGGTCCCCGACGCCCGCGGCGCGGAACTGCTCGATCACCCGTACGACGATCGGCACGCCGGCGATCGGCATCGCCGCCTTGCTCACGGCGTTTGAGTACGGTCGAAGGCGCGTGCCGAGGCCGGCGGCCAGGACGATCCCGATCACGGGCTACTCCTCGACCTTGACGCGGGGGCCGTGCTTGACGATGCGCACGGTAAAGAACTTCGCGCGCCGCATTGCGCGGCGCCGTGCCTCAGCGCGCAGGGCGGCCAGGACGCGTCGCGCGCCGCCCGGCTGCGGCAGAACCAGCACGGACCCGCCGCCGCCCGCGCCGCTCAGCTTGGCGCCGAGCGCCCCCGCTTCTCTCGCGGCCTCGATGAGCCGGTTGTTTTCCTCGCCGGCACCTCCCTCGAACCCACAGTCGCGCATGATGTCGTCTATGAGCGCATGGTTCTCGTTCATGAGCCGGCCGAGGCCTTCGAGGTCGCCGCGCAGCAGGCACACCTTGCCGCTGCGGGCCGTCTCGGCGATGGTGCGGAAGCGGTCGAGGATCGTGGAGGTGAAGTCGGGTTCGTTCCGGCGGCGGTCCCAGTCCTCGAGGTAACGGCTGCGCATCACCGAGTGCACGTCGCCCGAGTCGCGCCTGACACCGCTGAACCCGACGACGAATTGCGGCGGGGTGACAAGCGGGTCGAGCCGCTCGTAGGTCGCCAGCGGCTCCTTACCGATCGGCCTATGTTCGAGCTTGTCGCGGTAATCAATGTAGGCGAGGCCGCCGAGCTGCGCCACGTAGCGGTCGGCGTAGCCGCAGGTCACGCCCATCTCACGCTCTTCGATCCGCTGCGTCAGTTCCGCCATCGCGTAGTCGTGGAGCACCCGGCGGTCAAGGCGGTAGTAGGCCCGCAGCGCGTTGAGAAGCGCCAGCACGAGCACCGACGAGCCGCCCAGGCCGCTCTGGCGCGGCACCTTCGTCCAGAGCGACGCGCGCACCGGCTGCGCCTCGAGCAGCGCACGCACCGGTTCATGGAACTTCATCAGCCCCCGGAGCGTCGCAGCAAAGAGACTGCACGACTTCTGCTTCCAGCCGTAGAGCTCATCCGGCGAGCTGACGGACTCCCAGGTCCTCACGTTCTTCATGGCGGGACCGCCCACGTAGCGGAACGTCAGCCGGTCGGACGGCTCGACCACGGCGCCGCCGTAGATGTTGACCGCACCGCTGATCGTGTAGAAGTCGCCCTCGTTGCCGTCGGTCGGGTTGCCGAGGATGTTGATCCGGGCGGGCCCCGTGACGTGCACTTTCACTGGGCCGTTCCCCGCCGGGGGTCGCCGAGATCAACGAGCTCGAGCTCGAGCGGTACGCCGAACTGCGCCTCGACCCGCTCGCGCACCGTCTCGATGAGCGCCTTGACGTGCGCGTACGTGGCGTCGCCGCGATTGACGATGAAGTTGGCGTGCACGGTCGAGACCTCCGCTGCGCCCGCGTGCAGGCCCTTGCAGCCCGCGGCGTCAATCAGTCGGCCCGCCGTGTCGCCCAGGGGATTCTTGAACACGCTGCCGGCGCTTGGGTGTTCGAGCGGCTGCGCCTCGGCCCGCCACGCGCGATGCTCGGCCATCCGCTGCTCGATCGCCGCCGGATCGCTCGGCTCGAGCCGCAGCGTCGCCCCCGCGATTGCGCCCGCACGCGAGCGGAGGTTGCTCGAGCGGTAGCCGAACTCGCACTCGTCCCGCTCGAGCGTCCGCAGCGTGCCGTCGCGCTCGACTACCTCGACCCGCTCGACGAGCGCGCCGATCTCGCTGCTTCGGCAGCCCGCGTTCATTACGAGCGCGCCGCCGATCGAGCCGGGGATGCCGATGCAGAACTCGAGCCCGCTGAGCGAGTGCTCGTGCGCCGCGCTCGCCGCCTGCGGCAGCGGAAGACCCGCGCCCGCGACAAGGGCCGTTCCCTCGATGCGCAGCGTCCGGATATCGGCCCGGGCGACGAGGCCGCGAAGGCCCTCGTCGGGGACCAGGAGGTTCGAGCCGAGCCCGATGACGAATAGCGGTAGGTCGTAGCGTGCAGCGAACGTCA
Source organism: uncultured bacterium (assembly GCA_965369835.1). Classification (GTDB taxonomy): domain Bacteria; phylum Auribacterota; class JABMQX01; order JAFGEW01; family JAFGEW01; genus CBDUSE01. The sequence goes on from CBDUSE010000018.1 coordinate 15,558, forward strand.
CGGCGGCCCGCAGCAGTTGGATGCTCGAGGCGTGCACAAACAGGTCGGCCGGCCCGCCGATCCGGTAGAGCGCGTGCCGGTTCATCGGCTCGTCGAAACGGACGGCCTCGCCGAAGGCGGCGCTCGCCTCGGTTCGGAGCGCCTCGAGCGTGGCCCTCACGGCGTGAGCTCCTCGATCTTCACCTTGTCCAGGATCCCGTTGACGAACTTACCCGATTCGGCCGTCGAGAAACGCTTCGCGATGTCTACCGCCTCGTTGATCGAGACCACCGGCGGGATGTCGTCGTCATAGAGCATCTCGTAAAGCGCCAAACGCAGGCAGGTGCGATCAATCAGCGCGATCCGCTCGAGGTCCCAATTGAGCGTGTAGCGCCGTATCAGCGTATTAATCTCGTCGAGTTTCTCGATCGTGCCGTGGGCAAGTTCCGAGGCGAACTCGCGCACCGCGTCGTCGGCCGGGTTCATGACCCAGAACTGCTCGAGGTGCTCGTCGAGATCACCCGGATTGAGCTCGAAACTGTAAAGGAACTGCATCGCGAGCTCGCGAGCGCGCCGCCTGCTGCCCATCTGTCTCGCCTCATGCGCACTGTACGCGACAAGTATAGCAGCACGAGGCGCCTGCTGCCAGGGCAAAAGCGCTTCACGGCCGCGGTCGGCGCGCGGTATAGTGCCTCCGGGTCCGCAACGGAACGAAGAAGGAGGCAGCCGCGTGCGGCCTGATCCCGTGAACCCGAAACGCATGCTCCACGACGGCCGGGAAGACGGCCTCGAACCGCTCGAGCCGCTCGATCTGGGCAAGGTCGAGAGCTGCTCCGAGCTTGTGCGCGGTATGGGGAAGACCGCGTTCGGCGGGCGGCGGCTCGGCGAGTCGCTCGACGTGCTGCTCGAGATGGTCCGTGACGAGAAGTGCCTCGTCGTCGGGACCTTCTCCGGGGCGATGACGGTCGCCAAGATGGGCAAGATCATCTGCGAGATGATTGACCGCGGCATGCTCGACGTGATTGTCTCGACGGGCGCGCTGATCGCCCACGGGTTGACCGAGGCGGCCGGGCTCGTCCACTACAAGCACGAGCCGGACATGAACGACGCCGAGCTCTACACGAAGGGCTACAACCGGGTGTACGACACACTCGAGATGGAGCTGAACCTCACCGAGGTCTATTTCCTCATGAAAGAAGCGCTCGGTGATCTCGAACGCGATACGGCGTGGTCGTCCGAAGGTATCTGCCGCACCATCGGCAAGCACTTGGCCGAGACCACCGATGCGCCCGGCATTCTCAGGAGCGCGCACGAGAAGGACGTGCCCGTGTACGTGCCGGCGTTCACCGACAGCGAGCTCGGTCTTGATCTCGCTTCACACGTCATCATGAAGCACCGCAAGGCGTCGGGCGAGACCGATCCGGCGAAGCTCTTTACCGACGAGCCGAACTTCAACCCGTTCCTGGACCTGAACAGCTACACGCGCCGGATCCTCGGGGCCAAGCGGCTCGGCATCTTCACCATCGGCGGCGGCGTGCCGCGCAACTGGGCGCAGCAGGCCGGGCCGTACGTGGACTTCCTCAATTCGCGCCTCGAGCTTGAACTGAAGCCGCCGCGGTTCCAGTACGGTGTGCGCATCTGTCCCGAGCCGGCGCACTGGGGCGGCCTGAGCGGCTGCACGTACTCCGAGGGCGTCTCGTGGGGCAAGTTCGTCGCCCCGAGCGAAGGCGGCCGCTACGCCGAGGTCTATGCCGACGCCACGATCGCCTGGCCCATCCTCATCAAGGCCGCCCTCGAGGAGCTGGGGTAGCTGGGCGCGGTAAGCGGCGCCACACCTTGACATGATCCGTGACAGCGCCGCATACTCACCTCAGGAATCCGCGCGAAGGAGTCTTGCATGAGCGCCAAGGCGAAGAAGGCGTCCGCCGAGTTGCCAGACGCGAAGTACATTCCCGTCGATCAGCTCCTCCTCGACCCCGAGAACCCTCGATTGGCCGAGCTCGGTCTCTCACCAGGCGAAAGTCAGGAGCGGATTCTCGAGGTGATGTACCAGCAGATGGCGATTGACGAGCTTGTCTTCTCCATCGCTGCGAATGGCTACTTCAGACACGAGCCGCTCTACGCCGCGCGAAAGGGTGACAAGTATGTCGTAGTAGAAGGAAACCGCCGCCTGGCTGCCGTCAAGGTCCTTGTCTATCCGAAGCTCAGGCAGGAGCTGCGCGCCGAGCAGTTGCCGACTGCATCTGTGGCGCGCCGCAAGGAGCTTGCGACGCTACCGGTGGTGGTCTCCACAAGAGATCAGATATGGGCCTACCTGGGCTTCAAGCATGTTAACGGCCCCCAGCCGTGGGGCTCGTATGCCAAGGCCCATTACATCGCCAAGGTGCACAATAGGCTGAAGATCCCGCTGGAGCAGATCGCTCGGACGATCGGCGACCAGCATGCCACGGTGAAGCGGCTCTATCGCGGTCTCATGGCTTTGGAGCAGGCGGAACATGCGGGGCTTTTCAACCGTGACGATCGATGGAATACCAGATTCGCTTTCTCTCATCTCTACACTGGCCTAGACTATGCAGGCTTCCAGAGCTTCCTGGGTATTGAGCCCGACAAGTCCTTCCAGAAGACGCCTGTGCCCAAACGTAATTTAAAACAGCTCGGCGAGCTGCTTGAATGGCTCTACGGTAGCAAGCCGAAGAAGAAGAAGCCTGTTGTCCAGACCCAAAACCCTGACCTGAAGCTTCTGGAGGCCGTGCTAAAGAGCAAGAACGGTGTGGCAGCTCTGCGCGACAATGTCCCTCTTCAAATTGCCGTCGATATCAGTCGGGGTGACGTGGAGCTTTTCCGTGAAGCCCTGGTTCAGGCGAAGCTCCACCTAGAGAGTGCGCGGGGCAAGGTTCTGCATGGCTACAAGGGTGAGTCTGATCTTCTTGAGACTGCCGAGGAGACAACTGGTCTTGCGAACCGCTTGCTGAAGGACATGAAGGAGATCCAGGCTGACCGTCCGGGAAGGAGGCGCCGAGAGTGGCCCTATGCTGCCAAGGACTTGCCCCGTCCCTCAGCTCGCCGCCCCGAATCCTTGCCGATTTCCTTGAGCTTCTCGCGCTGAGAGCGCCCGACAGCATCGCATCGACCAGCGACCTATCACGGATGCTCCACGGGTCTGGCACGGTGGATGCCTTTGACGTCCCGACTGGACTCGAGGATGACATAATCGACCCCGCGGTCGAATCGGCCTTCGCGGAGATCGACGAAAGGGCGCTGGCCTGCCGCGATGCTTATCCCTTTCGCGTCGAGCAGAACACAGTGGAGGGGCGGTCCGATGCTAGAGATGACGTCTATACCTTTCTGCTGCTGTTAAGCTATTTCGGCAAGGGCTGCGGCCCGCGGAGGTCTTTTCCCGAGCGTTTGTTCGAGGCCATTTGCGCTCAGGCTGCATCCTCGTATCTCGGCGGCACCACTTCGCTAGCGAGCAGCTTTGTTTTCGGCTTCCCGCGGAGAGTGGGGCCAGCAGGCTTTCGCAAAGCGTTGGACAAACTCTGCAGGCTGATGGGGGAAGGGCAGGGGGCCCGCGACAGACCGAGAAGCCAGCAACAAAAGGACGCGAAACTGGACATTGTGGTCTGGAAGGACTTTGATGACGGACTGCCGGGCAAGCTGATCGGTTTCGGTCAGTGCGCCACAGGAGAGAACTGGCCCAGCAAACGGACGGAGTTGATACCGGACACATGGTGTCACTACTGGATGAAAGACCCTCCTCTTGTACCTATCCAGAGGCTGTTCTTTGTCCCTCACCGTATCGATAGGGATGACTGGGATCTCACCAACATGGAAGCAGGGATAACCTTTGATCGCTGCCGGATAGCCAGGCACGCTTCCGGGTTGGATGCTCAATCCAGGAAGCAAGCGAAAGATTGGTCTGCTGTAGTGCTCTCGAGGCTCGCAGATGGGTAGTGGTGGCAGAATCCAATGCGTTCGGGGTTCCGAGGCAGGGCCCGCGAATCAAGCGCACAACTTGCGTCACAGGTTCCACGCGATATGCCCGTACTTCGCGATGTTCCCCGAGTCATTTGCGGAGACTTGGATCAGGCGGTTGACGAAGCCCGGGGATGTCGTCCTCGACCCTTTCTGTGGACGTGGTACTGCGCCCTTCCAGGCTGTTCTCATGGGCAGAGATGCCATCGCTGGTGACATCAATCCCGTGGCCTACTGCGTGACGCGAGCCAAAACGAACGCACCGGCGGCCCGTGCTGTTCGACGTCGCCTCACGATTCTCGAGAGGGCGTTCAGCTGGCGAGATTGGGAGCATGAACGGCGAGCCCTCCCTGAGTTCTTTCACTACGCGTTCGACCGTGCCACGCTCCGCCAACTGCTGTATCTGCGACGGAGCCTCCATTGGTCGAGAACAAACGTTGATTCAATGATCGCCGCTCTCGCGCTTGGCTCTCTCCACGGGGAGAGCGACAAATCGCAACACTACCTGAGCAACCAGATGCCGCGGACAATCAGCACGAAGCCGGCTTACTCCGTTCGCTACTGGAAGGAACGCGAAAGCTCTCCACCGACGCGGGATGTGTTCGCCCTGCTTCGGAATAGGTTGGCCTACCGCTACGAAACACCTCCGCCCGACGGGCGAGCAACGGTAGTCCATTCCGACATGCGAGAGCTGCCACGGATCCTCCGAGGATCCTCAGCTGCTATCCGCTGTGCCATCACCTCTCCACCGTATCTGAATGTCACGAACTTCGAAGAGGATCAGTGGCTCCGACTGTGGTTCCTAGGAGGACCGCCCAGGCCAACATACCGGCAAGTGTCGAAGGACGACCGGCACGAGCGCCCTGATGCCTACTGGGAGCTGATCGCAGACATGTGGCGCGTCCTCGGCCGGATTCTGTCCCGCGACGCTCACGTTGTAATCCGACTGGGAGGAAAGGGGCTGAAGCCGGACGAGATTCGAGGTTGCCTTAGCGCTACGAGCGCGTTTTCGAATCGCAGGGTCCATCTGTTGTCGCATGAAGTTTCGCAGATCAAGAGGCGCCAGACGGATTCGTTCAGGCCAGGCTCGACTGGCTGTCGTGTTGAAGTTGACTGCCACTTCTTCTTGCACTAAGGCCTGCCTGGAAGTAAGGGGCCGTCGGGGAGCTGCGCTAGCCGACGGCCCTCCACTGTAGCATGGAGACATCCCGCAGGCATGATCTACAACGAGCCGCCCTTGGTCCTGGAAGCGGACCGACTCACGGATGCATTGGGAACGATCTGTCTCTCCGATCTTCCCGATCCCCAGCCAAAGAGCCCTGCACGACTCAAGGACACCACGCCGCTGATCGAGCGGCTGTGGCGGATCGCTTTGAGTGACATCGAGTCGAACATCGTCGAGACGCCCCGCGGCCGGTATCTTGGCGCGGGCACGGACTTCGGCGCCTGGGTGTTCGTTCGCGACATCGCCTACGCCGGCGTTCTGGGCCTGAACCGCCTTTACCCGGACCTGATGCGGAGCAGCCTCGAGATCGCGCGCCAGTTGCGGACCGAGGTCGGGTTCACGGTCCCCACCGGCTACGTCGTCGAGGAGGTGGACGTTGATTGGCGCGAGGAAGACGTCAGCGTCAGAGCGTATCATCACAAGTACCTCATCGGGCCCTACACGCGGGCGACCGACGACGTGGTCTGGCTCTGGTGTGCCGACGACCTGCTGGAAGAAGCCGGCACGCCGGACGATTGGCGCTGGGTGTACGAGACGGGCAAGCGCTGTTTCGACCTGTTCTATTGGCCGTTCTACGACGCCGACGACGGCCTGTTCCACGGGCAGGCAAGCTTTGTTGACGTCCACTTCGTCGAATACCAAGACACGGGCTATCCGCAGGATTGGTCCATCAGCGACTGCGTGCTGATCAAGGCCACCTCGACGAATGCTCTCTACGCCAAGGGGCTCGATGTGATGGCGAGCGCTTCACGGAAGCTCGGCCTCGACAGGGAAAGCGAGATGTGGGCCAGTCGCGCGGCCGGGACCCGTGAGCACATGAGACGCCGCCTACGCCATCCTGATGGGACGTTCGCCTATTACAGGGACCGCCACGGCCGGCCGGCGGAGCGGCGCGAGGCGCTGGGCACCGCGCTCGCCGTGCTGCTCGACGTGGCCTCCGACGAGGAGGCGGTTGCCGCGCTCAAGGACTATCCGGTTACCGATGCAGGTGTGCCCCTCTTCCATCCCTTCTACGCGGGCGAGAAGTGCTATCACAACCACAGCGCATGGCCGTTCGTGGATACGTTCTTCATCAAGGCGCTCGAGGTGAGCGACGGACAGGACAGAACGGCCTTGAACGCGGCGCTGCTGGCGCGCACGTGCCGCGGCGGCGGCACGTTCCATGAGCTGGTTGACCTCCGCGACAAGACGATCCGCGGCTCGAGCCGCCAGCTCTGGACCGCCGCGGCGTTCGTGGACACGTGCCGGCGCGCCGGGCTGGTTCAGCTATGGACGTAGGAGCACCGATGGCCGGGCGTGGCGGCGGAGGGGCTGGGGCACGCACGAGCGCCGGCTCCTCGACGTCGTGGACCGGCGGCTCTTCGAAACACCGGCGGACCTTGCCGCCCTCATGCCAGCCGACCTCGCCGAGCCCAATCGGCGGAATCAGGCAACAGGAAGAAGGACGGGACTTATGAGAGTCAGAGAGATTCTCGAGCATTTCCTCTCGCGTGCGGACTGGGTGGACCGCGAGACGAGCGTGGACCGCGTGATCGTTGGTGATGCCGAGGCGGACGTCGACCGCTGTCTGGTATCGTGGATGCCGAGTCTCAAGGCGCTTCGGCACACGGTCGGCCGTGGCATGCGGCTGCTGATCTGTCACGAACCGACATTTTGGAATCATCGTGCTGATCGGGCCACAGAGGATCCCGTGAGCCAAGAGAAACTGGCATACATCCGAGACCATGAGCTGGTGATACTCCGCAACCACGATTGCTGGGACAAGTGGCCAAAGGTCGGCATTCCGTGGGCCTGGGCCGGTTTCCTTGGTCTGGGGAATCAACCGAAGACGGTCAGCGAAGACCGCTGCCACCACCGATACGACATCAAACTCGTCCCCCTCGAGGCGTTCGCCCGTCACGTCGCCGAGCGATGTGAAAGCCTCGGAGAACCGTTGGTGCAGGTTATAGGCGATGGATCCCAGTTGGTTTCGCGGATTGGTATCGGGACGGGATGTGGCTGCGATATCCCGACCTATCAGGCCATGGGTTGTGACTGCTCGGTTGTCTGTGACGACGGCTCGTCCTATTGGGCGGACATCCAACGTGCCGAGGATTCCTCCCATCCCGTGATTCGGGTCAATCACGGAACATCCGAAGAGCCAGGGATGGTGACCCTGACGGCGTACATCAATGCCAACATTGAGGGGATCCGTGCCGAGCACCTCCCCCACAACTGCACTTTCAGGCTGGTGGGTGCGAACGCATTGCCTAGCCAAGGCATCCAGCCGGTGTCGTGAAGGCCGCGGCTGATGCCGGACCTGCCGGCGGGCCGGTCTCGTTGAACTGTAGGACCAGGGATGGCGATGTCCACCACGTCGGACAACGGCTCGCACGCGATCAGCACGCTGAACGAGGGGCCGCTGCATGCAGCGTTGAAGAAGTGGTACGCGCGGCCCGGCGATCAATTCGAGGTGCTCGTTGACGGCTACCTCGTTGACATCGTCCGCGACGGCCTCCTCATAGAGATTCAAACGCGCGGCTTTTCGCCCCTCAAGCGGAAGCTCGCGAAGCTGACGGAAAGCCATCCTGTCCGCCTTGTCCATCCGATCGCGTGCGAGAAGTGGATCGTGAAACTCGCCGGGCGCGGCAGGCGCGTTCTCAGCCGCCGCAAGTCGCCGAAACATAGCGCAGTCGAAGACCTCTTCGAGGAGCTGGTAAGCTTTCCCAAGCTGCTCACGAACCTGAATTTCTCGGTCGAGGTGTTGCTCATCCGGGAAGAGGAAGTCCGCCGGCACGACGCGCACCGAGCCTGGCGCCGCAAGGGCTGGGTCACGCACGAGCGCCGCCTCCTTGAGGTTGTGGGCCGGCGGCTCTTTGAGACGCCGGCGGACCTGAGCGCTCTTGTTCCTGATGACCTGGTCGAGCCGTTCACGACGTGCGAGCTCGCCGCCGCCATCGCCAAGCCTCGCCGGCTCGCGCAGAAAATGGCCTATTGCCTGCGTGAAATGAACGCGATCGAACCGGTCGGCAAGAGCGGTAACGCCTGGCTTTACGCTCGTATCGCGTCGCGGCAAGGCTAATCATGCTTTCGGCGGGGCCAGGGGGCCCCGCCCTACATCCCGCCGAACGAGCGTGCGCTCCGATGTCTCAGGATGGGCCTGTCCTTCGTAGCTCTAGCAGGCTGCTGAAAAAGACCGACCTCCGGTTGAATCGTTGAGCCCTCAAGGGCGTTTGGTAGGAGCCTATCAGCGAACGGCAGGATTCCGGAGCCCCGCAGGGGCGTTTGGCAGTAGCCACGGGCGCCAGCCCGTGGAACAGGGCGACAGAAAGAACAGAGCCCCTTTGGGGCGATTCAACACGGTGTGACGTTAGACTCAATCGCGCCTGACGGGGCTCCGGTTTTCTCAGGGCGCCCGAGACCACGGGCTTTCGCCCGTGGCTACTCCCAGTTGCCGCTGGGCGGCTCACGGGTGGGCCGGCAAAGGAGGATCTTTCAAGGCAAGCAGGGCTATTTCGCTCTCGGAGATCTGGCTTTTTCAGCAGCCTGCTAGCGAAGAAGGATCGCCCTCGGCCCGCCGAGTTGTCCGCCGCAGCTTTTACGAAGACAGAGGTCTGGAGGCGCGACCGTTGACCCGCTTCCGGGCTTCTGTCATTCTTGGGCCGGAGGAGTGGCCGAGTGGTCGAAGGCGGCGGTCTTGAAAACCGCTGAGCCGACAGGCTCCGGGGGTTCGAATCCCTCCTCCTCCGCTCTTCGAGCTACGGAGGACGCCTCTTCCTTCGCTATGCTTCGGAAGAAGGGCCTCCTCCGCCATTGCTCTTCTTGGGGTTCTGTGGCAAGAGTTCCCGTCCGTCAGAGTGGTTGCGCAACCGGAGGACCGCAGCGATGACAAAGACCAGGAACGTCGAGAACTACCTCAAGGCCGCTCACTTCGAGCACCCCGAATGGATCCCCTGCGCGGTCGGCATTATGCCCGCCACCTGGATGAAGTACCGGGAGGCGCTGGAAGAGATCGTCCTGAGGCATCCCACGGTCTTTGCCGGCTATGAGAAGGGAAGCAGGGACTTCGATGCCGTGGGCGACAAGCGGTACGAGGAGGGTGAGTTCACCGACAACTGGGGCTGCCGATGGCGCAACATCGAGCGAGGACTCGACAGCGTGCTGACCGGCTCGCCACTCGAGGACTGGGACGACCTTGCAGCCTATCGCGCCCCGGACCCGATCCTCGAGGGCGAAGGGTGGAGCGGCCCGCCCGATTGGGACGCAATCGAGCGGCAGTTCAGGGAGGTGAAAGCGCGCGGCGGCCTGGCGACGGGCGGCCTGCCGCACGGGTTCATGTACATGCGGCTCTGGTACCTTCGTGGGTTCGAGAACTTCATGCTGGATCTCGCCACCGACGAGCCGAGGCTCGAGCAGCTCATCACCATGGTGCTCGACTATAATATGAGAGAGATACAGCGATACCTCGACGCCGGCGCCGAGCGGATGATCTTCGGCGGCGACCTCGGCCTTCAGGCCGCCCTGCCGATCAGCCCGGACAAGTTCCGGCAGTACCTCAAGCCGTGCTACTCGAAGATGCTCGCCCTGTGCCTGGAACGCGACGTCCTCGTCTATCTGCATTCGGACGGCCACATTCTGGAGATCATCCCGGACCTCATTGAATCCGGCGTCAACATCCTCAATCCGCAGATCAGGGCGAACACACTCGAGGGCCTCCAGCAGTACGCCAAAGGGAAGGTCTGCATCAACCTCGACCTGGACAGGCAGCTCTTTCCTTTCGCCAAACCCGACGAGCTGAAGGCGCACGTCCGCGAGGCGGTTGACGCGCTCGCGATGGAGGAAGGCGGCCTCATGCTGTACGCCGAGTGTGAGCCGGACATCCCCTTAGAGAACATCGAAGCGATCTGCGAAGCATTCGAGGCGGTCGGCGGCCCGTCCATATGATGGATCAGACACTCGCACGCCAACACACGATGCGAGGCAGCGATGAAGATCCCGATTGAGAATCCGCAGCCGGATTTCGAGACGTTCGAGAAGGTCATCAAGGGCGAGACGCAGCCGGGCAAAGTGCACCTCGCCGAGCTGGGCGTTGACCAGGAGGTCATGCAGGCGATCACCGAGGACGCGTTCGGCGAGACGTGGGTGCCGTGGCGCGACGAGACGCGCGAGGCGAACGTCCGGCAGCGCATCAGCTTCTACTACCGCCTCGGCTATGATTTCTTCCCGAGCGGGCCCGAGTTTCGGAACATGCCGCGGTTCAAGGAACGGGTCGCCGCCGACACGGCGGGCACGTCGCGTGAGACCCGGAGCTGGGTCGATGAGAGCGGCGGCATCATCAAGAACTGGGACGACTTCGAGCGCATCGGCTGGGACAACATCACGCTCGACCTTCGCCGCGTCGAGCTCGCGGCCGCGCACGTCCCGGACGGCATGAAGATCACCGTTTGCGCGTGCCTGTTCGAGACGATCCTCGAGCGGTTCTTTGGCTACGAAGATCTTTTTGTCCTCTCGATCGAGAACCCTGATCTCGTTGCGAAAGTGTTCGAGGTGTGGGGCCGGAAGGTCTACGAGGCCTACGCGGCGTGCGTCGAGTGTCCGCAGGTGGGCGCCATTTTCCACGCCGACGATCTCGGCTACCGCTCGGCCACGATGCTGAGTCCCGCCTTCCTGCGCGAGCACGTCTTCCCGTGGTTCGCCAAGTACGCGGCGTTGGCGCACGAGCACGGCCTGACATACTGGTACCACTGTTGCGGAAACGTCTCGGAGGTGATGGACGACCTCATCAACGACGTGCGGATTGACGCCTTCCACTCGTTCCAGGACCCGATCATCCCGGTGGGCGACTTCATGAAGCTGTACGGCGACCGGGTCGCCGCGCTCGGCGGGCTCGATATGGACAAGCTGGCCCGAATGAGTGAGCCGGACCTGCGCGCCTACGTGCGCGAGACGATCGAGGCGTGCATGCCGGGCCGGTTCGCGCTCGGCTCGGGCAATACGGTGGCCAACTACATCCCCGTGGCCAACTACCTCGCCCTGCTCGACGAGGCGTCCAAGTCCCGCGCGTGAGACGAGGCAGGGCCCCCGCGATGTTCAGACGATGTCCCGTCTAGCCCATTATCCGCATCCTGCACATCAAGAGCCCCGAAGGGGCGACATGTTAGCCCGGATTTCTCACAAGTCCAGCGCGGCTTGTTCGAAATCCGCCACCGC
>CBDUSE010000019.1:0-26878 GCA_965369835.1 uncultured bacterium
GCCGATCGTCGTTACCGTCTTGCCCTCACCCAGCGGTGTGGGCGTGATCGCGGTCACGACAATGTACTTGCCCAACCGGCGTCGCTGCTTGCGCTTGAGCACGTCGAGCTTGATCTTCGCGACGTGCTCACCGTACAGCTCCAGATCAGTCGGCTTGAGGCCGATCGCCTCGGCGATCTCGACGATCGGTTTGGGCGCGACGGACTGGGCGATATCGAGGTCCGACTTCATTGCTGCTTTCTCCCCTGGTGCGCATTGCGTTGTTTCCGATGAGAAGAGACGGACGCAGGTCGGGATGCTAGCAGAGCGGGTAGGGCCGGGCAAGTTTTTCACCGTCGCAGCCGGCACGGCACCTTCCGGCAGACGTATGCGCCTCACAGCTCGTAGGTCCGGCTAGCGTCACATTCACCTTTCCTGCGTTGGACTGAAGAGCGCCACTCCTTGTCGACCTTGAGCCGATCACCTCCAGATTCGGTTGCGTTGTTCGCGCGAAGTGCCGTCACCTCACGTGACAGCGCAGACTAATTGAGTCACGTAACCTGCTGTATGGCAAGAAGTCAGGCTAGGATAGCTAAAGTAACTCTTGACAATTGCGCGTTGTCGTGCTATACTGTGATGTTGTATGCGTAAGCGCGCAACATAAGCGAAAAAACAAGGGATGGGGGAAAGCCCTTTCGGCCGTTGCCTGGCCGAAAGGTCAACTCCGACGGCACTCAAGCATCCGCATCTGGGCGCCTCGGTCTGCCGCAGTATCCCATCGCCGAGCCGAGCACGGTTGGTGGCCCGACGCGTGGATTCGGAGCGCTCGTGGCGTTCCTGCGAAGACGAAAGCATTCATAGCCGGGGGAGGGGATCAACACATTCTATTCATAACAACGTTTTTTCCCGGCCTCGCGGCGACGGGCACGCGCTCCCGTCGCCGCCTTCTTTTCGCCCGCCAACACTTTGCCCACCCGCGGCGCGTCACCGCATCGTCCGCACGGCGGTCCCTCCAATCCCTTTAGGGCAAAGAAACACTTTTTGTGTTAAGCGAAGGCACAAGGCGGGCAAGGGCAGGTACATATTGACCCACCCGGGGCCGGGTGGGTCAATATGTACCTGCCCTTGCCCTGGCCTGACTCCGAAGACCCTTGACCTTGGGGCCTTTGATCTGGTATCATAGATAGATGCCTTCTCTCTGCCGCGATCGGCCTTAAGGGGGACGCTGCCACATGTTGACGAAAGGGGAAGCGATGAGCCTGTACGGCGCTCGAGCACTCAGCCTCGCCCTCGCGATATGCGCCCTGCTTCTCGGCGCCTCTGTCGCCGGGGCGGCCGACATGCTGGTCTACTACGACTACCTCGAAGACGGTCACCTTGCCGGCGGCGTCATCACGATCAGCCCGGACGACCCGTTCGACCGGGCCATCTTCGGCTTGGACGAGCCGCCTATGCCGGCAAGCTGGGCCTTCACCACGATCATCAACAACGGACCGACAAGCAACCGCATTGATATCGTCATGCTCGGCGATGGGTACACGGCAGCGGAGCTCGGCGACTACGCCACACACGTCACTACCATCATGACCGACTTCTTTGCTGAGGAGCCGCTCGATGCCTACGCGACGTACTTCAACGTGCACCGCGTGGATGTGATCTCGAACGAGTCGGGCGTGGACGAGCCGGACAACGGAATCTACAAGGACACGGCGCTCGACATGACGTACGACTGCGGCGGGATCGCTCGCCTGCTCTGCATCAACGTGAGCAAGGCTGAATCGGCCGCCGCGGTGGCGCCCGATAAACAGACGATTATCGCGCTGGCCAACTCGACCCGGTACGGCGGCGCCGGGTACTCGAATCTTTCGACAGCCGCCGGCAACAACTCGGCATCCTCGGAGATCACGCTGCACGAATACGGCCACTCGTTCGCCAAGCTGGCCGACGAGTACACGTACGGCGGCAGCGGGACGTACACAGGCGGCGAACCGGGCCAGCCGAACGTGAGCATCTACACCGCGGCCGAACAAGCGGCGATGGAGACAAAGTGGTACCGGTGGCTCGACCTGCCGAACGTGGACACCTTCGAGGGCGCCATGTACCACGAGTACGGTATCTACCGCCCGACGGACAACTCGAAGATGCGCTCGTTGAACCGCCCGTTCGAGGAGGTCAACGTCGAGCAGTTCGTCATTCAGATCTACAAGTCCGTCTCACCCATTGACGACGCGACACCCTCGTCGGTGGAGCCCCTGCCGATGTTCACCGTCTTGTACGTCAAGCCGCTCAAGCCCACGGACCATGCGCTCGACGTGCAATGGGTTCTCAACGGCGATGCCGTCCCGGGCGCCACGGGTGAGCTGTTCATGCCGGACTACGGCTCACTCTCGCCCGGTATCCATACGGTTGCGGTGACCGTCGTGGACAACACATCGTGCGTCCGCGACGAAGGCGCGCGCGCCGCGTGGCTGACCGAGACACGCACGTGGGACGTGCTGGTCGCTGACCCGATCTATGTGGACGACGACAACGCGGGCGACCCGGCGCAGAACGGCAGCCCGCAGCACCCGTTCGAGAGCATCCAGGCCGGCATTGATGACGCCGCCGCCGGCGAGGTCGTCAAGGTGCTCGCGGGCACCTACGATGAATGGCTTGTCATGACGAGCAACGTGGCCGTGGTCGGCGCCGGGCCCGGCAGCACGGTGATCGCACCGACGGAGAGTGGGCCGACCGTTATGTTCTACGGCGTGGACAACGCCATGCTGGCGGGCGTCACGATCGCGCCGCCGCCCGACAGCGTCGCTGTCAGATCGATTGACTCGACGATGACGCTGCGCGACAGCGTGTGCAGCGGCGGCTATAACGGCGTCGGGATCAACTTCACCGGCTCGGTGCGGATCATCAACTGCCTGCTGACCGGCAACGCAAACGACGCCGTCTGGGCCGGCGGCGAGGCCGCCGTGGACATCGTCAACTGCACGGTTGCCGACAATGGCGGGCGAGGCGCGTACCTGGGAACCATCGGCCCGGTCGCCGTCGCCAACTCGATTCTATGGCAGAACGCTGACGACCTGAGCATCAGCCCCGCCGCCTCGGTCAGCGTCTCCTACTCCAATATCGGCGACGGGGACTTCGCGGGCTCGAACGGCAACATCTCGGCCGACCCGCTCTTCGTGCGAGGCCCCCTGCACGACTACTACCTGAGCCAGACGGCGGCCGGCCAGCCGGCCGACAGCCCGTGCGTGGACGCCGGCAGCGCCGCCGCCGTCGCGTTCCTTGGACTCGACGGGCTGACCACGCGCACCGACGGTGCACCCGACGACACGAGCGTGGACATGGGGTATCACGCCGCGTACGCGCTCTGGATTGACTCAATCGCTCGCGGGAGCGACGACGTGACGATCCACTGGAATGCCCGTTCCGGAATCTCGTACGTGGTCGAGTGGTCGGCCGACCGCGCCACCTGGAATGAAGTGCCCGTCGGCGAGACGTCGCTCTGGACGGATATCGGTGCCTTGACAGACCCGATGAGGTTCTACCGCGTCCGCGAAAACGAGGCGCCGCCCCCAAGCGCGAGCGCGTCCCCCTCCGCGGAGAGCTGGCCGGGCGAACCCTCCTCGACCGTGCCGATGCAGCACACGCCCGCCGCGCACCCGGCCGGCCGGCAAGGGAACGTCGGGGCCGCTGCCGGCGGACTTGGGCCTGGAAACGTCAGGAACAGCGCCGGCAACGTGCAGCCTGAATGACCGCTCACGGCGGCCGCCGTTGAATCAGAAGGGGGTCGCCAGTAACGGGATCGCGTACACCCCGTCGGGCTTCTCGATTGATTCGCGGAGCTTCTCGAGCGCGCGTGTAATGTTTGCTTGCCGCGCCTCGCCGGTTATCGCCACCGTGAAGTCCGCCCCGCCCGCGCTGATGCGGGAGCTTTCCTCGGCGGCCGCGTAGCAGCTTCGGAGCGTGTCGGCCAGCAACTTCTTTCGCCCACGCTTCACGCCGGGGATGCGGACGTAGTAGCGCGACTCGACGCGCGCCGTGTCGGCGAGCGGCAGCTTGTTCGTGAGGTCCGGCCAATTTTGCGGTGGCGCCTCGGCGCCCACCCTGATCGCTTTTGCGATTTCGAGCACGTCGGCCGCCACCGCGCTCGCCGTCGGGATCATGCCGGCGCCCATCCCGAACAGGCGCACCTCGCCGACGAAGTCGCCGTGGATCTCGACCGCGTTGAATGCGCCCTCGACCTGGCCGAGGTGGTGGCTGACCGGCACGAACGCCGGGCCGACGCGCACGTCGAAGGTCTCGTCCTCGTGCTCGCGGGCGACAGCGAGCAGCTTGACGCAGTGCCCGATCTTCTTGGCCGCAGCGATGTCGGCCGGCACGATGCGCGTAATTCCCTCGACGGGTATTTTTGTGAAGTCGCACCACCGGCCATAGGCAAGCGTCGCCAGCAGCGCGATCTTGTGCGCTGCGTCGGCCCCGTTCAGGTCGAGCGACGGGTCGAGCTCCGCGTACCCCTCCTTCTGCGCGATCTTCACCGCGTCTTCGAGCTCGATTCCCTCATGCCTCATGCGCGACAGCACGAAGTTGGACGTGCCGTTGAGGATGCCTGTGATCGAGGCGATCCGGTTCGCCCGCAGGCTCTCGCTCAGCACTTGCACTACCGGCATCCCGCCACCGATTGCGCCCTCGAACCGCACGAGCCGTCGCGCGCTCCGGGCCGCCCGAAGGATCTCGCGGCCGTGTGTCGCCAGCAGCGCCTTATTGGCAGTGACCACGTGCTTGCCCGCCGCGATCGCGTCGAGTACGATCTCCTTCGCTGCCGTCGTCCCGCCGACAGTCTCGACGATGATCCGGATGCGCGGGTCCGAGAGCACGCTCGCCACGCTCGTGGTCATCAGCTTCCGGTCGAGCCGGAACGGTCGCGGGCGGTCGAAGTCCACGTCGCACACCGCGCGCAGCCCCACCTCGAGCCCGAAGCGTTCCCGGTAGAGCTTCGACTTCTCGACGAGGTTCTTCGCGGTGCCTGTGCCGACCTTACCGAAGCCTATGATGCCGATGCCGATCTGAGCCACTCATCGCCCTCCATTACCCGCGTGGAGCTTGTCTTGTATCTGTGAAATCTGTGAAAATCGGTGGTGAATCAATCAATATTCACTTCATCCACGATCCCGACGATGACCGACCGCACGGGCGCCTGTGGATCGCCGACCATTTGCCGGCCCGAGTTGCCCTCGTTCACGACGAGCACACGGTCGCCCGTGCCGGCCTGGACGAAATCGAGCGCGATATACGACCGCCCGCGCTCCGCCCCGTCGAGCCCCAGCGGCTGAACGAGCAGCAGCTTGTGTCCATCGTAAATAGGGAGGCGGATTGTCGCCACCACGTTACCGATTACGCGCGCGATCTGCATTTCGATTCAGCCACAGGTTTTACAGGTCAAGACGGCTCACTGAGGATCCCTCGAGTTTGCTTCCGGCCCGTCCGGATCAAGCCGCTCCGTCAAATCAAAGATGATGTATTCGCCTGTGTCGTGCAACTTGCGATACCGCTTGTTCAGCAAGGCGCTCAGTTCCGGCTGCCCTTCATAGTTTTCCAGGCCCACAATGATAAAGAATTCGGGGGACTCCGCCTCGATCATTTGGTCGAGGCGCTCCTCAGTCGGGATTTCCGGCATGCCTATGAGCTTGAGGTAGCCGAAATAACCGCGCGAC
The DNA here is from genome assembly GCA_965369835.1 of uncultured bacterium. GTDB lineage: Bacteria > Auribacterota > JABMQX01 > JAFGEW01 > JAFGEW01 > CBDUSE01. The sequence goes on from CBDUSE010000019.1 coordinate 5,685, forward strand.
GGCCACCAGTCCCCGCACATCTTGCCGTGATACCTGAGTATCTGGCCAAAGTGGTGATCCAGGATTATGGTCTTTGTGCTGTGGCCCACCACCTCGCCGATTTCTTCGCGAAGCGCTATCTTGGTTTTCCATGCCGGGTCGGCGCGTTGCCACAAAACCGGCTCCAGAGGAAGAAAGACCGCCACGACGAGGATCGCCCATGTGGCAATGCGCAGGAACGGCAGCCGTGCTGCCTGGCGAAGCCAACCGACAATCACGTCGGCAAGCGGGGCCAGCGAGAGCGCGACAGTCGGCACAAGCATCAGTTGATAGTACGTATGCGTGTGCACGCCGTAGTTGAAGACAAGGCCGAAAGCGAAGTAGCCGGCCCACAGACCAATCGTGAGCGCCCTCGAGAAAGAATCACGAAACAGGACGATGCCGAACAGCGCCCCGACGAAAGCCGGATACCCAACGGTGAGCCCGATCTTGCCGAGCCAGGCGTGCCAGAAGAACGCCTTGACGAGCAGGTGGAACAGGAAGCTCTGCTGGGCCGGCAGCCTAAGGAAATCGGCAACAAACGTCCCGTACGCAGTGTATGCAATCGTCGGCAGGAGGGAGATCACGCCGAAAAGGATGGCATGTGGGTTGAAAACCGCCTTGATAAAATTCGTTCTCAACAGGGCCAATGCCAGATAAGCACCAAATATCGGGGGACAGCTAATCGGCTTGATGAATATCGACAGAGCCGAAAGAACCGCCGCAAGAAGCAAACGGGGCAGCGATCGCCGGTCGGCATAGCGGATAATCGCATAGACGCCGGCGAGCATGAGCGTGACCATCAGCGGGTCTCGCAGGAAAGTCCGCGTCGCCGTGACACCAAATGGCAGAAAGAGATAGAACACCGTCGCGAGCAAAGCGGCGTCCGGCGACGCGATCCTTCTCGCTACTGCGTAAAGGAAGAGGCCCCCGATCAGCCAGAACAGTGACGTGAGCGTGCGCGGAATCCAGAGATACTCGCCACCCGCAATGCGATAGCCCCAGAGGGCGAGATATTCCATAATTGGCGCTTCGCGCTGCGGCTGCCTGCGTCCATTGCTTGCCGCGACGCGCTTTTCCCATTCAGGAATTGAATCAAGAGTGCGGGAGTAGTACGACCGCGTTATGAGGGCCGACCGATACTGGCGCGTAGGCTGAAAATCCACGGGTGGATTACCGATCCTGTACGCCCGTGCCGCAAAGGCCGCGAGAAACAGCGCGCCAATGACGAGGATTCGCCACCCGCGGCTCACCGGGAGCAAGTCTGTTCTAGTGCTGTGTTGGTTCTCGGGAGCCGACGACATCATGTGTTTTCCCTCTTGCAGTCACCTTACACACCGTTGCATTCTCATTGTTCGTTTCGGTGCTGTAGGGGCCAATCAGTGAGCAATCCATGAAATGTGGCAGGCCGCAACACGAGGTTTAGCATGAAGGGGCACTCCTCGTTTCGCGACACGCCTAGTTCGGCAGTTTTCTCTTGATCCGCTTGGTGATCGGCGCAAACCAATCGCCCGCGAGCCGGCCGATCGTATCGAGCTTCGTCACATCCGGTTTGCCGCGGGTCAGCAGCGAATCGTCCACGTGAATCACCACCACCTCGCCGATCGTCAGGACGTTCCCGTTCCTCTTCAGCGGGATCTGTCGCCAGAGCCGGCACTCGAGGTTGACCGGTGAGTCGGCAATGCGCGGCGGGTGCACGACCTCCGACGGCACAGTGCGGAGCTTCGTCACGTCGAGCTCACTCACCTTGCGCGGGTAGTGAGCGCTCGCCGCGACGACCTGATCGAGGATCTTCTCCGTGACCACGTTCACAACGAACTCGTTCGTGGTCTCGACGTTCAGCACCGTACAGATCTTGCCGAGTTCGCGCGTGCCGGCGCTGAACATCACCATCGGCGGGTCCTCGTTGACGACGTTGAAGAAGCTGTGCGGCGTGGCTCTGATAATGCCCTCCGGGCTGACCGTCGTGATAAACGCGATCGGCCGCGGCACCACCACCGCCTCGAGCACGCGGTACGCCTGTTTCGGCGAGAGTTCTTCAGCTCGGAAAATCACGTGCGGTACTCCTCGTATCATTGAGCCACGGATTTCACAGAGAAGACAGATTTCACTCAAGAATCAGTGTTGATTTGTGTCATCTGTGGCTCATTCCTCCAACTCCTCCGGCTTCTCGCGGATGGACATGAGCAACGGCCAGTTGCCGCGGATGTACTCGATGCCCGAAAACAGCGTCACCATCGTCGCCACGAGCATCAGCCACCACGAGATCGTCTGGACCTTGATCCACGCCGGCTCCCAGCCGACGATCTGGGCGAAAACAATCACCGCGATGATCAGGTTCACCACCGTCCCCTGCACCACCGCCTTGAGCTTGCCGCTCCAGCGCGCAGCGATTACCACATTGCTCAGCACACCGAAGTTTCGCAGCACGGCCACCATGATATCGCGGTAGAAGATGATGGCTACCATCCACGCCGGCGCCAGGCCGCTGCCGAGGAAGCAGAGAAACGCCGTGAACCGAAACATCGTGTCGGCAAACGGGTCGAGCAGCTTGCCGACGTTGGTGACGATTCGCCACCGCCGCGCCAACCAGCCGTCCAGCAGGTCGGAAGCCTCGGCCACGATCACCACCGCCAGGGCGCCGATCAGCCACGAGTTCGGACGCGGCTCCGGTCGGATCAGCATCCCGCCCGCGTACCAGAATGCGATAAAGATCGGGCTCAACACGATGCGGACAGCCGTGATCGAATTCGGTAAGTTCATCCGTGCTCTCCCAGACCCCTCTCCAGCGCCGACAGTACGCTACCGTACAACACACTGTCAACTCACCGCCGAAGAGCAGGAGCAGTCCCCTCGTTCCGCCCCGTGTTCCCCGTGGTTCATTCCTCCTGTCGCACTCCTCGGGAAAAGCGTTGACACTCCCGCGGCGTTCTCCTAAACATGGCGCTCGGCCCAGCGGCCTGCTGGGCAGCACGACGAGAACAACAAGCCCCGCGCCGTGCTGGTCGTGAACAAGGACACGCCGCGGCTGGACCTGTTTGACGAGAACGGCAAGCCCCGCGTCACGCTGGGCGTGCTCAAGGACGGGCCGGTCCTGGTTTTGTGCGATAAGAAGGGCGAGCTGCGCGCCGGACTGGTCGTGGCCGAGACCGGGCCGAAGCTGCGCCTGGTCGACGCGAAAGGCGAGCCGATCTGGTCGGCGCCCTGATCTTCGGCCCCGAACGCGGCTACTAGCGGTCCGCCTGAGCCGCGAACGCGAGCGCGCTGGCGACGAGCTGCGCGCCGCGTGCGAGCGTGCCGAGATGGTGGGGATCGAGCTTGAGGACGGGAGACAGAAGGGAGACCGCCATGACAACCGAGGAACGTCTGGAGAAGCTGGAGAAGGCTCGCGGCCGCGGCCATGCCGTGCTGGTCGTTTGCCTAGTCGCCGTGGCAGTGGCGGCGATAAGTGCGCTCGTCGTCGCCCTGGCGGGCGGCGGCGGGCACGGTACCGTGCAGGCGCGGCAGTTCGTTCTGGTGGACGGGCAGGGGAACTGCCGCGCGCGGCTGGGCCTGTTCAGGGGCGCGGCGGGGCTGGACCTGTACGACGAGAATGGCGAGATCCGCGCCAGCTTATACGCGACCAAGGGCGGGCCGAGGCTCGACTTGTGCTACGAGAAGGGCAACGGCCGCTTCGGGGTGTTCGTGTTCGAGTCGGAGGATGTGGTACTGAGCGTATCCGACGAGAACGGTAAGAGCGCCGTTCTGCTGACCGCGGGCAAGCACGGCGCTGTGGTGGGCGTGTCCGACAAGAAGGGCAAGCCCCGTGCCTCGCTGGGCGTCTCCGAGGACGGGCGGGCGGTGTTCCACCTCCTCGACGCGGGGGGCGAGCTCTGGTCCATCCCCGGATCTGCGCCCGAAACCGGCCTCTAGCGGCCGGCGTGAGCCGCGAACGCGAGCGCGACGCGGACGAGGTGGCCGAGATGGTGGGGATGGAGCTTGAGGACGGGTGCCAGACGAGGGGGCCGTCATGATGAGGTTCTTGTGCCTGGCGCTGACCGCTCAGCGCAGAATCAGTAGGATCATGAACGACAGGGGCCTGAAGCCGAACGAGAGGTCAGTGAAGTTGAGGGAGTTAGCCCATGCCCTAGTGTACTGCTTCGCAATTGGAGTTGATTATGTACGCATCGAGGAGATTCACACGGACCGGGGAAGTCCGAGACATCCTCCCCAGAGTGAACGAGCAACGGTTGTCCCGCATAATCCATCAACTGCGTGAGACACTACACTAGGGTGCAGCCTAGATGAGACGTACAGGGTTGTCCCACCGGGTGGCGAGTGGCTTCATGTTGATCAAGTCGTGATCGAACGAATTCAACATGCCGCCCGGAGTTATCTCGCCGGTTGGCTATGGCTGATTGCCCTTGTGTCAGGGCTGGCGGCAGTAATCAGTGCCCTGGCCGCGTGGACGGCCGTACTCAAGTAGGACTCCCTTCAAGCTGCGATCACGCACGCTGAGCGCGGCCGACCCGCGCATGGCGCATAGCGGTTCGCTCTGTCGACGCGGAAGGGCCGAAGGCCCGGCAGAGCATAGCCTGGCCCGTGAGGGCCAGGTACGCGCCCCCGGATAAACATGAGCCCCGAAGGGGCGACACAACCACGGCCTGTCGCCCCTTCGGGGCTCAGGTTCGGTTTCACCGACGCGTACCCGGGGATTTCGCCGCGGGCTAGGTTCCAGCGGACCTTCGGTCCGCTGGCCCTTCGGGCTGACGTGCTCACATCCGCACCACGTCTCTCCCGTCGCGCGGTGTGCTTCTCCAATGGAGCGTACATCAGCCGAGTGTCCATGGACAGCTGCCCACCGTGTCGTGAACGTCAAAAACGTTGACACTCCCGCGGCGTTCTCCTAAACATGGCGCTCGGCCCAGCGGCCTGCTGGGCAGCACGACGAGAACAATCCCGCGGGGAGGCATCACGATGGAACGCACGCTGACGAGCGAGGCAAAGAACCACATCGGCCAAAAAGTTCTGCTCAAGGGATGGGCCCACCGGATCCGCGAGCTCGGCGCGATCAACTTCCTGATCCTGCGCGACCGCAAGGGCCTCATCCAGTGCGTGTGCGACAAGGAGACGATTGATCTGAGCGGCATCGGCCATGAATCGGTCCTCGAGCTCGAGGGCGAGGTCCGGGCCGACGAGCGCGCGTTCGGCGGCGTCGAGGTCCGGGCCAGCGCGATCAACGTGATCGTGGCGGTCAAGGACACACCGCCGATCGAGATCAACCAGAAGCTCGAAGTGAGCAAGCTCGGCCTCGAGACCATCCTCAACTACCGCCCGATCAGCCTGCGCCACCTCGACATCCGCGACATCTGGCGCGTCGAGGCCGAGTTCATCTGGGCCTTCCGCGAGTACCTGCGCAGCCAGGGTTTCACCGAGATCAAGAGCTCGAAGATCGTTGGCGGCGCCACCGAGGGCGGCGCCAACGTATTCGAGATCAAGTACTTCGGCGGCAAAGCGTTCCTGGCCCAGTCGCCCCAGTTCTACAAGCAGATCATGGTCGGCAGCGGGTTTGAGCGCGTCTACGAGGTGGGGTTCGTCTATCGGGCCGAGCCGCACGCCACGCCGCGGCACCTGAACGAGTACATGTCGCTCGACTACGAGATGGGCTTTATCACCGACGAGCAGGACGTGATCGACATGGAGATCGAGTGCCTCAAGCACATGTTCAACCACGTCGAGGCCACCTGCGGCGACGTGCTCGAGAAGTTCGGCGTCACGGCGCCGAAGTTCGACGCCATCCCGCGCATCAAGCTCAAGGAAGCCTTCCAGATCCTCATCGACGATTTCGACTACACGCAGGAGGACATCCACGACCTCGATCCCGAGAGCGAGCGCCTCCTGTGCCAGCACTTCGCCAAGACGCACGGCGCACCGCTCGTCTACGTCTCGCACTACCCGATCGAGAAGCGGCCCATGTACACGATGCCCGACTTCGACGACCCGGGCACGACCCGCTCGTTCGACCTGCTCTACAACGGGCTCGAGATCACCACCGGCAGCCAGCGTATCCACGAGTACGGCATGCTCGTGGACAACATGCGCAAGTTCGGCCTCAACCCGGATGATTTTTCCGACTACCTTATGACCTTCAAGTACGGGATCCCACCCCACGGCGGGCTCGCCATCGGCGCCGAGCGCCTCACCGCGCGCCTGCTCGAGCTCCCCAATATCCGCGAGGCATCGCTCTTCCCGCGCGATCTCAACCGCACAACGCCGTAGGCGTGCAGAGAGGCGCACGAAGACGAGAACCCGGCAGGCTTGAGCTGGTCTTTCCCTCTCAGAGACGGCCGTTTCCCTGGCCAAACGTGCGCCTTGGCATGAAAGGTGCATATCCCACACGCCCGGAAGGTCGCGCTATGCCGAGCAAGACTTCGGGTTTCGATCTAGGGAGCGTCCTCGGGCTATCGGTTGCCCTTCTTGACGCGATACCGGACCCCTTTTTCATAAAGGGCCCCGACTCCGTTTACCTCTGGGCCAACCGGTCCTGGACCGACCTGATGGGCCTCGACCCGGATCGGGTCGTCGGCAGCACCGACTCCGTACTCTTCCCACCGGAGCTTGGCCTGTCCCATAGCGAGCCCGACCGCCGAGTCCTTTCCTCAGGCGAGATGGCGCAGAAAGTCATCTTCATTGATACCCCTGGCTGCCCGAGGAAGCACATCCAGCTTACAGCATCGCCGATTGTGGCTCCGGACGGAAAGGTTGCCGGGATCTTCGGGGCGGCTCGCGATGTCACCGAGCGGCTTGAAACGACCCGGCCCAAGGAGGACGGAGACCGGTACCAGGAGACGATGTCGCTTTGCACCCGGTCGCTCCTGATGTCGAGGACCTCCGAGGTGGCCATCGCGGGGTTCCTCCGGCACCTTGGCGAGATCAACAACGTCCACGACGTCAGCGTCTTTGAGAACTTCACAACCCCTGAAGGGGAGCTCTGGTTCCGGCGGCGCTACAACTGGACCCAATCCGGGTGCCGTCAGGAGAGCCCGATCCCCCAGACGATGCCATACGGCCCGTGGCTCGTCCGGTGGCACGATATGCTCTCGATGGGATTGCCGGTCCAGGGGACCGTCAAGACGCTGCCGCCCGAGGAGAGAGCCGTGCTAGCCGAGGAAGAGATCGAGTCGGTCCTCCTGCTTCCCCTCGATGTGGACAGGCAGTTCTGGGGTTTCATCCGGCTGGCTCATTGCAGTGTTCCGCATCGGTGGGAGGACGGCGAGCTCCGGGTGCTGTCGGTGGCCGCCGAGAGCCTCAGCGCGTTCCTGATGCGGATGCGTTCCGAGGAGGCGTTGCGCCGCAAGATCGAGGAGCAGGAAGCGCTTTGGGCCGGCACACCCGATTTCCTTTACATCAAGGACAAGCACTCGGTCTATCTCGCGGCCAACCCCGCCTTCGCCGAGCTGCTCGGCGTTCCGTGCGAGGCGATCCCGGGTAGGACTGACTTCGACTTCTTCCCCGTGAAAGTGGCGAGTAAAATCCGGGGCGAAGATCGGACGATCATCGAAAGCGGCGACACCCTGAGCGATATCGAGGACACCCTCGCGAGCGCTGCCGGCCGGACGATCCAGGCCATCACGACGAAAGCGCCGCTCCGTGACTCGACCGGCGCCGTGGTCGGCATCATCGGGATCACGCGCGACATGACCGAGCGCGTCGAGCTCGAGCGCCAGGTTCGCCAGGCCCAGAAGATGGAGTCCATCGGCACCCTGGCGGCGGGGATCGCACACGATTTCAACAACCTGCTCACCGCCATCCTCGGGTTCGCCCACCTCGTGCTCCCGAAGCTCAACGAAAAGGACCCGCTGCACCGGTACGTGGACCGCATCGCCGGCGCCGGCACCCGCGCTAAGGACCTGGTCAGGCAGCTCCTGACTTTCAGCCGCCAAGTGGAAACCGAGAGGCGCCCGATTCTCCTCGGGCCGATCGTCAAGGAGAGCATCAAGTTCCTGCGCAGCACGCTCCCGGCGCACATCGAGATCATCTCGGCCTTCCCGGACGCTCTCCCGTACATCGAGGCCGACGCGACGCAAATGCACCAGGTCGTGATGAACCTCTGCGTCAATGCGGCGCACGCCATGCCCGAAGGCGGCACGCTCACCGTGCGGCTCGACACCGTCGAACTCGACGAGGCCCCCCAGCCGGAGAGCGGCGAGCCCGGCGCGCGGCAGTGGGTCCGGCTTACCATCGAGGACACGGGCTGCGGCATGGACGAAGCGACCAAGGCGCGCATCTTCGAGCCGTTCTTCACCACTAAGGAAGCCGGCAAGGGCACCGGCCTCGGCCTCTCGACCGTCTACGGAATCGTCGAGGACAGCAGCGGCACGATCGAGGTGGACTCGACGCCCGGCGAGGGCACCGTCTTCCGACTGCGCTTTCCGGCCACGGATGCCGCCGTTCGACGCGAAGACGAGCCGGCCACCCAGCTCAGCCAGCGGGGGAGCGAGACCGTCCTGTTCGTTGACGATGAGCCCGCCGTACTCGAGCTTGGCCAGGCCGCACTCGAGGAGGCCGGCTACACGGTACTCACCGCCTCGGACGGCGCGGAGGCGCTCTCGATCTACGAGCGCCATCTCGATGAGATCGCCCTCCTGATCACCGACACCACCATGCCCCGCATGAGCGGGCCCCAGCTCGCTCGCCACGTCCTGCGCGCCCTGCGGCCCGACGCCAAGATCATCCTCTGCAGCGGCCAGGCGGTCCGCGACGACGACCGACGCGCGCTCGATGAGGCCGGCGGCGCGATCCTCCCGAAGCCCTTTATCCCGACCGAAATCCTCGCCACCGTCCGCCGCGTCCTCGACGGGTAGGGGAGCGGCGCACCGACCTTCATGGATCACGCAGAAGGGTGGCCTGCGCTTGTACGCTGGCGCCTTTACTTCAGCACGAGTAGAGTGCCGAGTACGATGAGCGCGGCGAGCACGAGTCGCCGAAAAAGCACCTGATTGATCCGGCGGTACACGAGTGAGCCGACAAGCGTCCCGACAACGACGACCAGCAGCAGCGGCAGGCACCCAACGAGGATCGCGTTGCTGAGAATCGGCTCGTCGAGCATTGGGTCGAAGCGAAAGAGCGCGAGCCGTGAGATGATGTTGATCGTGCCGAGCAGCGCGAAGTTGCCCTTGATCCGGTCCTTCTCCCAGTCGTGGGCGAGAAAGTAGAACAGCATCGCCGCGCCGCCGACGTTGAATGCGCCTCCCAACGCGCCCGTACCCGCGCCGGCCGCGATCGCCCACGCCGGGTGCACTCGCGCATGCCGCCCCGCCCGGCCTAAAAGCATCCGTGCCGCCGTCAGCACGATCAGCGCGCCGAGGAGGCGCCGGATTGCCTCGTCGGGCAGCGCCGACAGCACGTACACGCCGATCGGCACCGCCACGAGCAGGCTCGGGATCATCAGCCGCACGTCGGAAAACCGCACCGACCGACGGCAGTGCCACATGATCAGTATCGTGTTCGGCAACAGGCACACCGCCACTAGCGGCACCGCCACCTTCGACGGAATCACCAGCGGCAGAAGCGCCATCGAAGTCAGCCCACCGGCAAATCCCAGCGTGCCCTGAGTAAACGACGCCAGTGCGATGACGCCCGCGATGACAACGTACTCGGCTGTCCACGATTCCGGCATGGCCGGCAGTGTAGCATCTGCCTCGCCGTGCGCCACCGTTTTGCCGCGCGGTCACCGGCCGCGCCGTCGAACCCCGGCACAATCTGCGCCCCGCCATCATTCAAGGTTTACATCTCGGCCGGCTCCGGCTATCGTGTCCGTACACACGCGTCGTCGCGTGCCTCGACTTGAGTCAGCAAACATCCGGCGGAACGTATCCGGCAGGAGTACGCCCAAGGAGGGTATGCCATGAAGATCCTTGATCTCGAATTCAACCCGAAGAACATTATGAACAACCCCTCAGACGCCGAGCTGCGCGAGATGTGCCTGCGCCAGGACGGCAAGATCACCCAGTTCGGCAACATTGCCGTCATCTCGCGCGTGCGCAACCGGAGCGCCAAGTTCACCGAGGTCATCTTTGACAAGCTCGACGAGGACGACCGCGAGACGTTGCGCCAGGCCTTCCATGCGATCAGTGACAAGACGATGATCCAGCTCGACAAGACGATGTGCATGGATGAGCGGTTCAAGAAGGCGTGCCGCATCTACGTGGACGCCAAGTTCGCTCGCCTCCCCCTCATGTGGGGCTCCACACTTTTCCCGACCGAAGGCAAGCAGCCCGATTTCATCACCATCGCCCTGCCCGACTGGCGCGAGCGCAAGGTGTTCGTCTTCCCCGACCGCGGCATCACCATCGCCCTCGGCACCGACTACAAGGGCGAGATCAAGAAGAGCATGCTCCGCCAGATCATGTACACCGTGAAGAAGGACGGCTGCCTCGGCCTGCACGCCGGCAGCAAGGTCGTGCGCGTCAAGCGGGACGGCGAGCTCGAAGACGTCGGTTTCCTCTTCTTCGGCCTGAGCGGTACCGGCAAGACCTCGCTCTCGTGCCATCACCACTGGCTGCGCTGGCCCGAGGGCGTGGTCATCCGCCAGGACGACGTGGTGATTATCCAGCCCGACGGCCGCGCCGCCGGCACCGAGGCGTGCTACTACATCAAGACCGACGGCCTCAAGCCCGACGACCAGCCGCTGCTCTACGCCGCCGCGATCTCGCCGCGCGCCATCCTCGAGAACGTCCGCGTCTTCGGCGAGGACAACGTCGTGGACTTCGACGACGCCTCGCTCACCTCGAACGGCCGCGCCATGGTCAATCGCCACGACATCGCCTTTACCGACGAGTCGGTTGATCTCGACAGGGTCCACAACATCGTCTTCATCACGCGCCACTTCCACACCGTGCCGCCGGTCATGAAGCTCTCGCCCGAGTGGGGCGCCGCCGCGTTCATGCTCGGCGAGTCTATCGAGACCTCCGCCGGCGACCCCACGCAGGCCGGCAAGTCCAAGCGCGTCGTCGGCACCAACCCGTTTATCGTCGGCAGCGAGGCCGACGAGGGCAACATCTTCCTCGATCTCCTCAGAAAGAATCCCGATATCCAGTGCTACCTGCTCAACACCGGCTGGGTCGGCGGCGACCACCGGGGCGTCAAGATCAGCGTCAAGGACAGCGCCCGCATCATCGAGATGATCGCCCGCGGCACCATCACCTGGCAGCCCGACGAGTTCTGGGGCTACGAGGTCCCCCAGGAAATCCCCGGCCTCGACATGGACCGTTTCGACCTCGCCAACTTCTACGCGACCGACGAGATCGAACGTGCCGGCCGCGAGCTCCGCGATGAGCGCCGCGAATGGCTCGCCTCTTTCGACGCCCTCGACCCCGCCATCGTCAACGTCTTCGCCGAGTCCGGGGACACCGCTGGCCAGCGTGCCTGAATAGGAACCTGCCAGGCTTGGCCCGGGCGAGACGAGATGGCGGCGTCTTGACACGGCTAGATGGGCACGCTAAAGTTTGGACAGGTGTTGTGCACCTATCGCCTGTGCGGAGACATAGTCTGTGAAGAATCTCAAGGATGTTACGGAATGGGTCGCGAAAGCAGTGGCCCATTTCTGGAGAACGCGCGAGAAGCAAACCAAGAGGCAGCGAGAATCGGGTCGGAAGGACCGAGGTGCCAGAGGTGCCGTGACCGGCGGCGCTCAGATGGACGGCTTCATAGGTCTTTTTACCGACCTGATCTTGATGGCGGGCATCGAGGAGAAGTTCATATTCCGTAAACGTTGTCTTGAGCTACCGGGATTCTTCAGGCCCACGAAAGAATGGGACCTCATAGCCGTTAAGAATGAGCAATTGATCCTCGCTATCGAGGTGAAATCCTAGGTCGGACCTTCTTTCGGCAACAATTTCAACAACCGAACTGAAGAAGCCTTGGGAAGCGCGCTCGACCTGTGGACTGCCTATAGAAAAGGGGCGTTCAACAAGACGGTGCGACCTTGGTTGGGGTATCTCTTCCTTCTCGAGGACTGCGAGCGTTCTCGTGCTCCGGTCAGCGTCAGAGAACCACACTTCGAGGTATTCTCCCGAGTTCGCGAACGCTTCGTATGCTAAGAGGTATGAGCTTCTGTGCCGGAAGCTTGTGAGAGAAAGACACTACGACGCTGCGGCGTTTCTTATGGCGACCCGGAAAGGGGGTCGAAGAGGCGTGTATGAGCAACCGGCCGATGATCTCACTTTTGAGGCGTTCGCGCGCTCGTTGCGGGCCCAGGTTGCCGCCTATGCTGACTGATCTGGAGACGTTGTCGCTATGAGCGCTAAGGACAACGGCACGACCCATCACCTGATTCAAGGTGATGCGCGATCCATGCCGTTTATCGAGGATGAGTCGGTTCATCTTGTTGTTACTTCTCCGCCATATTGGACGCTGAAGCGATACAACGAGAACGAGGCTCAGCTCGGGCATGTCTCGGATTACGAGGCGTTTATCGCAGAGCTTGAGCAAGTCTGGCGGGAGGTCTTTCGTGTCTTGGTCGTGGGTGGGCGGCTCGTCTGTGTGGTTGGGGATGTATGCCTCTCCCGCAGAAAGCATGGCCGGCACGTTGTTGTGCCTTTGCACGCGGATATATGCGTGATGTGCCGGCGGATCGGGTTCGACAATCTCAATCCGATCATCTGGCACAAAATCGCGAATGCCAGCTACGAGGTTGAGAGAGGGAGTAAGTTCCTGGGGAAACCCTATGAGCCGAACGCAATCATTAAGAACGACATCGAGTTCATTCTGATGCAGCGGAAGCCGGGCGGTTATCGCCGCCCGACGCAGAAGCAGCGGGAGCTCAGCAAGATCAGCAAGGAGGAACATGCCGGGTGGTTCCAGCAGTTCTGGAACATGTCGGGCGCCTCAACCAAGAACCATCCCGCCCCGTTTCCCTTGGAACTCGTATATCGCCTGGTAAGGATGTTCTCATTTTTTGGGGACACCGTGCTGGATCCGTTCTGTGGGACTGGCACGACCATGGTTGCCGCCATGAAGGCCGACAGGAACAGCATCGGTGTGGAGATTGATCCGAGCTACTGCCGCATGGCAGCGCGGCGTCTGCAACAAGAGAACCAGCCCTTGGTAGCTCCTGCCGATCTCCGGTTCTCCAAGATGGCCTATGCCCCTGACGAAGGCCTTGTTGTCAGAGAAAGCGAGGCGCTGTACAAGGCGGCAAAAAGGAAGCCACGCAAGCCCGTCAAGTCCAAAGGTACTTCTCGCTAATCAATCGAGGTTCGAGCTCACCGGCGTGGTCACACGCGCGCCAGATCGCCGTCGCCTCCGGTTGGGACGTACGCGCGGCCCATGAGGTAGGTCTCGACGCTGCGCGCCAGGGCGCTCCAGTTGAGCCTACCGCCGGCTTGGTGTGTTGATGATTCGGTGTGCGATCGAGATTTCGGCAGCCTAAGCGGTGGACTTCTCGATGAGAATGTCGGATGATGGCTTCACATGAACCATGCAACAGAGGGGAGGAAACACGATGCGAAGGCGAGCGTGGCACATCGGTATGATGACGGTTCTATTGTATTGCGTCTGTATCTCGCTTGGTTGCGGAAGCGGCGCCGGGGATACCGAACCGGTCAACGAGCCGGAACAAGAGCAGGCATTGGAGCCTCCGGCCACGCCCGAGGAGGATACGCCGGCCACGCCCGAGGAAGCTACACCGACCAAACCTGATGAGCCTGTGCCGGATGAGGCTGAACCGGCCACACCTGGTGAGGCTGAGCCTGATGAGGCGGAGCCGACCGAAGCGTCTGCCATCGAGCCGAGCGAAGCGTCCACTGTTGAGCCGACCGAAGCGTCCGTCGTTGAGCTGGTCGAGCCGCCGTTGCAGCGGCCCATCATCACGGCAGAAGGGTTCGACCCCAAGAAGATCGAATACCCCGACGCCACGTTTCCCATCAACTACGCGGTCGTTGTCAGCCGGGACACCCGAAGCGACCCGGAGTGGAGCAAGGTGCTTCAGGCTCTCTGTGCCAAGTACCAGGCCGAGGTATTTGTGTACGAGGGGGATGACCCACGTGTTGCGCTGCGGCAACTGAAGTACTTCTCGCCGCGTTACGTCTGCGTGTTGGCGAAGCCCGATGAGCTCAAGAGCGTTCAGCGCTGCATGCAAATGATCGAGATGGTCCGTACGATAGATGCCGACCAGTATCTCGACGCTGTCTGGGCGATCTTCACCGCGCACAATACCGACGACGCGATGCGCATGATCAACGCCAAGCCGCTCGTCGTGGCCAACGGTTTGAGCCATGTCGGAGGCGGTTGGCTTGGATGGTTTCGCAACGGCCTCTCTTTCTCTGAGGGCGTAGCGGGCGCCTACACAACGAAACAGCCGGGGAAAGAACCGGAGAAGCACGACGACGGCCCCCAGGACACCACGGAGCGGTTTGTCCAGGCTGCCAACAGCAACACCTACCATATCGTGAGCTCCAGCGGCCACGCCACAGAGCGCGACTGGGCTATGGGCTATAGCTACCGTAGCGGCCGCATCGTCAGCGCGCCCGAAGCCACCCTCGTCGGCATTGACACGAAGGACAAGCGCCACTCGATACGCACCGACAATGCGAAAATCTACTACTCGCCGGGTAACTGCCTGATCGCACATGTCTCGCACACCGACTGCATGTGCCTGGCGTGGATGCACAGCGGCGGCGTCAACCAGTTCTTCGGTCATATCACGACGCAGACAAGGAAATGCTGGGCCTGGGGCGTTGCGGAGTACTTCTTTGACTTGCAGGGACGCTATTCCTTTGCCCAGGCGGTCTATCTCAATACGCAAGCCGGTCTCAATGCGGTGATGCAAGACAAGACCCTGGATGATGAGTCCAGGCAGAGCTACGCTCGTTGCGTCCACGTCACCCTGCTCTACGGTGATCCCGCGTGGGAGGCACGACTCGCCAAGGAAAAGGACCCCGGCTACGATCAGGACTTGACGATCGAGGACCTTCCCGACGGCAAGGTCAAATTGACGTTCAGTGTCACTGCCAACGGTGACATCGGCTTTTTCGAGCGGCAGGGCCACTGTCGCCCGGCCATGGCCATTTTGCCTTTCAAGATTGTCTCCGCGGGCGTGCACAGGACCCTGCCTGACGGCAGTTGCGTCACCGTTCTTGACGATCTGCTGATCTACTATCCTTCCAAGGGACCTGACGAGAAGCTGGCAAAAGGCCAGTCCCGTAAGGTTTCTGTCGTCGCCGAGCGCGCGAGCATGCTCGACGAGATGCCGACCTTTCCCCCAAAGAAGTCGGCCGCGGACGACGAGGAACCTGAGTAGCCGTAGGGAAACAGGGACAGTTTCCCGCCTAAGATGAGGCCGTTTCAACGGCCTTGTTGTTCTCGTAGGCCAGTCCTTCAGGGCTGGTATCCCGAACGGCGCACGTCCTGATGGCGAGCCCGTTTCAACGGGCTTGTCTTGCTCATAGGCCAGTCCTTCAGGGCTGGTGTAGCGGCGAGCACACCTTTCCACATCGAGCCCGTTTCAACGGGCTTACCCGCCGAAGGCACGGCTTCTCGACCGCGGCCCTCGGAGATCGCCCAGACCACGAGCGATTCCCGCACGTGCGCCTCGCCCCCGCAAACATCCCACGGGAGACGACCCAATAAGCACCCACAAGTGAAGCCCCGAAGGGGCGTGATGTGAGTAGCCACGGGTGCAGGCCGACGACGCACGAGCCCGCCGCAGCCTTGGCGGAGGCGGGCCAGCGTCGGAGGACAAACCCGTGGAAAGCGGTCCCCAATGAATAAAACAGAGCCCCGCAGGGGCGACTGATCGTTCAGTCGCCCCTGCGGGGCTCCGGGTTTTGTTTCGCGCCTTTCCCCACGGGCTGACGCCCGTGTCTACTACCATCTCGCCGCTTCGCGGCTCAACGGTGTTCGCCCGATAACGGCGAATGGTCCGGCGTAGCGATCCTCTCCGGGCCACATGTTGAAGGACACGGCGCATGCCGAGCCGGGTCGCCTTTCGCTGCTATGAGCAATGGAAGTACTCGTCCACTAGCTTCTTGATCTCGTCGCCCCTGCCGTATGATTTCTCGCTCAGATCCTTGTCGTCATAGCCCTTGAGCATCCGTGCCAGCCCCTCAATGACGACGGGCGAGAATACGCCGTCCTTCTCGTAGATCGCGCGATCTCTCAGAAGGCACTCGGCCGATTCCCAGCATGAGTCGGGTAGCTGGGGCAACTTCTCCTGAAGGTTCTTATACTCAGGCAAGAAGATATTCACGTCCACATAGTGTTTTTCGGCCACTTCCAGCGCATCCGGCATCTCGAGCCCGTGCCGGGCCGCCGCGGCTAAGCCGGCCAGTAGAAAGTAGATGTTGGCCGACCCGTCCGGACAGCGAAACTCCACCGTCTGGCTATCCGGAAACTCCGCAAGCTCCCCCTTTTCCTGTGGATTGGCATGCTTGACCATGTCCTTGACGTTGAGCCATCCCAGCGGGACCCTGATCAGCACCGACCGGTTTCGATCGCCCCAGCATATATTCGTCGGCGCTTCCTGGTGCGGGACTAATCTGAGGAACGAAGTCGGGACCGTATTGCCAAAAGCCGTGAGGGAAGGAGCGAGGCTCAGGTACCCGGCAATTGCCTTCTTGGCGATATCGCTGAGCCCGTTTCCGTCAATCATCACGTTCTTGCCGTCCTTCATCAGGCGCGTATGAATGTGAAGGCCGCTGCCGGCATGCCCAACGACGATCTTCGGGGCAAAGCTCACTACAACTCCATACTTGTTCCCAAGCACCCTCAAAATGGACTTCGCGATTGTGATGTGGTCGGCCGCATCCTCCAGGGGCACGGGAATGAACTCGATCTCGTGCTGCTCCATGTCATGCTCTTCGCCGCGAATATTGCCGACCTCGGAGTGACCGTATTTTATCTTTCCTCCCGCTTGAGCAATGGCCTCCATCGCCTCATAGCGCAATTGCTCCCACCTGGAAAACGGGGAGGACTCCTGATACCCCTTCTGAGGCGGCGCGGGATAAAGATGCTGCTTGTCGCACACAACATAATACTCCAGCTCTCCCATGGCCTCGAGGCTGAGCCCGGTGCTGGCCTTCAATACCTCATGCGCCTTTCTCACAGTATTCTCAGGAGAGCTTGGCAGGGGCACGCCATCCTTTGTGTAGTAAGAGCACAGGATATCAACCGTCGGAATACTCGCAAACGTGTTTACGTAGGCCGTTTTGTAGCGGGGGACCACGTACAGATCGCTTGAGGCGGCATCAATATACGAGAAGAGACTCGAACCGTCCACCCGTTCCCCTTGCGAGAGCAGGCAATCCAGTTGGGCTTTGCTTGTAATCATGAAATTCAGCGTCTTGAGCCGCCCGTCCCCGGCCACATACCGGAAATTGATTGTCTCAATTTCATTTTCCTCAATGAACTTGATGAGGTCCTTCTTGGCAAACTCCTCTGACGGCTTCCCGAGATACTGAACGATCTTATTCGGATTGAGCTCAATGCGTCTGTCTTCCACTCTCCACTCCCCCTGTTGTAGTTGTGACGAGGTCATCCCATCCTGACATTGTAGCTGTGTGAGCCACCGCTGCCGTCGGCACGGCAGCAGAAGCCCGCAGCAAGCCGTGGAGACCCCTCAACCATTGCCCCGACAAAGCGGCTGCAAATTGCATCCCCCAGATGCAGGCGGACAACGCCAAACCGAAGCAGGCTCCAGACTCATCCCTAATAAACGTCCAGGTACTTCTCGATATCCCAGGATGTGACCTGCGTCTTAAACTCGTTCCATTCCTCTAATTTTATGCTGACGTACCTTTCGAACAGATGCTCCCCGAGCACCTCTTGGATGAGCGCATCCCGTTTCAGCTCCTCCAACGCCTCGGAGAGCGATGTGGGCACCAGGTCAATGTTTTTCCTTATCAGCCCCTCGTCATCGAATTCATACACGTTTTCTTCCACCGGCTTCGGAGCCGACAGATCATTCCGAATCCCGTCCAACCCCGCTTTGAGCATGACGGCGAACGCCAGGTACGGGTTGCACGTCGGATCCGGGCAGCGTAACTCCATTCTCGCCGATTCCCCCTTCTGGCTCGACCACTTCGGCACCCGTACCAGTGCCGAGCGGTTCATCCGGGCCCACGTGATATAGACGGGCGCCTCAAATCCGGAGACGAGCCGCTTGTACGAGTTCACCGTCGGGCACAGCAGAGCGCACATGCTCTTGATGTGTTTAATCTGGCCGGCGAGGAACTGGTACGCCGTCTTCGACAACCCGTATTCATCATCCTTGTTGTAGAAGGCGTTCTTCTTGGCTTTGATGTCGAACAAGCTTTGGTGAATATGCATCCCGGAGCCGGCTTTGCCGACAATCGGCTTCGGCATGAAGGTCGCCACGAGATCGTGCATCTGAGCGATGCGCTTCACGGTGTACTTCAACGTGAGCACCTTGTCGGCCACGTCGAGGCAATTGCCGTACTCGAAGTCTATTTCATACTGGCCTTGACCAACCTCGTGGTGCGCTGCTTCAACGTTGATCCCGAAGCTTGTGAGCGCGGCAATCACCTCCTTGATGATCCCGTAGCCCTCGTGAGACGAGAGATCGAAATAGCCGCCGGAGTCGAGCGGGTGCTCGTTTGGCGCGCCCACCTTGCGGAAGAGGTAGAACTCCGGTTCCGGGCCGACGTTGTGGCGGAAGCCCATCTCAGCCGCCTCCGCAACGACCTTCTTGAGGACGAACCTCGGATCGCCTTCGAAAGGCTCCGCATTCGCGCCGTAGATATCGCAGATCAGCCGAGCTGTCTTGCCGTTCTCCGCCGACCACGGGGTGATGGCGAAGGTGCTCAGGTCGGGCTTCAAGAACAGGTCGCTCTCCTGGATCCGTGCAAACCCTTCGATGGACGACCCGTCGAACCAAACGCCGTCACTCAGAACGTCCCCCAACTTCTCAGCCGGCACGATCACTTCCTTCGTAATGCCCAAAAGGTCGGTCAGTTGCAGGCTGATGAACCGGACGTCGTGCTTCTTGGTCTGTTCCAGGACCTCTTTCGCGTCCATACAGGCACCCTCCACTACCCCGAAAGACTCGGATTAGTCAGTCTGCGTCCTTCTTGCGGCACAGGGGGCATTGAGGCGCCGGAAACAGAATGTGCGGGCAGGACCGGAACCTGATACCCCCAGGCTGGCCGGTACGCTAGATGAAACGCAGCCCCCTGTCAAACAGATTGTCGGCCGCTCCGGCACGAGGCTCCGCCACGCTGCTCTCCAAGCCCCTGACGGGTAAGAGAGGCGTGTCCAACAGGCATCTCCCCTGCGAGCTCCGCGCCTTCATGTCCTCCGTAGCTTGAGCGAAGGAGGATGCGAGAGGCTCGTTTTATTCATCTCGCAGAGCCACAGAGCTCGCAGAGAGGTCCTTCTACAGATGCGCCTTGATCTTGTCGTGGATGAGGTGGGAGAGGTCTTCGTCGCCCAACACACTGACGCGGGTCTCTGTGGCTACTGCTTCTTGGACTCGACCGTGAACTTCAAGCTCTTGGGCGTCGTGCCGCCAATGGGCCCCATTCCGATCACCTCGACCTCGTACGTCCCATCCTCGGGAAACTCGATCTTCAGTTCCGGGCCGGGCTTGCCACCTTGCCACCCGCCATCCTTGAGCCGGTAGAACACCCGCCAGCCGACCTGTGGTTCATCGTCGAGCACCACTTCCACATCGAGGTTCAATGACCGCGGCACTCGCTTCGGCACATCGGCGACTCTCAGCCTGAATCCAGCCATCTCCTTCATGAACACGCGCCGCCAGTTCCTGCCGCCCCACGTGTCAATCCAGAGATTGCCGGCGGCGTCTTCGAGAATCAGGCGTGGCGTGAAGCCTCGTGGGAACGGCGTCTCCGCGAAGTCGCACGCGAACTCTGTGCCGCCAAACGATCGCATGAACGGTTGGCGGAACGATGGCTTGATCCAGTGCCCTCCCACAACCGACGGGAACACGGTCGGCTCATCGTGGCGCCGCCGCAGCGGCTCGCCGTCGGGAAGCCGCACGAACTGCCCTCGGTCGTAGCCGAACCGCTTCCCTGACTCCATGCACACAACGAACCCATACGTCTTGTCCCGGTCCAGGCGCGCAACTCGTTCGGAATCAAACCTGAACATGTCCCAGTGCTTGCCGTCGAAGTGCTCCACGCTGCTGTATCGCGCCTGCGCAAGCCAGATTTTCCCATCGTCCATGACGATGCAACACGGGAAGTCCGAGCCCGAATAGAACCGTCGCGCGCCCTTGCCGACCGCTGCCGCGATGGCGTTCGTCAACCCGTCGTATCCCGTTGCGACGTCCTTCTCGACGAGGTACGAGCTGTACCTGCCTCGAGACGTGCGGACGACGACACAGCCCTGATCGTCGGGCAGCAGCCACACCACGCTGGCGGTGTCAAACGGAACCGACATCTCGGTCCAGTCGCGGCCATCCCACCGCGAGATCGTGCTCGGGCGGTCGGCGAGGCACATCCACATCGCGCCGCCGGCGTCTTGCACGATGGACGAACACGTCAGCCGGTGCTCGTGCCACAGCTCGGCCCACTCCGGGGGTTCGTTGGGTGGCTTGCCCCCGTGGAAGACGTACAGCGTGGACGTCGCCCCGCTCATCAGGCCGGCATAGATCTCGCCGCGTGGTCCTTCCGCAAGCCAGTTGCAGGGCCTCTTGATGCCCTGGCGCCAGCCAAACCGCGTGAGCGTGCCGCTTCGGTACGCCGCGACGCCGCCGTGCGCTTCCGCCAGCCACAGCGTCCCGTCCGAAGCGACCAGCACCGAGCGCGTCCGGCTCCGCGTCCGGCCGCTCTCCCATTCCAGCGCAGGCGCCTTGTCGCCTGACAGAACTCCACCGTCGGGCTTCAGCACCACGAACCCCTCGCTGTATGCGGCGCCGGTCCCCCCGCGTGTGAAGAGCCAGACCGTGCCGTCGTTCCCGCGGAACATGTCACCCACACAATGGTTCTTTAGTGACCGTTCCACGCGTCCAGTTGGGACGGGCGTTCCCTCTGGCAGCGTGAACGCATGGACGACACTGGTGCCCTCCTTGACGAGAAGGGCCGTGCGCTCGCCCCACAGCACGCCGCGTACTCGCGTGCGGCCGGGCTCCATGAGGAGTGGCACGTCGAGCTCGCGGGTCTTTGGCGTGCCGTCCGCACCGATGGTCAACAACCAGCTGTCGTAGTAAACGTGGACCG
>CBDUSE010000020.1:0-26783 GCA_965369835.1 uncultured bacterium
AGCCCCGATGCAGAAAGACACCGTCTTGCGTCTGGGGATGACACATGAGGAGATCGTTAAGACTGTCCCGACGAACGTTGCCGAGATTATCCGGCGATTCCGGGAAGCGATGGAAAAGCCGGTAGAGTGGCGGGTGAGCAGAAGCCGCTGCTTCCTTCAGGTAGGGCCCCATGTGGAGGGCGCGAACGGAGAGCAGATCTCGGAGACAGGTCTGACTCCAAGTTCTCCTTTCGCCGGCAGTATTCGCAACATCATCCATGTGCCGGGGCTCCGCGGAAACCCCAAGCGGACCTACCCGACAACCGCTGCGGCCGGGCCGAGCTTCCCGGGGACGTTCGAGGACTACACGGCAAGTGTCATCGCACTCTGGCAGAAGTCCAAGTCAGATGCGCAGAAACAACTCGGACAATGGCTTGAGAAACTGGGGCTCACCTGGAAGGTGATGGCAAGGACCATCGATGACACTCACATCGAGTTGAAGGTTGGCCGTCTGCTGCGCGGTGTCAGGGGAGGGGCCCGTGATCTCGTGAACGTGGCAGACACCGGGTTTGGGGTGTCACAAAGCCTTCCTGTCTTGGTGGCGTTGCTTGCGGCCGTCCCGGGGCAGCTTGTCTTCATTGAAGAGCCGGAGATTCACCTACATCCTATGGCACAGTTGGAACTTGCCGATATCCTTGTGGAAACCGCAAACCGCGGTGTACGGATCGTTGCTGAAACACATAGTGCCCTGCTGCTTCTCGGCTTACAGTCAGCTCTCGCCGAGGGACTGATTCAACCCCACAACGTCAGACTCCATTGGTTCCGCCGAGATCCCAAAGATAACAGAGGATCCACGCAAGTCAGCACAGCGGAGCTCGACGATAAAGGAACCTATGGCGATTGGCCTGTCGACTTTGGACAAGTGAGCCTTGACGCACAACAAGCGTATCTGAATTCATCTCTCCTCGGTTCCAGCCGTGGCTAAATCGCCGAAGGTCTCATCGAAGCGGCTCGTGATAGACGCCTCGATTGCGCGTGCCGCGGGAGGCAAAGCTGCATCGGCTCAAGTCTCTTGCGATGCCACGCAGTTTCTTCAGGCTGTCCTGCGAATCTGCCACCATATAGCAATGACTCCACAGTTGGCTGTGGAATGGTTGCGGCACCAGTCGTTGTTCTCCATGTCGTGGCTTGCTGAGATGCGTCTTCGCGACAAGGTTGATGTGGTGAGTGGCGAAAAGGAGAACCTCGCCACGAAACTGGCAAACACAAAGATCAGCGGAAGCGTACCTCGCGCTTTCCGCAAGGATGCCCACCTCGTCGAGGGTGCGCTGCAGACGGAAGGGGTTGTTATATCGCTGGATTCAACCGCCAAGCAGCACTACTCTGCTGTGGTTGGCTCCTTCCCCGAATTGAGGCGTGTGATGTGGGTCGATCCATCCAACGAACCGGGCGCTGTCGGCCGCTGGCTCGAACAGGGCGCGGAACATGACTCCGCGTTCTGTCTGGGAGGGTAGCCGCGCTTCCCCCGGGCACTGGCCGTGCTCGCTGTGTCAAGAACATGAACCTGGGGGCGAGGCGGGACCGCGCGAAGCTCGCGGGCGTTTCCCCGCTCACACGAGACTGACCAATTTCGCCTGGAGTTGACCTCATGGGCGCGTACATCGGTATTGACGTCGGCACGTCCGGCACGAAGACATTGCTGATCAACGAGCAGGGCGAGGTTCTCGCATCCGCTACCGTCGAGTACCCGCTGCATCACCCGAAACCCGGTTGGGCCGAGCAGGACCCAGAGGACTGGTGGCGCGCCACCGTCGAGAGCATCCGCAAGGTGCTCCAGGGCTCCGGCGTCGGGGCAGGGGAGGTCAAAGGGCTCGGCCTATCCGGCCAGATGCACGGCACCGTTTTCCTCGATGACAAGAACCAGGTTCTGCGCCCGGCGATCCTCTGGTGCGATCAGCGGACGGCGGCTGAGTGCGCCAAGATCACCAAGACGATCGGCGCCAAAGAGCTCATCAAGCACACGTGCAACCCGGCGCTGACCGGTTTCAGCGCGCCGAAGATCCTCTGGCTCCGCACACACGAGCCGGACGTCTATGCCAAGGTCAGCAAGGTGCTCTTGCCCAAAGACTACGTCCGGTTCCGCCTCTCGGGTGACTTCGCAGCGGAGGTCTCAGACGCTTCGGGCACGCTGCTCTTCGATGTGAGTAACCGCCGCTGGTCCGACCACGTGCTCGAGAAGCTCGAGATCCCGGTGGCATGGCTGCCGCAGGTCTTTGAGTCGCCTGAACCCTCGACGAGGATCAACGCAGCAGCGGCCGAAGCAACCGGCCTCAAGGAGGGGACACCGATTGTGGGCGGCGGCGGGGACCAGGCCGCGGGTGGCGTCGGCAACGGTGTCGTTCGCGAGGGCATCGTCTCGAGCACGATCGGCACCTCCGGCGTGGTGTTCGCCTCGACCGCTTCGCCGGTGGCGGACGCCGGTCCGCCCCTCGACAAGCAGGGGCGCGTGCACACGTTCTGTCACGCCGTGCCGGCAACGTGGCACGTGATGGGCGTGATGCTCTCGGCCGGCGGTTCTTTGCGGTGGTTGCGCAACGTGCTCGGCGCCGAGGAGGTCGCCGAGGCCCGAGCGAAGGGCGTGGACCCATACGAGGTGCTTACGGCCAACGCGGCGAAGGCGCCGGTGGGGTGCGAGGGCCTGATCTTTCTGCCCTACCTAAGCGGCGAACGCACGCCGCACGCCGACCCGTTCGCGCGCGGCGTCTTTTTCGGCCTCAGCCCGCGCCACGACAAGGCCGCCGTCACTCGCGCCGTCATGGAGGGGGTGACCTATGGGATGCGCGACTCGCTTGAGATCATCCGCAGCATGGGCGTCAACGTCGAGCAGATTCGTGCCTCGGGCGGCGGCGCGAGGTCGAAGCTGTGGCGTCAGATGCAGGCCGATATGTTCGGGTCGCCCGTCGTGACAATTGACAAGGACGAGGGGCCGGCGTTCGGCGTGGCGCTGCTCGCCGCGGTCGGCACCGGCGCATACGCCTCGGTCGAGGAAGCGTGCGAGGCGACGATGTGCGTCGTGAGCGAGGTCGAGCCGGACCGTGCGAACAGCGCCATCTACAACGACTACTACCCGATCTACCGGCGGCTCTACCTCGACCTGAAGGAGCGCTTCAAGCAGACGGCCGAGCTCGTAGATAAGTACCACCGCCATTGACACCTGTGGAAGGAGTGCCCAAAGTGTGACGCAACGGAAGCGGGCTACGATGCGTTTGTGTTGGCCGACGCCGGAGCATCGCGAGGCCGGACCGGGTCAAATGAGTTCTGAAGAAGTCGGCCACAGCGTGTTGAACACGCCCCGAAGGGGCGGGATGTGAGGAGATGGGGATACGCGAAGAAACACGTTCAACCCTGAAGGGGTTGAACAGGAGCGGCATACGCGCTACGAGTTTGGCCCCTTCAGGACCGGGTGTTTCGTGGTGGACCTGCTCCCGTGGGTTCCACCCACGGCTATTGACCTTGTGCCCCTTCGGGGCAACACGGCTTTCCACGGCAAAGCGCAGATGCCTTAACGCCGACATCGAGTAAAGGACACTCAACCTGTAGAGATCGCTAGCCGACAAGAAACAGGCCCTTTGACAGTGTCCCCACACGACACACACAACCAAAACGATGTTCCGGCCCGATTTATCCAATATGAGAGCCGGGCGCTGACGTACCGCTCCGACACGCGCAAGCTCATGCGCGCGATCCTCGTGACAACGCTTGTCTGCGGCGCGCTGGCGGCGCTCTCGTTTCTTGTCGGGGAGCAGCGGATTGTTGATTGGGCCAAGGCCGCTGCCGGGCAAGACGAGACGGCGCGCGCCGTGGCAACCTTCGTCCTTCGCGCGCCGCGCTTTCTGATGTACGCGGTGTTTGCTCTGTTGTTCATCATCGGCCTCGACCGCAAGCAGCGGATGTGGGTGCGCGTCGCGCTCATTGTCCTCGCTCTGGAGCTGATCTTTGCGGGGGCGCTTGTGCGCATCCTCAAGATTGTCGTCGGCCGTGCCCGGCCCAAGGCCGAAATGGGAGGATTCCGCCCGTTCCGGCTCACGTGGAACTCGTATCATTCCTTCCCGTCCGGCGATGCCGCCGACGTCGCTGTGTCCATTTCCTTCTTCATGTACTTCGCGCGAAAAAGCTCGGTGCGCATCATCTGCCTTGCGGCGTTGGCGATGGTGATGTTTGAGCGCCTCATGAACGAGTTCCACTACCCGAGCGACGTGCTCGCCGGCGCCTACATTGGGCTGGTTACCTCGTTCGTCGTCTGGCACTGGTTTGTCGTCGGGTTTCCCGTGAAAAAACTGCGCGCGTGGTTCGGCCAGGCAGAAGCGCAGGCCGAGGATGCAGAAGTTCCGGGGGCGCAGCAATGACGCGGCGCCGGGTGCTGCTGCTGGTTCTCGTTGCAGCGGCGCTCACTTTTCCGCTCGGCGCCGCACGAAAGCTCTGGGTCCTCGACGAGGTCCGCTACGCGGCTGTGGTCGAGGAGATGCACGAGACCGGCCGTTGGTTCGCCCCGTACCTGAACGGCGAGTTCTTCGATCAGAAGCCGCCGCTGTACTTCTGGCTCGTCGCCGGGCTCACCGCGCTCACAGGCGGCCAGAGCGAGTTCGTCCTCTACGTGATCGCCTGGCTGCTGAGCCTCGCCTGCGTCGTCGCGACCTACTTCCTTGCTCGGGCGCTCGTGCCGGAGCGAACGGCGTGGCTCGCCGCCGTGGTCATGGCGTCGTCGTTTCTGTACGTCGTGACCACGGGCATCGCGCGCATGGACCTGATGATGGTCGCTTTCATGGTGCTCGGGCTGCTTGCATTCGTGCGCGGCTACACGACGGGACGGCGCGGCCTGTACGTGTGGTTCTTTGTCTTCTGTGCCCTGGCGGTGATGACGAAGGGGCCGTACGGTGTCGCGCTGCCGCTCGTCGGTGTGCTTGCTTTTCTCGCGTGGGAGAGGCGTCTGAAAGAAGCGGTCTCGCGTTGGTTTGTCGGCGGGTTCCTCATCGGGATCGGCGTGGTGGGCGCATGGCTCGCAGCGCTCGCCCTCGTCGAGGGACCACACGTCTTGCGGCTCTACATCGTGCACCAGACCTTTGGCCGAATGGCCAACGCGTGGGCGCACGCCAAGCCCTTCTGGTATTACGCCGCGTACTTGCCGGTCGAGTTCCTGCCTTGGGTCGCCTTCGTGCCGTGCGGCTTCGCGCTGCTCAGGCGGCGCCATCCCGTGGCGTTCCGTTTCATGCTGGCCCTCGCCGTGACGAATCTCGTCGTGCTCTCGGCCGTCAGCGGCAAGCTCTGGGTCTACATCCTGCCGATCTGGCCCGCGCTCGCCGTGGCCGCCGCCATCCGGCTCAGCCACGCCCTCGACGAGGGCGCGTCGCACTGCTTCAAGATCGAGACAACCATCGCTGCCGCCCTGCTCGTCGCCTTGGGCGTCGCGGCGCAACTTCTCTGCCGTCGCATCTTCCCGGGAAAGACCGCCTCAATGCTTCCTTTGGCCGTCGCGCTGGCTGCGTTCGGCATTCTTGGCATCGTTGCCGCGTGGCTGCCCGGCTCCACGGCCGCCCGAAAGCGCGCTGTCCTCATTGCCTCTGTCCTCGTCGCCACCGGCCTGGCCTTTTCGCGAGTTGCCACGCTCATCCTGACGCCCGCGTTCAACGACACGATGTCACCCAAGGTGGCGGGCGAGCAGATGCGGGGCTATGCCAGTGAGGGCTACGCGCTCGCCGCGTGCGGCGTTCCTTTTGGCACGTATAACTACTATGCGCGCCAGCGCGTGATCCCCCAGCTCGACGGGGTCGAGGTGGCGGAGTTCCTGGAGGAGCATCCGCGCACCGTCGTCGCCATTCGAGGCACATCGCTCGACGAGATTCGCGACGCCCTGCCCGACGTGCTCATCACCGGCGAGCACGTGCTCGAGCGCAAGGCGCACTACTTGATTGTCAAGGGGGCGCAGGCGGAAGATGAACAGGGCGGAGCGGACTAGGACGCCGGTTCAAGCGTCTTGGTCATCTTGCGGTGCGGGCCGACGCCCTTGATGACGAACTCGTCGGACACGACGCGCCAATCCTGCTTCTCGTAGAATCGGACGGCCGCCACCCGGGCGTTGCACCACAGTTGCTGCACGTCGGATTCGCGATTCAGCGTCTCCTCGGCGAACCGCAGCAGCTCCCGTCCGATTCCCTTGCCCTGGTACTCGGGCTCGGTGGCCATGCCGCGGAGCTGCCACGCCGGGTGGCCCTCCCACTCGTTGAGCATGAAGCTGAGACAGCCCAGCGTGCAGTCGCCGTCGAAGGCGGCGAAGTGGCGGGTCGTCTCGTCGTGGTCGCCGGGGAACTCGGGCGTGTCGCGGTCCGTCCCCGCGATGATAACCGCCTCGCGCAGGCCGACGATCTCGTCGAACGCCGCCTCGCGAAGCACCATCTGTCTCGAGCCAATCACCGTCTTATGCATAGGTCCGATCCGGAAAACAATGAACCACAGATTTTCGGAGATGCGCACTCATCAACGCGACGGCCGAATGGCCATCGCGTTCTTCCTTGTGCGATCTGTGTTATCTGTGGAAATCGGTGGCTGATTATCCTGGATTCCGGCCTTCCTTGGCCGCCTTGGCGCGTTCGAGGTCCACGTCCATCATCAGCTTCACGAGGCCGTCGAAGTCCACCTCGGGCTTCCAGCCAAGCACCGTGCGCGCCTTGGTCGAGTCGCCGATCAGGTGCTCGACCTCGGCCGGCCGCAGCAGGGCCGGATCGGTCACCACGTGCTTCTCCCAGTCGAGGCCGACCTGGCCGAAGGCGGCCTCGACGAAGTCGCGCACGCTGTGGGCGACGCCGCTGGCGATGACGAAGTCTTGCGGCTCGTCCTGCTGGAGCATCAACCACATCGCCTGCACGTAGTCGCCGGCGTAGCCCCAGTCGCGGTGCGCGTCCAGGTTGCCGAGCCGCAGCTCGTCCTGCGAGCCGTACTTGATCCGCGCCGCCGCGTTCGTGATCTTGCGGGTGACAAACTCGAGGCCCCGGCGCGGCGATTCGTGATTAAAGAGGATGCCGCTCGCGGCGAACAGGCCATAGCTCTCGCGGTAGTTGACCGTGATGTAGTGGCCGTAGGCTTTGCTCACGCCGTACGGGCTGCGCGGGTAGAACGGCGTCTCCTCGTTCTGCGGCACCTCGCGCACCTTGCCGAACATCTCACTCGAGCTCGCCTGGTAGAGCTTGATCTTCGGGTTCACCAGCCGGATCGCCTCGAGCACGCGCGTCACCCCCACTGCCGTGAACTCCGCCGTCAGCACCGGCTGCGTCCACGAGGTGGGCACGAACGACTGCGCGGCCAGGTTGTACACCTCGGCGGGCTCGGATGCCTCGATGGCTTGGATGAGCGAAAGCTGGTCGAGCAGGTCGGCCTGCACGATCTCGATGCGGTCGCGGATATGACTGAGCCGCTCGAACTTCTCGAGGCTCGAGCGGCGCACCATTCCGTAGACCTCGTAGCCCTTCTCGAGCAGCAGTTCAGCAAGATACGAACCGTCCTGGCCCGTGATGCCCGTAATAAGTGCGCGTTTCATTGGCCTCCCCACGCTCAAGGTACTTTCTCACTTGTGGGCCGCATCATATAATTGTCGCTGCTGCTACTTCCAGCGAAATTGAGCCGCCTTCCCTGGCTGTGGGGAGAGTGTGGGCGGAAAAAAATGCCCGCTTTGCAGCGGGTGAAGATGTCGCGGGCGTCATTTCGAGGGCCTAACGAGGCAGCTTCAGCGTGACCCGGATCGCCTCGTTGCGTTTCCTGCGTCGTCCGTTCTTCGGCTCACGGGGCGCAGCGCTCTTGAGGTAGGTAAAGACCTCGCGCCCCTCCTTATCAACGGTCTTGATTACTGTCATTCTGCGGTCCATCGCGGTTGTCCCCACTGAGCTGTCACCGGGGAATATTAGGAGCAAGAGCGGTGCCAACGCCGCAGCCTCCCCTGGAAGCCGCCCTCTCTTGAGGGGGAAACGCCCGTCACGGGCGTGGGCGCAGAACCGTTCAAGGACTGAACAGTGCTCTCATATTGAAACAATCATCAACCTGCCGTCGGTTCCTTGTCCCGAGATGGAGATTGACACCGCGAGGACCGTCATGTTGAATAGTCGGCCTGAAACGGGCGGAATGAGAACACAACCTTTGTGCGAGAAAGGAGTTGCGGATGGGCGGCTCATACGAGCGTATCACCGTCGAAGAGAAGGGCGATGTGACGATCGTCCGGTTCAAGGAGTCGGACATCCTCGATCAGATCAACATCCAGGAGATCGGCGAGGAGATGTACTCGGTGGTCGAGAGTACGCCGAACCTGAAACTGGTCGTGGATTTCCAGGGCGTCGAGTACCTCTCGAGCACGGCGCTGGGCAAGCTGATCACGCTCAAGAAGAAGGTCGAGGCCGCAAAAGGCAAACTCAGGCTGGCCGCCATCAAGCCGGAAATCATGGAAGTTTTCCGGATCACGCGCCTCGATACGATCTTCGATATCAAGAACGACATGACCGAAGCTCTCGAGCGCTTCTGAGCGCCGCGCGAGTCCAGGGGTACGTATGACCGGGCCGTTGCACGAGGAGACCGGCTCATTCTGCATCCGCCGACTGGAGGAGATCGGCGCGGTGCGCCAGTGGCTCCGTAGCGAGCTCGGCTCGCGCGGCTACAGTCCGCACGACACCTTCGCCATTTGGATGGGGTTCGAGGAAGCGGCGAGCAACGCCATCACGCACGGCAACAGGGGCGATCCCGCCAAGACCGTTACCATTGAGCTCGCCATTGATGAGAAGAAGGTCGAGATCACGATCGAAGACGAAGGGGCAGGCTTCAACGCGTCGGGCCTCGAGGACCCCACGGCCGATGAGAATCTTTTAAAGGAATCGGGCCGGGGCGTCATGCTCATCCGCAGCTTCATGGACGAAGTCCGCTACAACGACGTCGGCAACCGCGTGCGCCTCGTCAAGCACCGGAGCGACTCGACACCGACATGAAGCACCTGATCGTTATCCCGATCCACAACGAGGGGCGTTATCTCTCGGGCGTCGTCGAGGAGATCAGGAAGTACCTGTGCGAAGGGGCCGAGATCCTCGCCATTGACGACGGCTCGACCGACGAGACGCCCGAGCTGCTCGCACGCATTCCCGGCATCGGCGTGTTGACCCATCCGAAGAACCTCGGCTACGGCCGGACGCTTATAGACGGCTTCGCCTACGCGGCCGAGCACGGCTACGATCACGTCATGACCGTTGACGCCGATTGGCAGCACGAGCCGCACCTCATCCCCGAGTTCTGCAAGGCGCTTGACGACGCCGACATCGTCAGCGGCAGCCGCTATCTGCGCCCCAGCAACGAGCAGCCGCCCGAGGACCGCCGCGAGATCAACCAGCGCGTTA
This sequence comes from uncultured bacterium, assembly GCA_965369835.1. GTDB lineage: Bacteria > Auribacterota > JABMQX01 > JAFGEW01 > JAFGEW01 > CBDUSE01. Next base: position 9,399 of record CBDUSE010000020.1, read on the forward strand.
CCGCGATGATCAACAAGATCACCGACTACGGTCTGACCGACGCCTTCTGCGGGTTCAAGGCGTACCGCGTCGAGGCGGTCAGAAAACTCGAGCTCACAGAACCGGGCTACGGGATGCCGGTGCAGCTCTGGATCCAGGCGTGGCTCAAGGGCCTCAGTGTCAAGGAGATCCCCGTCGGCCTTGTCTATTTCGACCGCTGCAGAGGATTTCCCGACCACCTGGAGGACCCTGAGCAACGCTACCGCTACTACGCCGAAATCCTCGAGAGGGAGCTCAAGCATGGTGAATGCGACCGCTCGCACGCTGGCCCGACTCAAGACAGCGACGCATTCGGCCGTCCGTCGGCGCCATCAAGCGGGAGCTGAACTATGGTCTATGTGATCGCGATCGGGGCGCATCCTGACGACGTCGAGATCGCCATGGGCGGCACCGTCGCCAAGATGGTCCGCCGGGGCCTCAAGGTCGGCATCCTCGATCTCACCGACGGCGAGCCGACGCCTATCGGTTCGCCCGAGATCCGTGCAAAGGAAAAGAAGCACGCCGCCGAGGTGCTCGGCGTCGAGTGGCGCATCACGCTCGACATGCCCAACCGCGCCCTCTTCGACAGCGTCGAGAACCGCCAAAAAGTCGCCGCCGTGCTCCGCAAGCATCGGCCGAAGGTAATCGTCTGCCACCACTGGGACGACGACCATCCCGATCATGTCCAGGCGCACAACCTGTGCGTCGCCGCGCGCTTCTACGCGAAATTCACCAAGACCGACATGCCCGGCGAGCCCCACTACGTGCCGCACATCTTCTTCTTCGGCCTCATGCACCTCCAGTGCGCTTTCAAGCCGTCGTTTATCATCGCCGTCGAGGAGCAGGACTTCCAGAAGAAAGTCGAGGCGCTCCGCTGCTACGAATCCCAGGGGGCCGCGCGCACCTGGCTCGACAGACTCCGCACCTACAACGCCTACTTCGGCGGCCTCATCAGCCAACCCTACGGCGAGCCGTTCGTCTCCAAAGCCGAACTCGGCCTCGACGCCTTCGACAGCCTGCTGTAGCGGGAGGGCCACCATGCCCGGCAAACCACAGAAAACGGTCTTCGTCCTCGGCGCGGGCGCGTCAGCCGCATCCGACTTCAAGCTGCCAGTGATGAAAGGGTTCATGGCGGGCATGAACCACCACGACTACCGCGTGGTCGACTTGTGTCGGTACTGCGACAGCGCGTTCCCGCTCAGCTACGACCTGGATCGCCCCCACGTGGAGTACGCCGGACTGAACCTTGAGGACGTGTTCACGCAGCTAGAGATGGATATCAGTCCCTTTGCGTAGATTGGAGCCCAGAACGTGGAAGAACTCCTCGTGGTGAGACGACAGCTTCTAGACTATGTGCGGAGGGTTCTGTGCAGTGAGGGATACGAAGTGCCAGAAAAGTGCGCGGTACACGAGGCGTTGTTGAAGCATACGGCAGACGAAGACTCTCAGGATACTATTGTGACACTGAATTACGACCTGGTTGTCGATCTCACTCTGCACAGCATGTCCGAGGGAATCAAGACCACTCCGTTGAGCAGGATGTACGGTCTGTTGGCACCGGTACCTGGTAGCCTCCTAGCTTCTGCACGACCAGCACTTAGAGGACCGCGGGGGGGCCTCCTTCTGAAGTTGCACGGCGCCGTTGACTGGTCGCATTGCGCCAATGCCCTGTGTCGAAACCACAGGTACATCTACTCCGGCTGGCTCGGACTCAAACAGGAACCGGTACAGGCCGGGGAGGTGTGTAGCGGTTGCGGAACTGATTTCGAGTGGGTCCTTGTCCCGCCAACGATGAAGAAGTCCTTCGAGGTCTTTCCCAGGCTGAGCTTGATTTGGCGGCTTGCCCACGAGGAACTGAAGGTTGCCGATAAGGTCGTCTTCTTCGGGGTGTCGATGGCGCCATCGGACTACTACTTGCACTGGCTGATCCGCTCGTCGCTCGTGTATCGCGATCCGAAGCCGGAGGTCATCGTCATCAATCCTTGTGCGAAAGCTGTTAAGACGACGAGGCAGTTGACGGGTGTTGACCCTCAACGATACGCGAGCGTTGAGGAGTACCTTGATGCGCGCGATTCATGATTGGATCTGCGATCTGCCAGTAGGTAATGCCACCGGCTTCAGCCGGTGGTTCGCATGACTGTCCCGCAGCCGGAAGCGCGCTTCAGCGTGCTTCTCGACAGAAGGCTTCAGCCGTGGTGTCAGCACTTGGACTTTGACTGCATGAATGCGTCTGTCGAGAAGCCTGCTGAAGCAGGCTTCGTGCGGTGCCGGGCTGGGGGCGCACCACCGGCTGAAGCCGGGGGCATTACTCATTCTACCTTTCCACGGAAGAAGGCTTGACTAGGTGAGCGCCGCGGCCCTTCGTTGACACTGCTCTCGGCGCGGTCTAGCATGACAGTGGGCGCGATGCCGCAGAGGCGGCACGGTGCGCCGTGGGAGTTGAGGGCATTCGGTGAATGAGCGGCTGGCATCTTATCTTCTCGATGTGGTCGAGGGCCGGCGTACGGGCCGCGGCGCCGGCGCGCTCCGATGGCTGCTTGGAGGGCTGTCGAAGCTCTACGGGCTCGTCATGCGCGCCCGTGTCGGGATGTACCGCCTTGGTCTTTTCCGAAAGCATACCCTCGGGTGCCTCGTCATCAGCGTCGGCAACATCACGCTCGGCGGTACGGGGAAGACGCCCGTCGTCGAGATGATCGCCGCGGCGCTGCGAGACGCCGGGCGGCGGGTGGCGGTGCTGAGCCGTGGCTACAAGGGGCGCACCTCGCTTTGGCGCAGGCTGTTCGGTCGGCGGATCGCCTACAAGCCCAAGGTCGTCTCGGATGGCCGCGAGGTGTTGCTCTCGCCCGAGGCCGCCGGCGACGAGCCGTACATGCTCGCTCAGAACCTGCCGGGCGTTGTCGTGCTGGCCGACCCGAACCGCGTCAAGGCGGGCCTCCATGCGATCCGCAAGTTCGGTGTGGATGCCCTGGTGCTTGACGATGGGTTCCAGTACATGCGGCTGGCGCGCAAGTTCGATTTCGTGCTCATTGATTGCACGAACCCCTTCGGCAACGGACGGCTTCTGCCGCGCGGCACGTTGCGCGAGCCGCTCCGCAACCTTCGGCGGGCCGCCTTCTTCATGTTGACCAAGAGCGACGGGACCGACGTTGCCCCCGTCCGCGAGACGTTGCGCGCCCTGAACCCCGACGCGGAGATCATCGAGACCGCGCACCAGCCGCTGCATCTCCAGGAACTGTTCAACGGCGCCCATCGTCCGCTCGAGGCGCTGCGCGGCAAGCGGGTGGTCGCCATGAGCGGCATCGCGAACCCAGGGAGTTTCGAGAACGCACTCGAACGCCTGGGCGCGGAGGTCGTCCGATCCCACCGTTTCCTCGACCACCACCGCTTCACCGCGCTCGAGGTGGCCCACGTGATCGAGGAGGCGCATGAGCACGGGGCCGCGTTCATCGTCACAACAGAAAAAGATGCCGTTCGGCTTCCGAGGCTCGGCGTTGATTCGATCCCGATCGTGTTCCTTCGGGTCAACGTGCGGATCGTGCGGGGCGCCTCAGACTTCAGCGACTGCCTCGCCCGCCTCTGCTACGTCTGAGGCGGGCGCCCCGCCTCTGCTACGTCTGAGGCGGTCGAGGCCGGGCTGCCGACCTAATCGAGAGCGACGCCCCCCGACCAATTCGCCGTCAGCCGGCCCAGAAGCCGCTCAAGCTCGAGGATTGCCTTCTCTTCGGAGGCCCCCTGCACCGCAATCTTCGACGAGAAGCTCAGCAGTTGGCTCACGAGGCCGGCCAGCCGCATGCTCTCGTTCAGGATCGCCTGCACAGTGGTGGTCAGGTCGTCGTTTTCCGAGGCTTGCTTCGTCTCATCGTTCTCACGACTCAGGAGCAGGTACTGGGCATTGCCGATGATGATGCTCAGCGGGTTACTGACCCCGTGGATGATCGCGACGGCGAGCCTGTTGAGCGTCTCGAGGGGGATGGACGGTGAGACTGGTGACTGTGCCGCACCTGGCATTGTGACTTGCCTCCCTGGCGGCCGCAACTTCGCGAGCCGCGCTTCGTAGGCGAACAAGGGGCGTGCCAGACACGGCCGAGGCGGGTCGGTGCGTGCCCGAACTGGGAAGACCAAGCCGGCCGAACGGTGAAAGGGCCTGGGACGCGGGGCGCGTGTGACGGGGTGAGTCAGGTTGGTTGACGTGGCGTGTCAGCCCCGCTTTCTTCTTCCGCTTCGTCAATGCTGAGGGTCCTGAGCCTGTACTTCTTTACCCGATAGCGGATGGCCCGAAACGACATGCCGAGCATCTTCGCTGCGCTGGTCTGATTCCAGTCCGTCTGCTCGAGGGCATGCACAAGCACGTTCCGCTCGAAGTCCTCGACCGCCTCGTCGAAGCTCCGGCCCTCGTTGAGCCTGTAGGCCTCGGCGGGCAACGAACGGGCCGGATAGGCGCTCTCCTCGCCACACACCGCCGGGGGCAGGTTCTCGGGCGTGATGATGCCGCCCTGCGTCGTGACTACTGCGCGCTCGATCACGTTTTGGAGCTCGCGCACGTTGCCCGGCCAGTCGTAGTTGAGGAGGCGATGGAGCACGTCGGGCGCGAACTGAAGCCCCTCGCGCCGGCGGCCCTTCGAGTAGAGTTGCAGGAAGTGCTCGGCCAGGATCGGGATATCCGCCCTGCGCTCGCGCAGCGGCGGCACCATGATCGGCACGACGTTCAGCCGGTAGAACAGGTCGTCGCGGAATTGTCTCTTCTCGACGGCCTTCTCGATGTCGAGGCTCGTTGCGGCGATCACGCGCGTATCCACCCGGATCGTCTCCGTGCCGCCGACCCGCTCGATCGTCTTCTCCTGGAGAAAGCGCAAGAGCTTCGCCTGCACGGCCGTGCTGACATTGCCGATCTCGTCGAGGAAAAGCGTCCCGTCGTGAGCGAGCTCGAACTTGCCCAGCTTGCGCTTGAAGGCGCCGGTAAACGCGCCGCGCTCGTGGCCGAACAACTCGCTCTCGAGCAGCGTCTCGGCAAACGAGGCGCAATCCACAACCACCAGCGCGTGGTCCCGGCGGCGGCTGTTCTCGTGGATTGTTCTGGCGACGAGTTCCTTGCCGGTGCCGGTCTCGCCGCGGATGAGCACCGCGGCATCGGTATCGGCCACCTGGCCGATCATCTTGTAGACCTGTTGCATGCTCGGGTGCTGGCCAAGCATCCGCTCGGTCCGAGGCGCCTCGGTGAGCTGGCGGCGCAGCGAGTTGATTTCGCGCGTGAGCGCCTGCTTCTCCAGCGCTTTCTCGACGATAATCTTGACCTTCAGCAGGTCGAACGGCTTGGTGATGTAGTCGTATGCGCCGAGGCGCATCGCCTCGATCGTCGTGCTTGTGTTGCCGTGGGCGGTCAGGATAATCACCGAGGTCTCGGGCCCGATCTCCATCATCTCTTTGAGGATTTCCATCCCGTCGCGATCGGGGAGTTTCAAGTCGAGGATCACGAGCTCGGGCCGCTCTGCGCGGAAAACCGCCAGGGCGTCTCGACCGTCGAGCGCGGTGAAGATCGTGCGCCCCTCCGATCGAAGCGCCTTGCGGAACAGCTTGAGGAGACCTTCCTCATCGTCAACCACGAGAATACGGGGCGAGCCAGCCATGCGATGTCCTCCTTTGTCCATCCCCGGACCACCGCCGGTGTTGTGCAATCCCGGTGGCAAAATCGTCTCGTTGAGATGGGAAGTGCTCCACACACCGCGGAGGTGGCAAAGCCCCACCGTAGAAGACTTACACTATATCATTGTCGACGCGCCGTGACAAGGAAAATCGGTCCTCGCATAGTGTGATGCGCATCATGAAGCTCGCTGGCGGGCGGGCCGTAGTCCCCTCGGCGGCCCACCGGAGGCGTGCCAAGGCACGACCTGCGTGGAGCGCCTTGTTCGCGACGCAGAAACGGCCGGGCGCCGCGGTGATCCACAGATGCCACGGGATGGCGCCCGACCGGGGAAGTCTGCTTGTGCTTTCCTACTCCTGTTTTTCGTCCTCTTTTTCGTCCGGCGCCTCGCCTTCCACGAGGGGCGCCTTGGGCGCACGTGCCCTCCTGCGCGCGAACCAGTGGATGGCCCACGCGATCGCGGCGAGAACGAGCACGGTGTTCATGAGACCATACCGGAAGCGCCCGATCAGGACCACGAGCGCGAGCAGCGCGGTCAGTGCGACAAACGTCCCGAACACCCGGCGCCCTTCGAAAAGCCTTCGCACTCGCTCCGCGATGCGCACCTTCTCGACGGCCCACGCGAGCAACGCGAGCGCGGCGAGAGCAACCACCGTTTTCAGCCCGTGCAGCGTGCCGGCGCGGAGCTGCCGCGCCTCGAGCTCGGCGTCGGCATTGAGCTTGCTGAACACAAACAGCCGGCCCTCGCGCGGGATGTCGAACTCGAGCGACCGGATGCCCGGTCTGAACGCCTGTGTCGTCACCCTCATCTCGTGCGCTGTGTATCCTTTCTGCTTGCCGAGGACCTCGCCGGCATCCTTGTCGTCATAGTCTAGAGTCACTCCGGCGCTGCCGCTGAGGATCCAGTACCGAACGCCTCCCAGGCGCCGCTGCACTTCCCTTGCATTCGTATCGAGGAAGAAGCCTGCGTTCGAATACTCGTCCTGCTCGAGGTTGCTCTTGAGCAAGTCGGACTTGTCCTCGAGGAGAGTCTTACGCCTGATGATGGGCTCTTGGCTCGCGTCTCTTTCTTCCCTACTGACGTCCTGGAGGCTTCTCGCCCTCAAAAGCTCCTTGGATTCCACGCCGTTGACGAGCGAACGGTTCGTGCCCCAGTTTGAGAGATCGTAGTTCGTCGTGATTTGCTCATCGTGAACGAGCTGCTGCTTCGCCTGTTGTTCTGCTTCGGCCTGGATCGTGATCTCTTGGGCACGGTGCCGGGTCGCTTTGAAGAGCTCCGTCGAGGACTTGAGCTTCTCTCTGCTCAGCGCCTGTTGTCGCGCGAACGCATCGCGGCCGATGTTTCTTGCCTCGCGGATCGCTTTGCCGTCTTTCTGGAGAAGCGCTTCGTTGAAACGAAGCTCGTGCTCGATGGCGACGTTGGCGGCCTTGTACCTCCTCTCGATGTCCTGGAGGTTCTCGATCGCCCGCCGCTGACGCTTGCCCATCGTGCGCTCGGCGAGGATCTGCTGCCGCTCATACTCCTCGGTCAGCACCTCCAGTTCCTCGACCTTGCTCAACGTCTCCTCGATCTGTTCCATGTTGCCGCCGAACCCGAGGGTGCGGTACCGCTGCGGAAGCCACAGCTTCCACACCGTCTTGTTTGTCGGCAGGCCCTTGATCCGGGGCGCGGCGAGCCTGAAGCTGCCCGACCACGCGAGGCGTTTGCCCGGCTGTCGCTTCTTGCCGCCGATGCGGTGGCCGTAGATCGCCACGACCTCGAACGGCAGGTCGGCGAGCCCGGTCTTGATCAACGGGAAGAGGTAGGCGTCGCCATCCTTGGCCGACGCTCGCGAAGGCTGCGCCGGCTCGCTGGCGACGCTGAGCGCCCACAGCTCGATCTCCTCGGGGAATGTGACGTGCAGGAACTGGTGCGTTCGGTTCCGCACGAGGAGCGTCATCTTGGTGCGTGCTTCGCCCTCGGCGTCAACGACCGTCTCGAGCGTGGTCGAGAGGATCTGAGCCTCGATCAGCTTCTGGGCCTCATACGAGACGACCGACAGGCCGAGCTTCCACTCCGGCTCGACCGAGCGGTACGCGAGCACGATGGTCGAGAGCCGCGTGTCCGGCGGCACGACCGGCACCTGCTCGACCGGTAACGCCGTCAGGCCGGCCTCGGTTATCGCCGTCACCTCGTTGGCCGAGAGGTTCTCGACCGTCGCGAACACGGTCTGCACGCCGGCGTCTACCGCACCGATGCGCGGGATTTCGAGCGTGCCGCCGGCTGGGATCTCACCGCGCCAGCGCACCTCGAACGACGCGATGGTGTCCACCGGCGAGTGGAACTCGACGGTCCAGACGTCCCGGCCGTCGGCCGTCACGTCGGTCTGCTTCCCCGGGCCGCGAAGTTCCGTGCCGACGACGCGCAGCTCGTCGCGCAGTTCGGCGGGGGCGGTGAACTTGAGTTCACGTACCGGCTTGCCGTCCACGCTGTAGGCTACCAGGACACGCAGCGAGACCTCGTCGTTGAAGACGCTCAGATGATGCGCCAGCGTAGCGCCGAGCCGTGTCGGTGACTGCCGGAGCGAGAAGGCGACCTCGGGCGCTACGTCGTCCCGGTACCGCGCGGCGAACCGGACCTCCGCCCCGCCCGCCGGCCGCATCCAGCCGGGGGTTTCGCCGACTCGTATCGCGTGCATCCCCTCGGCATGTTGTGGCTCCACGATGTCCCACGCCCGATCGAACGCCACGGCGAGGATGCCGTTGTAGCGCACGGCGTTTGAGACGCGGGGCGAGCCGAGATCGAGTGCCTCGGGCATCTCGTCGTGGAGGCGTTCCGCTACAAGCCGCACGTCGAAGGGACCGGTCTGCTCGTTTCTAAGCCGGACGGTTGCGAGCTGCTTTTGGCTCATGCGCCAGTCGGCGACCTGTTGCCCGCTGATCTCGATGACCTCGAAGCCCGCGGGCAGCTTGACGAGCACCTCGAAGATCGAGCCGCTTTGGGGAACGAGGCGGAACCGCGATTCGAGCAGCAGACGGGGCTCGAGCACGGTATAGAGCGTGTGCACGGTGGCGGTCCAGTCGTCCGGAATCCGCCGCGCCTCGAAGGTGAGCGAGAACGGCCGCCTCGGGTAGGTCCGCGCCAGGCGCGGCTCGTAGGTCAAGCCGGTCTCCGTCAGCGTGCGCTTGCCCGACGGCCTGAGCTTCGGCTCGAGGCCGGTGCTGTCGGTGATTGCGAGGTCGAGGCCGTGGCGTGCGTGCAGCTCGACGCTGCCCCGGTCGCTCTGCGCGCCGCGAAGGCGGACGTCCGGGAACGCGATCGGTTTCCCGAGCCCGGGATGATCGCATGCGAGGTCAATGACGAGCTGGGCCTGAGACGTGACCGGCTGGGCGAACTCGACGGCAAGCACGCTGCCGTCATCGGCCTTTTCGAGCTTCCAATCCGCCAGCCCTTCGCCCGCGACGTTCAGGATCGTCGCCCCGGACGGCACGTCGTACAGCAGGCCCTCGAGTTGGCCGCGCACCAGCGTGACCTTCGAGCTCAGCTCGCCGAGAACGAGCCGTTCGTCCACGTACAGGCGTGTCGTGCCGTCGTGGTGGAAGATCGCGCGGCCCACCGTGCGCGCGAGGCCCTTGCGCCGCCACGAGACGGCGAGCCTCGTCAGGCCGCCCACCGGCAGGCGGTACGTCGTCGAGCCTTCTCTTTGCACGGTCGCGCCGCGGCGCGAGGCCGCGTCGGTCCGAAACTCGAGTTCCTCGATCGGCGCCTCGATCTCGAGCAGCGCCGCCTCGACCGGCGGCATCGCCAGACGCAGGCTGCCCTGTTCGATCACGCCCGAGACCGGCCGCTTGAACTCGAGCACCAGCTTGTGCCGGCCCGCTTTCTCGAACACGAGGGTCGGCGTGCCGTTCAGGATCGTGAGCGGCGCCTCCGCGCCGTCGAGCGTCGCCTTTTCGATCGTGACCGCGCCGAACGCGAGCGGCACAGCCGTCCACGTGTCGTTCAGGATCGCCACGTCGAAGCTCGCTGTGAAGGCCGCACGTTTCTCGCCGATGCGGCCGCGATAGACGGCGTTCGTCAGCGCGTAGTCGCGCGGCGGCTTCGTCCTGACCGTTTCCGGATAGGCCCGTTCCCACAGCCGGATAAACTCGTCAAGCGGGATGAAGACGCCGACATCTTTGACGTCGTCGCCGAGCAGCGCCTTGTCCACCTGGGTGAACGGCACGTAGATGCGCTTATCGCCCTCCTCGATGACGGCGGCCGGCTCTGCGGGCTGTTTCGCCCACGCACTCGGCGCGACGAGGGCAATGAGCAACACGACGGCCGCTGCGCCCGCCAGCCGCCGCCGGCCGATGCGCACGACGACGTAGTCAACGACGAAGACCGGGATGAGCAGGAGGACGCCCTTCATCACCATGTCCCAGTACGGCGTCGTCCAGTAGTTGCTCAGCCCCGGCCCGATCGTGCAGACCGCCGCGAGGAACAGCACCAGGCCCGTGCGGCTCCAGCGGAACAGCTTGCGCAGCCAGTACCCGACCAGCAGCGTCAGGACGATGGCGATCGTCTGCGTCCGGCCCATCCCGTTGCTCGACGCGTAACGCACCACGACCTCGCCGCCGCCGCTCAACCGGTCGAACGGCACGTCAATTCCTTCGACCGGAATCGCGATGTCGAGCGACAGCAGCCCACGCACCATGCCTTTCGTGTATTTCGGGCGGAGCTCGTCAAGCGACCCTTGCACAGTCTGCGTGTACGTGACATCCACCGCTCCTTTCTTCTCCAGAGACTTGCCGGGTCCTCTCGGCGGCTTTTTGGCCCTTTCTTCCTTCATCTCTCCTTCTTCGCTTTTCTCATCCGCCGCGTAGAGACCATCGGCCTCCTCCATTTCCGTGTCTTTGCCGGCCTTGAAGCGCATCTTCCAACTGCGGCTCAGGCCCCTGCGCGCCTGCTCGCGAGCGCGTCCTAACACCAGCGCCTGCGCCTGGAGTTCTTCATCCGCCGATCGGAACCAGCGCACAAGGAGCGGGAGGCGCTTGACTTCGGCCTTGAGGTTCATGTTCCCGCCGAACCGGACGAAGCGGTACTCGTCGGGCTGGAAGATCACGAGTTTGGCCCGACCAACCCTGAGCTTCTCGAAGGTGGGGAGCGTCACCGTGTAGGCGCCGCCGCCGCGCTTGAGCCTGGCCATCGGCGAGCGGTAGCGCACGATCACCTCTTGCGACTGGCCCGGCGAGGTGGTCGAGTGGATCGGGATCACGTACACGATGCCCCCGGGGTCTTTCCGCTCTCGCGGCTTGATCTCGTTGCCCTCGACGAGCACGCTCCACAGCTCGCTTCGCGCGGGGAGCCGCATGCGCAGCGCCGGCTCTTCGTTGTTAAGTGCCTTGTAGCGCGCTTCGATGAAGGCGCCGTGGTCGCGCGAGACGCAGACGACGATGTCGGCCTCCTCGACGAGCGCGCGCAGGACGTCCGCCTTCTCGTGGCGCTTCACGACGAGGCCGAGCGCCTCGTCCGTTTTCGGTGGTTTCGGGTACTGGTACGCGAAGAGCACGCGCGCCACGGGCGTCGAAGGGAAGAGGCGCATCGGCAGGTCGGCCTTGTCCATTTCGCGCAGGCGCTCGTCGGCGATCTTCGTCCCCAGTTCGATCTCGCGGTTCGCGATGACGGCCACAAAGCCGCGGTCCGCCTCGACGTCGGGCATCGGGCCGTAGTCCGGCAAGGGAATCCAGTTCGTCGCGTCACGCTTGCCGATCCGCACCTGGTACGCGACGCTGAGCACGTACACGCCCGACTTGCCCACGTCGAGCGTGATGCGCCAGATGTGGCCGCCGGCTTCCTCGCCGAGTGCGCGCTTTTCCTCATCGGTGAGGCGGTGCCGGTCGCGGATGTCGTCGCCCGTGATCTCGACGTTGTCCGGATCAACGCGCGCCGGCAGGCGAAGCAGGATCTCGCCGAGCGTCGAGTAGGAGATCGAGAACTCGCTGAGCGCAAGCACGTCAATCACGTCGCCGTGCACGGCCACGGTCGTTGCCGTGGCCGTCTCAACGAGCGGCCGCTTCTTTGAGATCACCAGGTTTGCCGCGAACGGCGGTCGGCGATAAGTGTAGCCGAAGCGCAGCCCGGCCCCCGCGATTCCGGCGGCGTTCAGCTCCTCGATCGGCGCGGGCACGAGGCCCGACGTCGCTTCGTCCTCGACGAGGTACGACGGATCGGCCGCGATGCCGATGGTGCCCGTTTGCCGCTCGGCCCCGATGACGATGAAACCGCCGAGCGGCTCGGTGACCCGAGCGTCACGCTCCTTCCACGCGAGGTCGGCCTGCGGCAGCTTCCGCGCATTGATCACGAGGATGAGCGCCTGTGGCGGCGCGATCTTGTGGGGCAGCCGGACGTGCAGGATGCGCTGCGCGCCTGGTCGGTCCGGTTTCTCGACGTCCCATTCGACCTTGAACCCGCCGGCAGACTTTGGGCCTTTCTGCGAGCGGATGCCGCCCGGCGCGCCGGCAACGTCGAGGACTTCGTAGCGCGGCGGGAGAGTGATGTCGAGGTCAAAGATTGCCCCCTCGACCGGCATGATCGTCAGGACGCCGTCGAGCCGCAGCACGTCGCGCTGCAAGTCGAGCAGCGTGGTGTCGAAGACGCGGAAGCGGCGCGTCGGCCACTCGAGCCCGAGCGTCATGCGCGCCGGGTGCTGCCGGAACCGATAGACCGAGACGACGGACGCCTCTTTGAGCGCCAGCTCGATCCTGTTCGACCGCACTATACCGGTTGTGGATGCCACGAACACCCGCGCCGTCGGCGCGCGGCCCACGCCGATGAAGCCGCGCGAGTCGGTCGCGTTCTCGACGACGGGGATCGGCACGTCGAGTGTCGTGTCCGTCCGGTCGTAGAACGCCTCGGTGTGCAGCTCGAGCGTGACGCGGCTGACGACGCGACGGGTGAGCCGGATGGTGACGCGCTGGCCGCGTACGGTCGGTCGCACGTCCCACTCGGAGACGGCGTCGCCCGTGACCGACGTCACATTGACGTCCGGCGGGACGAGGACGCTGATCGCCTCGATCGGCTTGTGGCGCACTGTCGCCGTGATGCGCGTGACGGTCTCGACAACGTCGTGACGGAAGCCGACCAGGGTGTCCGTCCGCGCGTAGAGGACGCCGGGCGCCTTCGGCTCCTCGTCGGCGGCCGAGAGCGTGCCTCTAATCGCTGACGCGCTCCCGAGCAGGAACGCATGCTTTGTCATGCCGTCGGCGTCCTTAGAGCCGGTGAGCAGCGCGCCCTCGATCTCGAGCGTGCGGCCCGCCGGAACGCTCAGCTCGACGAGCGACATCGCCGCTTTCGGGATGGTAAACGTGAAGTGCGTCCCCTTCTCGTCGAGCGGCACGAGCCCCTCGATCGTGAGCGTGTGCGGTCCCTTGCCGCGAAGCTCGGCCACCTTGCCTTTCTGGGCGACGAGCTTGCTCGACCTCGGCCCGGCGGTCGTGAGTACCTTTCGGAAGGCGAGCGGGCCGTCGCCGTCGAGCGCCCGTGAGACCGCTATGCCGTTCAGGCCGAGCTCGACGAACGTCCACTCGTCGGTGAGGAGCTCGACCTCGATCGTTGCGGTCAGGGCGATCGTCTCGCCCTCGAGCGTTCCATCGAGGCGGGCGCTTCGGATGACGAACGTCGTCGGTGGGACCGGTTCCGGCTCGCCGGCCTTTTCGCGAGCGAGCTGCCACAGCTTCATCAGCTCCGAGTAGGGTATGTAGACGCCCTTGCCTTCGCGATCAATGACGATGCCGAAGTGGCGGAGCGGCAGCGAGATCACCTCGTCGGCGACGCTGTCCGTTTCACTCGCTTCATCTGTCTTCGGCGTGGCCGCCATTGCCGTCGCCGCGAGCACGAGCGCCGCGATAAGCAAGGCTGCGGTCCACGGGACCGGTGCCGGAAAGCACACGCTGGATCGAAATCGGGAAGTGAGCCGCCGCATGGCTACTCACCCCCCTTCTCGCCACCCGTCGTTCTTGCGGCCCGCCTGTTCCGGGCCCATGGGACGATCGCGAGGGCGAGCCAGACGAGCGCGAGGATCACGAGCCCGATGAACGCCCAGCGGAATAGGTAGACCCACGCCTCCGCCACCGAGAAGCTGTAGAAGATGATGATCACGATGAGCGCGGCGATCAGGTAGTGCCACCGCCGAAGCCGCGTGCACCGGCACAGGACGACGCCCGCAGCGATCACGACGAGCGCGGCGACAATCTCCCAAAAGACCCACCACGTCGCGCGCCAGTACGTGACGCGGATCTCGCCCTCGCCGCCAAGCTTCATGAAGTGGAACTCGACGCCGTCCTTCGTGATCGGTACTCGCCCGACGGCGGCTCGCTGCTCGTCGGCTCGTTCCCGTGCCGGGTCATAGTGCGCGCCCTCGACGAACATGAGACCCCCTTGTCGGGAGCGGTAGCCACCGGAGAACAGCGGCGGGCTGATGAGCCCCGTGAGCCTTTGGCTCAACCGCTGCCACGGGTTGGCGAAGTAGTCAACGCGCGGCACCTCGCCGTGGAACCGCAGGTAGGTGTACCTCTTCGGCAGGAACAACCGCACCGATAGGCGCGAGACCTTCATTGCCTTAATTTCCGGGACGCGGAAGCGCAGCCGGCCGACTGCTCCCATCTCTCCTCCGGGCACGCTGGTTTGGTAGATCAGCCGGAGCGTGAAGTCCCGCTCGGTTGATTGCGGGATCTTGATGAGGCGCTCGCCGTCGGCGCCCATGCGCGGGGTGACGGGGGCGCCCGAGACGTATGCGCCGTAGATCTCCGCGTCCTTGGGCAGGACGATTCTGAAGAACTGCTCGGTGTTGTTGCGGATCCTGTAGATCGCCTCGACGGTCAGCTTGCCCTCGAGCGAGGCCACCATGTCGTAGTGGCTCTCCTGCACGTGCGCGCCGACCACCTTGGCGTAGTCGTAGGTGATGACGCCGACCTTGAGGAAAAGCTCCGGCGGGTGCTTGAGGTAGCGGAACCCCTTGGCGAACGTGGCGGAGCGAAGCGTATTGGGCATCTCGCGCACGTCGCGGACCTCGAGCTCCTCGGCGGCCTCGGTCTCCACCTCGAGGTTCGGGCTCTTCCAGACCGCGAAGTGTCCGGTCTCCTGAAAGATGCCCATCGTCTCCTTGACCTCGATCATCGGGATCGCCACCTTCGGCCTGGCGCCGGTCTCGATTTTCAGCAGGTCCGTGCCGATCTTCGCGTTGACCGTGAGCACGTATCGGCCGGTCTGCTCACCGTCGAGGGTCACGTGCCAGACGCCCTCGCCGAGGTACTTCCGGTCGCGGATGTTCGGCCCCTCGATGCGGAAGTCCTCCGGCTTCGCCGGGTCGAGCCTGAGCGCTTCGGCGGCCGCCGGATCAATTCTGAATTTCAGCTCCTTGATCCCGGCGTACCGGATCGAATAGGCGAGGATGGTGGTGAGCTTCGTCGCGTCCTCGCCAATGTTGACGAGCGCGTCCACCTGGGCAGTGACCTGCGGTGAACGTTTCGCCAGCGTCACGGTCGCCGCGTACGGGTGCTCGGCATAGCGGTAGGCGAGGCGGAACTCGTATGGCCCCCCGACGCTGCGGCGCTTGAGGAACTCGCGCTTGGCGATCTTGATCAGGTTCTCGTGCGTCTCGGTCGGGCTCACCTCGTAGCCTGCGTGCGCGGCGATACCGACCATGCCGGCCTCGCGCTCGACGTGGAGCACGGTGACCTCGGGGATCGCAACGGTGTCGCCGTCGGCGAACTCGTCCGGCATCGTCCGTTCGGCAAAGATGTTGACCGTGAACGCGCCGAGCTTCTTTTCCCTCAAAAGCACCTCGACCGTTTGCCACTCGCCATCGGGCGTCACGGTGTGCGAGTCCACGATCGAGCTCGGCCCCACCGCGCGTACCTTGAGGTCCGCGGGCAGCCTGACGGCGAGCTGGAAGATCCCGGCGTCCGCGACGGTATAGGCCACGTCGGCGTGAAGCCTTATCGCGCGCGTGTTAATTGTCGTGAGTGCAACGACGTTCGCCTGGACGCGCGGCAGGATTTTCTCGACGGAAAACGTGGCCGACCAGCCCGGCTTCCAGTAGCGGTACGCGTAGAGCGGCGCTGGGCCGCCCTTGTGCCTCACACCGACTTCGGCGAGGTCAATGCGCGCCAGCCCCGACGTGCTCTCGACCGTGAGGCGCAGCGCCTTGCCGACGGCGAGGGTGACGGTGCCGATCTCGCGCGCCACGTTCTCGCCCGCCGCCTCAATGCGCGGCGCCTCGAGCGTCTGGTTCGTCTTCGTTAGTATGCGCTCGATCTCGACAGTGAGCGTGTACGATTTCTCGACCGGCTCGTGCAGCTCGATCGTGAGCACTTTGCCGCGCGCGGCGTCCTTGACGTCCCACGACTTGATCTGCCGGCCCGCCACGTCGAGCAGGTTGAAATCAGACGGCACGAGCACCGAGAACCGCTCGGCCGGCGCGCGCATGATGTCGTAGCGGATCAGGGTCCGCGCGCGCATCAGCCCCTCGGTGACGATGATCTCGTTGGCCGTCCGGGCGTGCAGCAGCGGTGGGATCTTTGTGCGCTTGACCTCCTTGGGCTGCCACCCGATGCTGACCGTGCCGGTCGGCCCGAGAAACATGCTGACCGTCGTCGCGTTGCGCGTCGCGGTCTTCTCCGCCGAGACGAGGTTGTCCACGTCAATCTTGATGTCGCCGTCGGGCAGCGTGACGTTGACCTTCGAAAGCGCGGCCTTCGGCACGTTGAACCGGATCCCCTTACGGCCGGGGCGCGACACGACCTTGACGGCGAACGTGAGCTTGAGCGTGTGCCGGCCCCGTTCGTGCAGCAGTAGCTCGTAGCCGGCTTCGGTGGCGCGTAGGAGCACGGCTGTGCCATCGAGTGTCGCGTCGCTTAGGGCGATCCCCCCAAAGGGCAGCGGCAGCCTCACCCAGTCCTTCTCGAGGCTTTCGAGCGTGAGCGTCGCCGTCCCGTGGGCGAGCTCGCCCTCGACGCTCAGCTCGTAGAGCGCGCGCGAGATGAGCACCGGCACCGGCGGCTTGTCCTCGGGACCGGCGATGTGGTGTCGCCGATAGAACTCCCAGAGCTCCTTGAACTCGGAGTAGGGGAGGAACACCCCTTTGTCCTCGGCCTGGAACACCTTGTCCAGCTTCTCGTACGGGACATAGATAATGTGCCGTTCGGGCTTGCCCGTCGCCGCCGGTTTCTCGGCCGCCTGAACGACCGGGGCCAGCACGGCGAACATCAACAGGGAGAAGAAGATTCGCCTGAACACGGTACGTCTCCTTTTCTTGTAGGTATCGGGAATTGATGTGGAAACCGATAGGCAAGTGGCCCGGTGGCCGACCGTTCGGTTTTCTGAGGCATGTGTGCGAGACGCCATGAGCGTTCCCAGCAGATACAAGCGAATGCCTGCTAAAGCAGGTTGCCCGCTGAAGCAGGTTGCCTGCTGAAGCAGGTTGCCTGCTAAAGCAGGTTGCCCGCGAAAGCAAGTTGCCTGCTAAAGCAAGTTGCCCGCAACAGTAGGTCTGACACAGAGTTCGTGCAAGAGGTTCCACGGCATTCTCGCGATCGGCTGAAAGCGGTGACAAGGGAGCGCAAGTGAAAGCTGGAAGGTGTGCCCGACGCTGTCGCGGTCAACGCCATTGTGGCCAACCGTGTCCTCGTGCGCCTGTTCGAGCCTCTTTGCATCTGGAAGCTCCCACAGCGTCAACCGAGGGGACGGCGCTGAACCTGAGCTTGATGTT
>CBDUSE010000021.1:0-25893 GCA_965369835.1 uncultured bacterium
AGGGAAGAAGTTGAAACGGACGCGCAGGGCCGATACACCTTCCCGGGCCTCTCCGCCGGGCGGCAGACCTTCATTGCCTATGCTCCGGACGTCGCCACGCCCTCGCCGCTCCGCGCGCTCATCAAAAGGAAGGGGACAACGGAACTTAACTTCGCCCTCGAGCCCAGCAAGCCCATCACCGGCGTCGTGACCGACAAGACAACGGGCGAGCCGATCAACGAAGCATCCGTCTGCGCCGTGGGAAAGAAGCGAACGAGACGGGGCCCGAGATACCGCCATGAGTAGGTGCACGACTCGTTCAGCTCTGCCGCCCGGTTTCGTTCGCACACCGACGAGCAGGGCACGTTCACCATTCCCATCTCGCTGCCGGAAATGACGGCGATCAAAGTAGCCAAATCCAACTACCTGGAAGGGCGTATAGAGCTGGAAGGCGTGGACTTCGCCCGGCCGTTGCGCATCGAGCTCGAGCGGGGCGCTATGATCTCCGGGCAAGTGCTCGCGCCCGACGGCCGGCCACTCAAGGGCGCGCGTATCGGCTGCGAGAGAAAGCACGAACGCACCAAGAAAATGTACGAAGAGTTCTACGATGATGACTTCGGGTCCGGCCACAGAAGGACCGACGAGAATGGCCGCTTCAGCGTCGGCGGACTCCCCCCCGGGACCTACACCCTCACCGCAACGCATGAGGACTTCACGGCGGCAGCGTACGACCCCGTCGAGCTGGCAGCGGACCAGACGTTCGAGGGGATCGAGATCACGCTTGGCAGTGGCGGGCGCATCTCGGGAGTCGTGACTGCCGATGACGCCACGCCGGTCGAGGAGGCAACAGTTCACTTTGCCTTCGAACTCGAGGAAAAGGAAGGCGCAACACACCGTTCGACGCGCATGTCGGAACGCCGCCGCTACCACGAGCACCGCAGTGGCGAGGAAGTGACAACCGACCTCGACGGTAAGTACGAGTCGGGCCCACTTCTGCCCGGCACCTACAACGTCTCGGTCCGCCCAGAGTTCCACCTCCCCCCCGAAGCGCAGCGGGTGGTGGTGACGGCGGGCGTCACGGTGCGCGACGTCAACTTCGTCCTCAAGCCCGCCGCTACGATATCAGGCAGGATCCTCGACGAGGAGGGAAACCCGATCGCCGAGGCCGAAGTGAGCATATGGCAATTCCCGGGAAGGCGGAAAGCCACAACCGGCGAAAACGGCGCGTTCGTTCTTCATGGACTTCAGCCGGGAGAGGTCGAGTTTGATATTGAGGCTGAAGGGTACCTCGACAAGGAGCACACGTGCACCGCCCCGGCTGCCGATGTGGAGATCACCCTCGATCTGGGCGGCAAGATCATCGGCCGAGTCGTTGACAAGATCACCCAGGAGCCTGTCGAGATGTTCGGCGTCAACCGCCACCACCATCGCGACCACGTCTACTTCCGAGGAGGCTCGCGCGATATCCAACACCACCCGGAAGGACGTTTCGAGCTGAGCGGGCTTCACTTCGGCACACACGGCCTCCAGGTCATCACCGACAACTATGCCCCGGCCACTGTCAAGGATATCAAGGTCGAGAAAGGCGCCGAAACGCAGGAAGTCCTCGTCGAGCTCGTCGAGGGAGCGAGCCTCGTCCTTGCCGTGAGCTCGGCGCTTGACGGACGCCCTGTTCCGGAGGCCGCAGTCTCTTGCCATGAACTGCAAGAGGCGCCGGAACCAACGGACACCGAAGGCAAGTGCACCATCGAACACCTAGCGGCCGGACGCTACGAATTCGAAATCCAGCACGAGGAGTTCGCCACAAAGGAACGCCGGGTCAGGCTCAAGGAGGGCGAGGTTCGAAAGGAAGTCAAAGTCGCCTTGGACAAGGGCCTCACGGTTCGCGGTCGGGTCGTCACCAAAGACGACCAGCGTCCCATCGAGGACGCCACGGTATTTATGAATGAGAGCGGAGAGGAGTTCTGGGGCTACGACCCAGACGACGCGGAGTTCCGCGCAGAAACCGGCCCGGACGGTGCCTTCGCCCTCGAGCACGTGGCGCCCGGGCGCTACAGGCTCATCGTCCAGCATCCCGACTACCCCCTGTTCAAGCAGAAGCAACGATTCAAAAAGAGCTCCAACGAAGAGCTGATCATCAAGCTGAGCGCCGGCGGGCGCATCGTCGGTACCGTGACCGACGTGGGCGGCACGCCCCAACCCGAGATAACAGTCATGATCATAACGTTCGGCTCTGATGCCGACGAGGTGGAAACCGACGAGAATGGGTACTACGTCATAGACCGCCTCACGCCGGGAAGCTACCGTCTCATGCTGACGCCCGACGAGGGTTTCTTCGAAGAGGGCTCGACCGAAGTCAAGCGCGCCGTGGTGCGCGACGGACAGGACACCCGGGTGGACTTCGTCGTTGGCGGCGGCGCGGCCGTCTTCGGGACCGTTAGGCGCGGGGGTCTGCCTCTGGCGGGCGCCCGGCTCATGACGATGGCGAAGGGTACATCCTTTCTCAACCTGAGCGGCTCGGTGGGAAGCTCGATCACCGACGAGGCCGGGCAGTACCGCATCGAGGAGCTCCAGCCGGGCACCTACACCCTGTACGTCACTTCGGCAAAGGTAGAGTGGATGACGCGCCACGACTTCACCATTGGCGAGGAAAACCTCCTGCTTGATATTGAGCTCGGCGGCGGGGAAATCGGCGGCATCGTGTACGATGAACTAGGGCAACCGCTCGAAGGGGCCACCCTCTCGCTCATGCCGGAGGTCAAAGACAGCGACCGAATGGCGGGGCTCTTTTCCCTCTTCATGATGGGTCGCGGCAGCAACAGCACCGATGCGAGCGGCGCGTTCGCCATCCTGGACGTGTCCCCCGGTTCCTACCGGTTGTACGTCCAGCACGAAGGCTACGTCACGCAACTGACGGCGATCGAAAAGGAGGCGGGCCGTGACGTGCCGCCTCTCCAGTTCCGGCTCCAAAAGGAAACTGCCGTTACCGGCTGCGTACGGACCCCAACCGGCAAGTTACCTGACTATCTTTTCGTCGCCGTCTGCGACGAGAAGGGCCGAGTGCTCACGGGGAACAACGTCGCGGTTGATGCCGATACAGGCGAATGGAAGCTTGGCGGCACCGGCCCCGGCAAGTTCGTGATCACTGCCAAGGCTTCAGGCTACGCGCCCGTCAGCAAAGAGGTCACCATCTCAGGCGAGCAAGACACCAGGGTCAATCTTGACCTGCAGGCGGGACGCGACCTCCTTGTCACCGTCCGCAACAGCGTCGGCAAGCCCGTGCCGGGAGCCGCGGTTGTTCTCGATTCCGGCGGCGACCCGGTCCTCACGGCGGCGTTGACCTTCGCGACGCTCCGCGAGGAAGGCGACTTCGAGAACTTCAGCGGCACCAGCGAGACCGGCGCTATGAACTTGCGACACGTCGCCGAGGGGGAATACACCCTTCGCGTAAACGCCGAGGGCTACGAACCGGCCAACGTGAAAATCCGCATCGCCGGCAGCGATAAGAAGGTCACCGTCACCCTCAAGCCGGCCGAGGCGAAGGGCAAGTAACGAAGCGCAACCGCCGCCGCCGTTGAACTCCGCCGCCAAGCGGGGTAAAGTGACGCCCGGCGGATTGCGGCATTACGCTAACAAGGAGAGCGGATGCGGTTCGAGCACGGTCAGTCACGATACAGCCGGTATGCGAGGGTCTCGAGGGCGCAGCGGGGGCGGCTGGTGATCTACGCGGTGCTTCTCGTGGCGGTCGTGGCCGCCATGTTCGCGCTGCGGCAGAAAAGGTCCGGACCGATCGAGTGGCTCCTCACCTTCGAGGAGGCGAGCGCCCGAGCGAAGGCCGACGGCAAACCGATCATGGCCTTCTTCTACGCCGAAGGGAACGAGAACTGCCGACGCATGGAGCGCGAGACCTTCGCCGACGAGGCCGTGCGCGCCGAGGCGCGGCACTTCGTCTGCGTGCGCCTCGACGGCAACGCGCATCCGGATCTCGCGAAGCGCTACCTCGTCATCGCCTATCCGGCCGTCGCCTTCATCTCGCCCAGCGGCGAGCGTTTGCCCGTAATCCTCGACTACCGATCGCCTGAACAGTTCGTTCGTGAGATGCAGGACGTGCTCAATCCGGAAAAACTCCCCCCTGTCCCGGCCGACCAACGCGCCACCGCCGAGAACGGCCAAGAGCTCACTGAAAGCCCCCGCCTCCCCCCGAAGAACGCCGAGCCGTCCCGGGGCGACGCCGAATAACACTTTCACCCGGACGCGGAACCGACCCCGCCAGGTTTTCGTCTCAGGAACGGATCGAGGCGGGGTTCGTTGCACCGTGGGGCATACATACGTATAATACCGCACGGTTCTGTAGTCTTGCGGACTGGATTGAAATCGTACCGTAAAAGGAGAGTGCGTATGCGCACGGTATTGCTCGCGCCGGCGCGCGCGTTCATCGCGCTTGCCGTTCTATTCATCACGGGGTCCGTCGGCGCCCAGGAAGAGCCGGCAGAAAAGAAAAAGGAAGCGCCGGGCGAGGTGCCCTACATTCCGCTCCTTATCGAGAAACAGCGAGTGGCCATCGCCGATCGCCTCGATACCAAGCGCGCACTCAGGCACATCGAGCGGCTCTCGCGCTACCACCGGCTCGCGCCCTCGGACGGCCTGGACCGCGCCATGCGCTACATCGCGCGGGAGCTCAAGGCCGCCGGCCTCGATGCCGTCGAGACGACCACCTACAAGAGCGACGGCAAGACCACGTGGTGGGTCGAGCCCGCTCCCCCGGCGTGGACGTGCGAGGCGGCCGAGCTCTGGATCGAGGCGCCGGACCGCCGGCAGTTTGCGAACTGGGGCACGGACCCGATCCGCCTGGCGGCTTACTCCACCTCATGCGACGTGACGGCCGACGTCGTCGAGGTAACCGACTGGAACGCCGAGCTCGACCTGAAAGGCAAGATCGTCCTGACCAGTGGTGATGCCCGGACACTGCACGCCAAGGCGGTCGAAGCCGGCGCCGTGGGGCTCCTGCTCGCTCCAGCGGAGCGACCGAAGGATGACGAGCTGCTCACGGCCGTCCACCCCTCGACGCTGAGCTCGGCCATCGAGGACTGGAAAACGAACAAGTTCGCGTTCAACATCTCGGCGGCGGAGGCGGCCATTCTCCGGGCCTCACTCAACGCCGGCAAGCGTGTCCGCGCCAGGGCGCTGATCAAGAACGCGCGCACCGCCACGTCCACCTGCCCGATCGTCTCGGCCCGGATCACGCCGGTCAGGCCTTCCGCCAAGCGAGTGGTGCTCCTGGCGGAGGTGGCAGGGCCGAAGCCCGGCGCGAACAGCCTCTCGGGCGCCGGGGCGCTCCTGAGCCTCGCCAGGACCTACAAGGAACTACTCGATGAAGGCGCCCTGGTGCAGCCGACGCGGAATGTTGAGTTCCTCTTTGTCCCCGATGTCCATGGCGCCTGCGCCTACGTGAAGAAACACCGCGACAGCCTCGACGACATCATCGCCGTGATCCAGCTCGGCGTCGTCGGCACGAACACCGAGAACGGTCCGGGCCAGGGCCGCCCGCTGCAGATCGCCGACGGCGGCTGGATCATTCACAGTTGCGTGCCATACCTGACGCTGACTTTTGGCCGCTACGTCGCCCGATCCGGACTCGTGGACGTGGCAGGCACCGGGGCGCCGCTCAGCTTTCGCATGCATGCGCGCGGGCCTGTTGCCGCGCATACCGTCTTTTATTCCGGTCCCGTAGGTCGGCCCGCCCTCTCGATCTCGTATTTCCCCGATCCGTCCACCGAGACAAGCTCCGACACGACCGACCGGCTCGATCCCACGGCGCTCAAGCGCGCCATGTACATGGCGCTGGGCACTGCCTACGTCGTGGCGACCCCGCCGCAGTGGGAAATCCAGCGCTTCGGCCCGTTCGTGAGCCCGTACGTCCTGCGCGACGTGAGTGGCGCTATCGCTGTGTTCACCTTGCAGGTCCGCACAGCGCCCAAGGACCGGCTCGCCTCGACGTTTTATCGTTCCGACACGGTGATGAGGCAGAACGAACGACGCGGCAAGAACACGACCAGATCACTCGAAGTCCTTGTTTCCCCAGGCCTTGAGGAAGGCGTGAAGGAGTACGGCGTAACGGCGGAGAAGACCTACGCCGATCGGGCTTTCATGGTAATCAGGTTTTTCCACGGGCGGATCGAGGACGAGAAGCTACAGATCAACATCCAGAAGCAGTTCCGGGAAAAAGAGGTGCGATTGCGCCGCGAGATTCCCTCCATGTGCTGGCACGGCCCCGTCACAGAGGAACTCCTGCGGCGCCACATGCCCGAGGTCTTCCCCCTGCCGGAAGCGGTTGATATCCCGACGCTCTTCGCCCTGATAAACGGCAAGCGAGTGCTCTTCGAGATCTGGGCCGAGCACGAAGCGATGAAGTGGATCGGCATTCCCTACCCGCTGCCACCGCGCGAACAGGTCATCCTGCCGGTTGATGCCGACCTCGACGAGACGCTTGCGTTCCTACGCCGGTGCGAGAAGGCGGGGATTATTCGCATCGAACCGAAAAAGGACACCGAATAGAGTCACGAGGTTCAGAGGGCGTCCAAGCCGCCCGGGGAAGGCCTTGACGCCGACCGCCTACGCGCGTAGCCTACGCCCAGCGTGCCCGGATCGCCGATGAGGACAAGGACCACCACGGAAGCGGACACATGAACCCGCTCAACCTAGCCAAGCCCGCCGACATGAGCCGCACGGCAACCGGCGTGCAAACCGAGGCGCCGGTCGAGGACGAGGCAAGTGCGCTCGTGTTGTCCGTCGTCGTTCCCTTTTTCAACGAAGGAGACAA
Source organism: uncultured bacterium (assembly GCA_965369835.1). Classification (GTDB taxonomy): domain Bacteria; phylum Auribacterota; class JABMQX01; order JAFGEW01; family JAFGEW01; genus CBDUSE01. The sequence continues at coordinate 6,800 of CBDUSE010000021.1, forward strand.
CGTCTTGCCCATGCTCGAGCGGCTTGCGGCCGAGCTCGAGAAGATCGGCGAGCCGCACGAGATCATCGCCATTGACGACGGGAGCACGGATGCTACCTTCGAGAAGCTCCGCGAGTGCTTCGCCTGCTACGAGCGCCTGCGCGTCGTGAGCTTCCGCCGCAACTTCGGCCAGACCGCCGCGCTCTCGGCAGGCATCAACATGGCGCGCGGCAAGGTCATCATCACAATTGATGGCGACCTGCAGAACGACCCGGCCGACATCGCAAAGCTGCTCGACAAGATCAACGAGGGCTACGACATCGTCAGCGGCTGGCGCAAGAATCGCAAGGAACGCCTGCTCGACCGCCGGCTCCCCTCGCGCACCGCCAACTGGCTCATCTCGACGATCAGCAAGGTGAAGCTCCACGACTACGGCTGCACGCTGAAGGCGTACGTGCGCGACGTGGTGAAGAACCTCAGCCTCTACGGCGACATGCACCGCTTCATCCCCGCTATCGCGAGCCAGATGGGCGCGCGGATCGCCGAGGTCGTCGTCAACGATAGCCCGCGCCGCTCCGGCCGGAGCAAGTACGGCCTGACGCGCACCTACAAGGTAGTCCTCGACCTGCTCACGTTGAAGTTTATGCTCACGTTCTTCCACCGGCCGATGCTGCTCTTCGGCGTGATCGGCGGCCTTTCGTTCCTCGTCGGCGTCGGCCTGGCTGTCTATGCGCTCGTCGTGCGCCTCATCCTGCTGCAGCCGATCGCCGAGCGGCCGCTGCTGACCCTCGTTCCGTTCTTCCTCATTATCATCGGCCTGATTTTCATCAGCTTCGGCCTCCAGTTCGAGATGATGATGCGCATGTACCACGAGTCGCAGAAGAAGCCGACCTACGTGGTCCGCACCACGCTCGACCGTACGGCGCCCGACGAATCCGACGCCTAGCACTCGCCCAGGAATGCCGATGTGCGCGTGGCAATTGATATACAGAGCCTCCTGCGGCAAAAGACCGGCGTCGGCCATGCCCTCTACGACCTGATCGAAGCGATCGCCGCGATTGACGCACCCGACGAGATCGCCGCCTTTTATTTCAGCAGGCGGCGCATCGGGCTGCCAGTTTGCAGCGACCGGTTCCATGAACGGCGCGTCGGTTTTCCGCCCGGCATGCTCCTGAGCGGGCTATGGAAACGCCTTCCATTCCCGGCCGTGGACCTCTTTCTCGACGAAGCTGACCTCTTTCATTTCCCGGACTTCGTGGCCCGCCCCGTCAAACGCGGCAAGGTCATTGTCACGACCCATGATCTATCCTTCGCGCGCCTGCCCGAGACGGTTGAGCCGAAGAACCGCGCCTACCTCACCAACAAAGTGCCCGCGAGCCTCGAGCGCGCCGACGCCGTCATCGCCGTCTCGGACTTCACACGACGGGAGATCGAGGAGCTCTTCCCCGCCGCGCGCGGCAAAGTGCACGTAATCCACCACGGCGTCCGGCGCCTGTTCCGCCCGCTGGATAACAAGAACAACAAGACCGATGGCTCTTCGCACCAGTTGCCTCAACGATACGTCCTGGCCGTCGGCACCCTCGAGCCACGGAAGAACCTCGGCGTGCTGCTCGACGCGATGCACATTCTTCGACGCGACAGCGCGCTGCGCGACGTTGGCCTCGTCGTCGCCGGCGGGCACGGGTGGCTCGCCGAGGAGACCGAGCGGCGGCTCGCCGCCGAGCAACGCGACGGCCGGCTCGTTCGCCTCGGCTACATATCAGACAACGCGCTGCGCCGCCTCTACTGCGGCGCGTCTGCCCTCGCCTTCCCGACGATGTACGAAGGCTTTGGGCTGCCCGCGCTCGAGGCGATGGCGTGCGGTCTGCCGGTCGTCTGCTCGAACGTTGCCTCGCTGCCCGAGGTGGTTGGCGACGCCGCAATCCTCGTCGAGGAACCTCTTGCGGAAGCGTTCGCCGATTCGCTCCGGCGCGTCCTCGGCGACGAAGCCCTGGCGACCGACCTGCGCCGACGCGGCCTCGATCGCGCCGCCCAATTCACGTGGGAGAAGGCGGCACGGCAAACGCTCGACCTGTATCAACAAGTCGTGGAGGGCCGCGATGCGGATCGTCATTGATTGCCGCTGGATCTTCCAAAAAATCTCGGGCATCGGCCGGCACACGCGCGACCTTGTCCGCGCCCTGCTCGACCAGGACACCGGCGACGAGTTCGTGCTGCTCTATAATCGCCATGACGTGCTAGACCGCGAACGCGAACTGCTTCGGCTCGATGATAGACAGCATGTCCGCACTGAAATGGTTGCGTACGGCCCGTTCTCGCTGCGGTCCACACTCGCGTTGCCACTTCTGCTTCGGTCGCTCGGCGCCGACGTGTTCCACTCGACGAACTTCATGCTGCCGCTCCGGCGCCTGCCCTGCGCGGCCGTCACAACGATCCACGACCTGATCCCGTTCATCGCACCGCACTACATACCCCGCTCACGAAAGACCCGGTGTGTCGCGCTGTACCGCTGGATAACGAGGCGCGCGGCACGGCTCGCCGACCGCCTCATCGCCGTCTCGCAGCACACGAAGCACGATATCGTCGAGCAACTGCGCGTGCCCGACGAGAAGGTCGCCGTCGTCCACAACGGACTCGATCCCGCCTTCCGGCCACCCGACGGGGCGCGCCCGCAGGAACTGCGCCGGCTTTTGAACATCGAAGGGGAGCTCCTCGTCGCCGCGGGTCGCGCCGATCCATACAAGAATCTTTTGGGCCTTGTCCGCGCGGTGGAAAAGCTCATTGAAACGGGCCGCAAGAACCTGCACTGTCTGCTCATCGGCGAAGAGGACGACCGCTATCCCGAAGTGCGCCGGTACGTCGAGGGACACAACCTCCACGACCACGTCCGCTTCACGGGATACCTCGACCAGCTCGACCTCGTACGCGCATACCAGGAAGCGGACCTCGTCGTGCACCCCTCGCTGTATGAAGGGTTCGGCTTCCCGCCGCTCGAGGCGATGGGGTGCGGCACGCCGGTCGTCTCGTCGGACCGCACCTCCCTGCCCGAGGTGCTCGGCAATGCGGCGCTATTCGTCAACCCGGAAGACATTGAGGAGCTCGCCGCGGCAATCACGCGCGTCCTCGATGACGCGACGCTCCGCGAATCACTCCGCCAAAAGGGACTTCAACGCGCGAAAGCCTTCACCTGGGCACGGGCCGCAAGCGAAACGCTTGGGGTCTATCGCTCGGCCCTCGAGGCGAGGCGGCAACGATGACGGCAGGTGCTGAGAGAACCGAGATGTCCGATGCGCCGAAGCCGCGCCGCGTCGCGTTTGTGCACGACTGGCTCAACGGCATGCGCGGCGGCGAGAAGGTGCTCGAGGCGATGCTCGAGGTCCTGCCCGAGGCCGACATCTACACGCTGCTCCTCGAGCGGGACAAGATCTCCCCGGCGATCGCCTCGCGCCCGGTCACGACGAGCTTCGTGCAACGGCTGCCGTTCGCGCGCCGGATGTATCGCTACTACCTTCCGCTCTTCCCGCGCGCAATCGAGCGCTTCGACCTCAGCGCATACGACCTCGTCGTGAGCACGAGCCACTGCGTCGCCAAAGGCGCCAAGGTTTCTGACGACAGCCTGCACATCTCTTACATCCATACGCCGGCGCGGTATCTCTATGGCTTCCAGAAAGAGTACTTCGGATCGAGCCTAGCCAAGCGCGCAGCGATGGCGCTTTTCGCGCCATCCGTCAGGCGATGGGACCAGCGCACCGTCGAGCGCGTGGACGACTTCATCGCCAACTCGAGCAACGTCGCCGCGCGAATTCGGCAGTACTACAACCGGGACGCCCACGTAATCCATCCGCCCGTTGACACGGAGTTCTTCACACCCGGGAGCGACGAACCAAGCGACTTTTTCCTCGTCGTCTCCGCGCTCGTCCCCTACAAGCGAATCAAGCTCGCCGTCGAGGCATTCAACAGGCTTCGCCTACCGCTCGTCATTATCGGAAGGGGGCCGCTTCGCCACCGCCTCGAGCGCACCGCGGGGCCCACGGTCACGCTCCTCGGCTGGCTGCCCGACGAAGAGGTGCGCGCCCTCTTGCAGCAGTGCCGCGCACTTGTCTTCCCGGGTGAGGAGGATTTCGGGATTGTGCCCGTCGAGGCGATGGCCTGCGGCCGGCCCGTTATCGCCTATCGGCGCGGCGGCGCGCTCGAGACCGTCGTCGAGGACGAGACCGGCCTCTTTTTCGACGAACAGACCCCCGAGTGCCTCGCCGAGGCAATCGAACGTTTCGAGCGGGCCACCTTCGACCCCGCCGCCTGTCGCCGGCGCGCTGAGTCCTTTGGGCAGGAACGCTTCAAGCGCGAGTTCCGCGACTTCGTCCTCGTGCGCTATCGCCGGTATTCCCTTGACAGGACCGCCAGGTGCGGCTAGCCTCGCCTTCGGGTTTCGGCTGATCTCGACGAGCAAAGTTGGGACTCTTGCCACGGCGCCCGACCAAGGCGCGCCGCATCGGTTCCGGCCATGATGGAGAAAAGGAACGGTTCACACAGCGTGACAAGCCGCAAGAAGTCTGACCTTTTCATCCTGTTTTCTGTCGTCGCCGGCGACGCCGCCTGCATCTTCGCCGGCCTATGGCTCGCCTACATCATCCGCTTTCACTGCGGTATCCCGCTCTTCTTCGGCACAGAACCGCCGTCGGCCCAGCACTACCTCGAGTTCTTCCCCATGGTGGCGGTCGTGATGCTGCTCGTGTACCGCGCGTTCGGCCTGTACCGTCGCCATTGGTCGCTGCTGAGCACAAGCGAGCTGCTGCAGATCACCAAAGCGACGATCCTCGGCAAAGTGACGATCATCGTCTTCATGTTCATGTTCAAGAATGCTTTCTTCTACTCGCGCCAGGTCGGCAGCGAGTTCAAGTACTCGACCGGCGTCGCCGTCCTGAGCATCCCGCTCGTCACGCTCTTTGTCGTGGTGTTCCGCCGGCTGTTCGTCAAGTTCGAGGCGTGGTACTTCCAGCGCATGGGGCTCGCCAAGCGCCTCATCTGCATCGGCACGACTGAGCAGGCGCTCAAGGTCGTCAAAAGCATCGCCGAGCGGCCCGAGCTCTGTTACAAGATCATCGGCCTCCTGAGCGAGCGACCGGACGAAGAGCGCGCCGCCATTGACGGCATCCCCGTGCTCGGCACGATCGAGCAGGCGCCCACGATCCTCGTCGAGGGCGCGACCGACGAGGTGATCCTCTGCCTGCCGCACCTCGACCACGAAACCAAGGCCCGCATCATCATCCAGTGCGAAAGGGAATACATTCACTTCCGCCTCGTGCCGGACATCTACGAGATCCTCGCCTCGAACGTCGAGCTCGTCACCATCGCCGGCGTGCCGCTCATCGGGCTCCAGAGCCTGCCACTCGACAGCGCGTGGAACCGCCTGCTCAAACGCTCGATTGACCTCGTCGGCTCCATCTTCGGCCTCCTCGTCACGGGCTTGCCGATGCTCATCATCGCCGTGTTGATCAAACGCACCTCGCCCGGGCCTGTGTTCTTCAAGCAGGTGCGCTGCGGCGAGGACGGCCGCGCGTTCGTTATGGTCAAGTTCCGCACGATGGTGGCCGACGCCGAGCTCGAGACAGGCCCCGTCTGGGCACAGCAGGACGACCCGCGCAAGACCCGACTCGGCAAGTGGCTCCGCCGCTACAACCTCGATGAGCTCCCCCAGCTTTTCAACGTGTTCAAGGGCGACATGAGCCTCGTCGGCCCACGGCCCGAGCGCCCGTACTTCATCGAGCAGTTCAGGGGGCTCATCCCGCGCTACTTCTCGCGCCACCACGTCAAGTCCGGCATCACCGGCTGGGCACAGGTCAACGGCCTGCGGCAGAACACCTCGATCGAGGAACGCATCAAGCACGACATCTACTACATCGAGAACTGGTCGGTCCTGTTCGACCTCCGGATCCTCCTTCGCACGCTCTTCACCAAGAAGCACGGCTACTAAGCCGCCTCGCCCGCTTTACCCACACCGCTCGCGCACTCTGGACACCGTGCCCGGTTTCAGACACAATGTCTCCACGCCACAACCAGCGAAGCACGTAACCATGATCTCAAACCGGAACATCTCGCTCTATTGCGAGCAGCTTGCCACGCTGATCGAATCAGGCGTGCCCCTCAACCACGCGCTCACGACGCTCAGCCGAAGCGCCACGACGCGCGGACTGCGCCGCATCTCCGCAGACGTCAGGACCCGCATCAATAGCGGCGAGACATTTGCTGGTGCCCTCTCAGCGCACACCGACCGCCTCCCTCCCCTCCTCGTGAACTTCCTCGAAGTTGGTGAGCGCTCCGGGCGGCTCGACCGGGTCGCGCGTTCGCTCTCGAAGTACTACAAGGGTCAGTGGGAGCTCTCCCGAGAAACGATAATGCAGTTGCTGCCGACCCTGTTTTACTTCTCAATGTGCTACGCCGTCATCGTCTTCATCCAGTATGTGACCTCGAGCTGGAACTCCGCTTCGCTCCTGCATTCCGCCCAAAGTGCAGGCTTTGTCGTCGCGTGTGCCGTGCTCGCGTTTCTCGCCATCAAAGTCATATCGCCCGTGCGCGCCGCGATCGTGCTTGTCGCCTCGTACCTGCCCTTCGTCTCCGGCATCATGCGCCAGCACGCCATCTCGCGCTTCGCCCTCGCGATGGAAGCCTCCCTCGCGGCCGGGCTCGACGTGAGGCGCGCGATCCACCTCTCGGCCAACGCCATGGCCAACCCGATCTTCGCCCCGCGCGTGCGCCGCGCGGCGAAAGGGATCGACCAGGGGCTCACGATTACCCAGGCGCTCGAGCGCACCCACGTCTTTGGCCGTGGCACGGTCGGTCTTTTCGAGGCCGGCGAACTCAGCGGCCGAATCGTAGAAACAATGGGACACGTTTCGGAGTCGAGCCGTTTCCGGGCCACCACCGCAGCCCGCGCTGCCGCCAGGATGTTCACGATTTCCGTTTACGTCGCCATGATCCTCTACGTCGCGCTCAAGGTCATTTCATTGTACTGGGAAAGCATCTCCGGACTAGGCGACATCATCGAATCCGTCGGAGAGTAGCCGCATGCGCATCGAACTGGTCACGATCGGCGACGAGCTCCTGCACGGCAAAACGGTCAACACGAATGCCGCAACGATCGGCCGCCGCCTGGTTGGTGCCGGCTTTGAACTCGCCGCCCAGTCCACGATGCGCGACGAAGCCGCGTCGCTCGAAGCCCACCTGCGCGAGGCACTCGAGCGCGCCGACGTTGTCATCACCAGCGGTGGACTCGGTCCGACCGTGGACGACAACACGCGCGAGGTGCTTGCTCGCATCTTCAACAGAAAAGGCTACCGCACCGACAAGCGCGTGCTCGCCCACCTCGAGAAGCGCTACCGGCGCAAGCCGTGGAAGCCGGTCCTCGACCAGGCGCGCGTGCCGACCGGCACCACCGTCATCCTCAACAAGGTCGGCACCGCTCCCGGCCTCGTCTTCAAAGCGAAGGGCAAGGCGCTCGGCCTTGCTCCCGGCAAGGCGCTCGGCCTTGCTCCCGGCAAGGCGCGCGGCCCTGCCGGGAGCCAGGCCGCCATTGCCCTCCCCGGACCGCCGCGCGAGCTGATCCCAATGCTCGACCGGGTCGTCGCTTTCCTCCGGACGTTTGGCGCCGGCACGGGCGCCTTCACAAGCATCACGCTTCGCACCGCCGGCATCCGCGAGTCGGTCCTCGACGCAGAGCTCCGCAAGGTCTTTCCCGACGTCCCCGGCCTGAGCTACGGTCTCGCCGCGCAGCCGTTTCTCGTCGACATCCGCCTTTTCGCGCGCCGTAAGACCGAGCAAGCCGCACGGCGCACAATCACCCGGGCCGAAAAGCTCCTGCGCGACCATTTTGCCCATAGCATCTACGCGACCGGCAGCGTCCCGCTCGAGCAGGTCGTTGGCAGCTTGCTGCTCGAGCGGAGGCAGACAGTTGCAATCGCCGAATCGTGTACCGGCGGCCATCTCGGCCGGATCATTACCGAGGTGCCTGGAAGCTCGAGCTACTTCCGCGGCGGTGTCGTAGCCTACAGCAACGAGTGGAAGCAGATGTTCCTCGACGTACCCGCCGACATGCTGGAGAAGCACGGCGCGGTGAGCCGCGAGACCGCCCTTGTGATGGCCACCAACGTGCGCCGCCTCGGCGGCGCCGACTACGGCGTCTCAATCACCGGCATCGCCGGACCGGGCGGCGGCACGAAAGCCAAACCGGTCGGACTCGTCTACATCGTGGTGGCCGATGCGGACGGTGCCGAGTGCTGGGAGTACAACTTCCCCGGCGAACGCGACACGGTGCGCACACTCAGCGCCCGCGCCGCCCTCAACCACCTGCGCCTCGCCCTGCTCAACGTTTCCCCAACGAGGCCGGACAAGACCGCCTCCGATTAGCCCACACTCCCGACCTGCTCCGGCACAAGGTTGTTGCTCACCGAGGCAATCGTGCGTACACTCGCCGCTCACGCACGTCAACAGCAGGTGAGTCGCCTCGAATGTGGCCGTACGTAGCTCTCTTCTTCCTCTCACTTTGGGTGGCGTTCTCGGGCGCGGCGATGCCCGGACCGCTGCTCACGGGATGCATCAGCCAAACGATCCGGCGCGGCTTCTGGGCCGGCCCGCTGATGATGGTCGGCCATTCACTCCTCGAGATGGCGCTTATCGTTGGCCTGATCCTCGTCCTGCGGCCGCTGCTCGACCACCCCGTGCCGAAGGGCGTCGTCGCGTTCGCGGGCGGCGCGCTCCTCCTGTACCTTGGTTACGGCATGGTCCGCAGCTCGCGAACGCTTCGGCTCGAGCTCGACGCCGGTGACACAAAGGTCCGCCTCGGCTCGCCGATCTGGCAGGGGATCGTCCTGAGTGTCGCGAACCCGTACTGGACGATCTGGTGGGCGACGTGGGGCCTCTGGATGCTTGACCGTGCAATGAACCAGGGCTTGCTCTTTGCCGTGAGCCTGCCCGCCTTCTACGTCGGCCACATCCTCGGCGACTTCATCTGGTACGGCTTCATCTCGTTAATGATTGTCAAGGGGCGCCGGTTCCTCACCGACAGGGCCTATCGCGGCATCATCCTCGGCTGCGGCATCTTTCTCGTCGTGTTCGGCCTCGTGTGCCTTCTCGACGGTTCATTGCTGCTCGCCACGGGCGAGAGCTTCATGACGAAGCCGCCTCCGCCCGCCGCGTCATTGCGCTGAGCGTTTCCCGAGTGACCTCGGCTGCTTCCTCGATCGGCACGTCCCGACGAGCTCCCTCGAGCCGGTCTATGAACTCCACCGTGCCCGCCGCGAGGCCCCTCGGCCCAACCGTGATGCGCAGCGGCACGCCGATCAGGTCCGCGTCCTTGAACTTCACGCCCGCCCTGCGGTCGCGGTCGTCGAGGAGCACGTCCACGCCCTGCGCGAGATACGTCTTGTGAAGCGCCTCGGCCGCGCGGCGCTGCGCCTCATCCGCCCAGTTGACCGGCGTCACGATCAGCTCGAACGGCGCGATCGCCGCCGGCAGCACAAAGCTGTTCTCGTCGTGACGCTGCTCGATCGCGCCGGCGAGGATACGATCGAGGCCGATCCCGTAGCTTCCCATCACGACCGGCTTCGGCCGACCGTTCGCACCGATCACCGAGAGGCCGAGCGCATCGCTGTAGCGCGTACCGAGCTTGAACGTGTGCCCCAGCTCGAGTGCCCGGCTGATCTCGACCGACCGGCCGCACTCGACGCACCGGTCGCCCGGCCTCGCGCGTCGGAGATCCTCGAACCGCGCCTCGAAATGCACGCCCGGCGTCACCCCAACGAGATGGAAGCCGTCCTTGTTCGCCCCGCACACGAGGTTTCGCCGCCCCTCGAGGGCCCGGTCTGCGACAATCTCGATCCGCTCGACGCCCACCGGCCCGATGCTGCCGACGCCGGCGCCGAACTTCTTCCTGATGCGCGCCTCGTGCGCCGGCCGGAGGTCGCCCGTGTCAAACAGCGTCGAGAACTTCTGCTCGTTGAGCTGATCGTCGCCGCGCACCAGCAACAGCACGAGCGAGCTCTTGATTACGTAGACGAGCGACTTGATGATGCGCGCCGGCGGCACGTCGAGCAGCGTGCAGACCTCCTCGACGGTGCCGGCCTCGGGCGTCGCCACCTCAGCGGGCGCGCTTAGCGCATCGGCGTCTGCAAAATCGCTTGGACGCGCCACGGCGGTCTCGATGTTCGCCGCGTAACCGCAGGGGCACTTCACCACGGTGGACTCGCCCGCCTCGGTCGGGATCATGAACTCGTGCGAGACCGTGCCGCCCATCGTGCCGGAGAACGCCCGGACCGTAAAAACGCCTTCGAGACCGCACCGCCGGAAGATGCGCCCGTACGCTTCCACGTGCTTGGCGTAACTCACCTCCAGCGCTTTCTCGTCGAGATCGAACGAGTACGAGTCCTTCATCAGGAACTCGCGTGTCCGAATCACACCCGAGCGCGGGCGCGGCTCGTCGCGAAACTTCGTCTGTACCTGGTACCAGATCTGCGGCAAGTCCTTGTACGACCTGAGCTCGGCACTCGCCGTCTGCGCAAAGATCTCCTCGTGCGTCGGGCCAAGGCACAGATCGCGCTGCGCGCGGTCCTTCAGGCGAAACAGCGTCCCGCCCATCACCTCCCACCGGCCCGACCGCACCCAAGGCTCGGCCGGATGGAGCGCCGGCATGTGGAAACGGCGCCCGCCGATCCGCGCCATTTCCTCGTCGAGGATCTGCTCGATCTTCGCGGTCGAGCGCACCGCCAGCGGCAGCTTCACGTAGATCCCCGCGCCAAGCTGACGCACGTAGCCCGCACGAATTAGCAGCGCATGGCTCGCGCACTCGGCGTCGGCCGGGTTCTCCTTATGAGTCGGGATGAAGCACTCGGACCAGCGCATAGTCCCCTCCCCTCCGGATCACGGTTCCTCCGGGGCCGCCTTTCGCGTGACGCTGACTCGGCGCTTCAGCCCGACGTACCGCGGATGATCCGTGCTGTAAAGCACGACCGCGGCCTCAGCGAGCACCTCGACCTGCTCGAGCTTCCCATCCTCGAGGTACAGCCGCGCGAGCAGCTCGTAGAGCCGCGGGCGCAACGGCGATCGCGCGTGGTGCCGCAGCGCCTCGAGCACCAGCGCCCTGGCGCGCTCCGGATCAGTGCCCGCCACAGCGATCGTGTCGGCGAGCCGAAAGTAGAGGTCCGCGTCCTCCGGGTCCTGCTCGATCTTCGCCTCAAGCTCGTCGAGCACCGGCCGAATCAACGACAGCGCCTCCTCCCGACGCCCCGCCGCCACGTGCAGGTGCGCCGCAAGCGTCAACGCGAGCGGCGTCCGCAACTCCTCCTCAAACTCGTCGAAGATCTCGAAGAACTGCGCCGCGTCGCCCAGCGCGGCGTAGTAGATGAGCAGCTTGTGCCCGACGGGCCCTCGCGTCTTCTCGCCCCAGTGATTGACCCGGTACTTGAGAACCGCTTTGGCAGCCCGCTCCCGCTCGCCCAGCTCGATCAGCGCCGCGATCGCCGCCTCGAGCGAGGCGGTGTCCGTCGCACGGGCGAGCGCGATCATCTGTTCGAGCGTATCAGCTTCGCCGGCGTAAGCGATGTTCAGGGCGAGCATGCGCACGGTCGGGCCGCACGCGACCTGCAACGCCTTCTTCCACGTCCTCGGGCTCGCGTACGCAAGGAGAAAGATGTGGGCGCCGTCGAATGCGTTGCGAGGACGCTCCGACAACCACGAGCGGACGTATTCGTCGCCGCGCGAATCGTCGAGGACGCAGAGCAGGGCGGCCGCCGTCGGCTTCTCCGACGCGTCCCCATCCTTCACCAACTTCCCCAGCGCTCCGGCATGCGCGGGCCGGACGTACGGCGCAATCAGCGCCGCCTCGCGATACGGACGAAGGTCTGTGCGCTCCGCGAGGCTCGCGATCAGCGCGGCGCCGACCGCTTTCACATCAACGAGCTCGTCGAGCGGCCGCAGCGCAATCTTGCCCGGCGACTCCTCGATGTGGCGAACGATCTGCTCATCCCATCCCGCCTGCCAGAGTTCCACCGCGATGCGGGCCGCAGCCTCGTCCGCGGGGCGAATTGCCTGGACCTGCCGCACGAGCTCGAGCGCGCGGTCGCGCTGCCCGCGGAACCGATAGACCTGCGCGAGGTGCAGCTTTTTCGCGACGAGCTGCTCCTCGACGCCCGGCAGAGCCTCGCCCGGCGCCCCACCCGCGGCCGGCAGCGCCCCCGCCGGCACAACGAGCGCAATGGAGACAAGAAGCCACATAATCAGTCGTGTTCTCTAGGAAAATAACGCTCGCGTGATTATACCGCTGGCAGGAAGCACGTCGAGCGCAATCGCGCTCTCTTCAGCCTCTGCGCCCTTGCGCCTCTGCGTGAGGTCCTGTCCTCTTCTTTCGCGAGTGCTCACCCCCCCCCAGCGAATCAGGCGTCAGGCCCAGCGAGCTGCTGCTCTTTGTACTGCAACTGGTAGAGCCGGTAGTAGAGCCCACGCTGCTTGAGCAACTGCTGGTGCGTGCCGATCTCATGCACTTCCCCCTTGTGCAGCACGATGATCTTGTCGGCCTTCTGAATCGTCGAGAGCCGGTGCGCCACGACGATCGAGGTCCGGTCGCGCGTCAGCGTCTCGATCGCATCCTGAATCAGCCGCTCGGTCTCCGTGTCCACGTTCGAGGTCGCCTCGTCGAGCACCAGCACCGACGGATCGAACGCCAGCGCCCGTGCAAACGACAGGAGCTGGCGTTGTCCCGCCGAAAGCGTACTGCCGCGCTCGCGCTGCTCGGTCTCGTAGCCATCCTCGAGTGCCTCGATGAACCGGTGCGCGTTGACCGCCCGCGCGCTCGCGCGCACACGCTCCATCGGGATCTCCTCGCCGAGCCGGATGTTGCGCGCCACCGAGCCCGAGAAAATGAACACGTCCTGCAGCACGAGGCTCATCTGGCGCCTGAGCGACTCCTTGTCGTAGTCGCGCACATCCACGCCGTCAACGAGCACCTGGCCCACCGACACGTCGTAGAAGCGGAAGATCAAGTTGACGATCGTGGACTTGCCTGCGCCGGTGGCGCCGACAAGCGCCGCGCTCTCGCCCGGCTCGATAGTAAACGACACGTTCCGCAGCACCGGCTCGCCCGGGTTGTACTCGAAGCTCACGTCGCGGAACTCGATCCGCCCCTTGAGCGTGTCCACGACAAGCGGCTTCTCCCGCTCCTCGATGATCTCCTCCTCGTCAAGCAGCTTGAACAGCCGTTCTGAGGACGCCATCGCCGTTTGGATCAACTGGTACTTCTGCGCGATGTCTGAAATCGGCATGTGGAACATACGAAACCAGAACAAGAAGGCAAACAGCGTGCCGAGCGTCATCGAGGGATCGCGGGTCATGAACCGGCTCGCGGCAAACGCCAGGAGCAGTCCCGTGCCTATGGCCAGCAACACCGTGACAGCCGGGCGGATGAAGCCCTGAATCCTGATCGCCCGGTAGTTCTCGTCGCGGAACTCGCCGTGAACAACATCGAACTCGGCCGCCTTACGGTCCTCCTGGTGGAACATCTGGATCACGCTCATGCCCAGGAAGTGCTCCTGCAGGAACGCGTTGACGGCAGCGAGCTTCTTACGCACCCGGCGAAAGGCCTGGCGGATCCGGGGACGCAACATGAGCGATGCGGCGGCCAGCAACGGCACCGCCGCGAGCGACACGAGCGCCAGCTTCCAGTGCGCAAGCATCATGAAGAACACGAGCACAACGATCAGGAACACGTCCGTGAACACGGACACGATCCCCGTGCTGAAGAGCTCGCTGAGCGCCTCGACGTCGTTCGTCACTCGCGTGATCAACCGACCCGCGGGATTTGTGTCGAAGTAGCGCAGCGAAAGCTGATGCATCTTCGAGAACACCTGCACGCGAAGGTTGTACACCACGTTCTGGCCGAGCTTGACGGTGAAGTAGTCGAGCACGAGGCGGAGCCCCCAGCGGATGACCTCCGCGCCCATAAAGAGCGCGGCAACCGTGAGGATGACGTCGAAGTTGCCGGTCTTGATCCCGTCATCAATCGCATGCATCACGAACGCCCCGCGCAGGGCATGGAGCATGGTGGCGATCAGAGACAGCACGACGAGGACCGTGGCCAGCTTCCAGAAAGGCCGGAGATAGACAATCAGTCGGCGCAGGAGCTGCCCGTCCAGGGGACGCACCATCAGCTCGTCTTCCATGTGGTAACTCACCTGCGCCATGGCGTGCGACCCTAGGCCTCCTCCAGTTCCTCCTCGAGCAGTTGCTTGCGATAGATGCTCGCGTACAGCCCATCGAGCGCGATGAGCTCGGTGTGTGTGCCGCGCTCCATGATCCGCCCCTGTTCGAGCACGATGATCTGGTCCGCCATCTTGAGCGTCGAGATCCGATGCGCTACGACCAGGCACGTCCGATCGCGCATGAAGTCGGTTAGCCGTTTGAGGATCTCGTCTTCGGTATGCGTGTCGACTGACGACAATGCGTCGTCGAGAATCAGCACTTGCGGGTCGGCGAACAGCGCCCGCGCGATCGCGACACGCTGCTTCTGCCCGCCGCTGAGGTTCACGCCGCGTTCGCCGAGAAGCGACCCGTACCCGTCCGGGAACACCTCTACATCGCGGCTCAGTAGCGAGATCTCGGCCACGCGCACCACGTCCTCGTCGGTGGCGTCGGGATGCGCGAACGCGATGTTGTCGCGAATCGAGGCCGAGAACAGGAACGTCTCCTGCGGCACATAAGCGACATGCTGTCGCAATGTTCGGAGCGGGATGCGCTTGACATCCAGACCGTCAATGAACACGGTGCCGTCCGGCGGCTCGACGAGCCGCCCGAGCATCTTGATGAGCGTTGATTTGCCGCTCCCCACCTCGCCGACGATGGCCATCGTCGAGCCCTTGGGAACTCGCAGCGAGATGTCCTCGAGCACGCGCGCGCTGTCGTAGGCGAAGCTCAGACGCCTGAACTCGATCTCGCCCTCGACCGACACCTTCGATTGGACCGTCTGCTCTGTATCGCGGACCTCCGGCTCAACGGCCAGGATCTCCTTGATCCGCTTGAGTGACGCCGATCCTTGCTGCACAAGCGACACGCACCAGCCAAGCGCCATCATGGGGAACATGATCATCATCATGTACTGCTGGAACGTGGCGAGGAAGCCGATCTCCAACTCGCCGTGGATCACCTGCCACCCGCCGACGACGAGCACGAGAATCATGCCCATGCCAAACACGAAGCCGATCGTCGGATGAAACAACGCGTGCCACCAGGCAAAATCCATGAACCGCTTCAGATACTCACCCGCCGAACGCCTAAACTCCTCGACGCTGTTCGCCTCCTGCGCGTACGCCTTCACCACGCGCACGCCCGTGATGCTCTCTTGCGCATGGGCCGAGATGTCCCCCATCTGCGCCTGCACCCTCTCGAATCGTGTGTGGATCCTGTCTCCGACCTTCTTCACGAACACGGGCAAGAGCACGACGTTCAGCAGGAGACACAGGCTGAGCTTCCAGCTCAGCACGAAGACAACGGGCAACGCAACGAGGGCGATGATGACCATATCGAGCACGAGCATCGTGCCCATCGCGAGCGCCATTCGGATGGCCCGCAGGTCGTTCGTCATCCGCGCCATCAGGTCGCCGATCCGGGTCTCGGAGTAGAACTTCGGCTCGAGAATCTGGAGGTGCGTGTAGAACCGCCGCCTCAAGTCGACTGTCACGCGTAGCCCGAGCCCTCGGAAAAGCACCGCCATGACATAGCGAAGAACAGCCATCACGAGCGTCGAACCGACAATCGCCCCAACGCACAGGAGCACAAAGCCCCAGCCACTCAGCTTGCCGTCAAGCGAGTTGATGAACACACCGGTCGCGTACGGCGGCACGAGATCGAGCACATCAATCCCACCGATCACGAGCGCCCCGAGCAGGAACGTGCGCCGGTGCGGCCGCACCAACTGCCACAGCTCCTTTGCGTGTACGAAGAGCCCCTTCTGCTCCATGCGAATCCCCGGTCGCGCGCGGATGCCACGTTGTCCAACGAAAAAACCCTAGCGCCCCGGAGGGCCTAGGATGCCGCCTCAACCCTCGAATCAGATCCCGCCCCAGATCCCTCCCAAACCTATCGCCACGCTACCACGCGCAAGCCCACGCGCCTCTGTCCCGCCTTCACGCGACTCTTGTCGCGCCTTCACGCCCCATGTGCCAGCCCAGCCGCAACTTCCGCCCCGAACCTGGAGCGTATTGAGTTGTCTGGAGGATACTTCGCGCGCGCAGCCGAGTCAACGAGCACACGCCCTTAACGGCGAAACTGCCGCGCCTCACCCGGGAGTTTGACCCGCGCGGCCTCGACCTGCTAGGGTACTCAAGGATCCTTCTCGGACCATAGTACGGAGGTCCTCCCATGACGTTCCTCGCCAACGAGCACGGCGGCGCTAAGGGGTGGGCGATGTTGCTCGTATTCGTCGCGGCCGCCGTCGGCTATTTTTTCGTGTACCCGAAGATGACGCAGGCCAAGCGCTTCCCCGACGTTCGGGATGAAGCCGAGGAGCTCGCCGCCAAGTGCCGCGCCGGCGGCACGGCGAGCGACCGAATCCGTTTCCCCCCAAAGATCCTGATCTGGGACCTCGGCGACGGCAAGGAGAGCGCCGCCCACAAGCACCTGCCCGATTCCCTGCGCGCCGACCGCCAGGACGAGCTCGGCACCCTCGTGCTCGTGCTCGACCTCAGAAAAGAGAAAACGACCGACTATATGCCCCTCGAGGGCACCACCCTGGGCGGCCCGCCGGAGTACCGCTACATCTACACCCTCGGCGCCGTCGCCTGGCCGAAGCGTCAGGTCGCAGGCACCTTCGAGGTAATCCTCGATCCGCCCGGCATGCGCAGCGACAAGTACGACGAGCGCGGCGGCAATTGGTTCGACTGCGACCTCGCCGACTGGGTCCGCGAACGCGCACAAGCCGGGTGATCCTCAACGTGCTGGCCGCCAAGGCGCCGCCTTCCGGGGATTTCTGTTGATTTATGCCGCACGCCGTGATTGAATCCCTGCGCGCTCCACCAGGGCGCACCAGGGGAACAGCGCCACGCCACACCGTGGCGCACGGCATCGCGGAAAGGACATCCGATGCTCTTGAGCAGGCTCTTCGGCAGGTTCTCCAGCGACATGGGAATTGATCTCGGCACCGCCAACACCCTTGTCTACGTCAAGGGTCGCGGTATCGTGCTGACCGAGCCGTCGGTCGTCGCCATCAAAAAGGGGACGAACAAGATCCTCGCCGTCGGCGAGGAGGCCAAGCGCATGCTGGGCCGCACCCCCGGCGACATCGTCGCCATCCGCCCGCTCAAGGACGGCGTGATCGCCGACTTCGAAGTCACCGAGAACATGCTCCGCTACTTCATCAAGCGGGTGCACAACCGCAAGGCGCTGATCAGTCCGCGCATCGTCATCGCCGTCCCCTCGGGCATCACGGCCGTCGAGCGGCGCGCCGTCGAGGACAGCGCCATCCACGCCGGCGCCCGTGAGGTGTTCCTGATGGAGGAGCCGATGGCCGGCGCCATCGGACTCGATATGCCGGTGCACGAACCCGCCGGCAACATGATCGTGGATGTCGGCGGCGGCACCACGGAGGTCGCCATCATCTCGCTCGCGGGCATCGTCTTTTGCCGCAGCGTGCGGGTGGCGGGCGACGAAATGGACGAGGCGATCATCCAGTTCCTCCGCCGCAACTATAACCTTATGGTCGGCGAGCGCACCGCCGAGATGATCAAGATCAACATCGGCGCCGCCGTGCCGCTCAAGGACCCGCTGACCATGGATGTCAAAGGACGCGACATGGTCGCCGGCCTGCCCAAGACGCTCACCATCAACTCCGAGGAGATCCGCGAGGCGCTCAGCGAGCCGATCAGCACCATCGTCGAGGCCGTACGCATCTCGCTCGAGCGCTGCCCGCCCGAACTCAGCGCCGATCTCGTGGACCGCGGCATCATGATGGCCGGCGGCGGCTCGCTCCTGCGCGGCCTCAACAAGCTCATCTCGAAGGAGACGGGGCTCCCCGTACACATCGCCGAGGACCCGCTCAGCGCCGTCGCCATCGGTACCGGCAAGGCGCTCGACCAGATCCACTTCCTGCGCGAAGTCGCCCGGATGCGCCGCTAGCACCGCTGCTTGCTGCGCCCGCAGCGGATGACGCCGTCCGTGAGGCGGGGGACGAAGTCGAAGAGATCGAACTGCGCGCAGTACGGAACGTCGCGGCCCATCCCGATGCTCGCCAGGTACCGGCCGTGCTCGCACTCCATGAGCATGCCGGCAAGGTCATCCCGGTGCTCGCCGTAGATCGCGAGCGCCTCCTCGGCCCGGGCGGTGAGCTTGACGGGCGAAGCCCCCTCGAAGCTCTGAAGCTTCTCGACGAGCAGCCCCGCGCAGGCGAGGTCCTCGAGCGCCGCCGCCCCGAGCTTACCCGAGCAGAGGATCGTCACGTCGCGGCCCGAGGCTTGCGCATACTGTGCCGCCGCCGAGGCGTTGAGGAAGCAACCGACGATCGTCTTCGCGCCAAAGCCGCTCGCCACGATCGCCTTCGTCCCGTTCGTCGAGCACTCGACCAGCATACGCCCCCCGACCGCCTTGCGCGTCATCTCGAACGGGGAGTTACCGAGGTCGAACCCCTCAACCATGCGGCCGTCCCGCTCGCCCGCAAGCACCAGTTCCGGTCGCCTTGCGCGAAGCGCGAACGCCTCCGGAGGTTCCGCCACCGGGATCACGCCCGCGCAGCCGTTGCCGAACGCCGTGAGCATCGTCGAACCGAGACGCAGCACGTCCACCACGACGAACAACTGCGCCGAGCGATCCGCGTCGCCCAGCCGACTCGGTAGCTCGAGCACGTCAACGCCCATCGGATCTCCAACAAGCACCAAGTGACAGAAACAGGATAACAGGCTCGGCTGCGCGCAGTCCATCAATGGCCGCCCAAGAGCACGCCTGGAACGGTGGAGGATAGGGGGTGCGGAGCGCGATGTGCGAAACGTCTGACAGCGCGCCTCCGCGCCCGCGTCAGCGAACCTTGCCTGGGCCAGTTCTGGCCCCGGCCCTTAGAAGGACTTCCGAAGGTGCGACGGCAGGATGCC
>CBDUSE010000022.1:0-25878 GCA_965369835.1 uncultured bacterium
GGCCGGTGGGGTGACTTTATCTTTTTTTGTTCTTTTCGCCGGGGGGCGGCGCCCCCCGGGGGGGGCGCCCCCCGCGACTCGTTTTGTCGGGGCCGGTTGGCTATTCCGCGGGGTCGTCGGGCTCCGTCTCCGAGCCTGTCTCTTCGCCTTCGGAGCCCGTGTCACCCGGCTCCGTCGGCGTGCCCGCCTCGTCCGGCGGCGTCTCCTCGCGCGTCTCGGGTTCGGTGGGTTCCTCGCCGATCTCGTCCTTGTATTTCTCGAGGAGCGCCTGTGCCTCGGCCTCCTCGTACGGGCCGAGTTCGGATTCGAGCGCCTCTTTGATGAGCGCTGCGCCGCGCCGGACCTCGCCCGTCTCCATCAGCACAGCGCCGTAGTAAAGCTTCGGCCGGGCGGCGGCCGAGACACCGAGAAGGGCCGGCTCGATGAGGGCGAGCGCAGCATGGCTGTCGCCCTTGATCTTGAAGAGCGTCCATCCGTACGCGGCGGTCGCCATTAGCTTGCTCTGCTCGGTTGCGTTGCTCCGCTCGGTAAGCACCTGATGGAGCATGGCATTGTCCAGCGCCGCCTTCTCAATCTCGGCGTCGTTCGTTTGCTCCGCTGCCTGCAGCGCGGCGAACCACAACGTGCCGACAAGGGTGCGCATGTTGGCCGTCGGCATCGCCCTGCCCTCGTCGAGCTGCCGGGCAAAATCGTACGCCTGCTTCAGCTCCCTGAGCGCCGGGACAGGCCGGCCCTCGTGCAGGTATGCTTCGCCACGCAGGTCGTGCCACCGGATGCGGTCACTCGTCTCGGTCGAGTCATCCACGGCCAGCTCTTCCATCGCCAGGACGTCCTGGTAACGCTTCTCGGCAAAAAGGGTCGCCGCCAGGCGCACCTGGATAGCCGGGGACTTCTCGTAGTTGGCGACCAGGTCGTCGGCGATCTCTCTGGCGCGCTCGTAATCCTCCTCGGTCAACGCCATCTCGATAAGGAAGATTGTCGCGTTGAGCGCCTGGTCCGGGTTGGCCCGGGCATACGCCTCGGCAAACGTAACGAACCCCTCCGGGTCCTCGGCCCTCAGGTAGTAGGTGCGCAGCCGTTGGAGATAGCCGACAAGCTCTTCGCGCTTCTCCGGCGGATTCTGTTCCAAGCGGTCCTCGATAAGCTGAATCGCCTCGTCGGCGCGATCGGTCGTCGAGTAGAGATCGGCGAGACGGTAGTATGGCGCAGCGAGCTCAGGATTGAGCGCAAGGGCCTTCTTGAACGCTTCCTCGGCGGCCCTCGCGTTGCCCAGCAGCATCTGGACCTCGCCGATCTGATACTGGATGTCGTCCTTTATCTTTTCCTCGACGTAAGGCTCCGCGGCCTGAAGGTCCTTGAGCGCCCGGACGCTCCGCCGCAGGGATGGGCGCTGCCCGCGTCTGATGGCGTCCAAGTAGAGAGTGCCGCGCTCGGCAAGGATCTGGTCGCCTTCGGGATCGAGCAAGGCGCCCAGGCTGATGATCGCGTAGCTGAACTCGAACGTCCTGGCGCGGCGGTCTGGATTGGCCTTGTAGAAGTCCTCGATCAGCTTCACGTCCCGCACCAACCCGTGGACAAGCATGAGCCTGAAGGCCTTGCGATACCTCGTCTGCTCCTGCAGCACGTCCTCGGCCACACCCGGGCCAAGGATGCGCTCCACGTCCCTCGTCACTTCGTCACTAAAGCTCATGCCGACCCTGCTGAGGCGCTCATCCAGGTCGAAATCAACCGCCGCGCCGGCGATTTTCAGGTTGCGAAGCGCCGCGTAGTTCGAGTCGTCGAAGCGGAGCGCTAGCTCGTAGAACTCGACCGCTTCTTTCTCCCCGGCGTGTTTATGGCAGTAGACGCCGAAGTCGTTTACGAGCTTTGAGGCCCGGCGCACCAGCGGCCCCGCACCGGCGGGCCATTTCTCGAAGGGCCGGGACCTCATGTTGCGGGTTGCAAGCCGGCTCCAGAGCTCCTCTCCGGCAGCGACGTGCTCGGCTGGAATGTTGAGGTAGGAGTCGCGCCGGTCGAGCAGGTACAGAAAACCGCGTGGCACCAGCTCGTAAGCGTAATCGAGGCTCTCGCTCTCCGGATTGAAGCGATCGAGGTCGCTCGTCAGGCAGACCTTCGGCGAGCGGATTCGTTTGACCCTGCTGCCCAGCTCGGCGTAGCGCAGCACGGCCTCGGCATCGCTCAACGTCGCGTCCCGCGCCGGATCGCTTTGCGGCGAGAGCTCCCTGCCGACGAACAGCGTGCTCAAGTACGCATGCTTATCCACGTAGAAGCCGTCGTAGACGTTCGCGGCGTACAGGTCCGCAATCACGATCTCGCTCGAGGACTCCCCGGCGTATCGGTACTTGAGCACGTACTGGAGCAGGTCGCCCCAACCGTCGGTGGACGAGACGAGGATCACCGCGCGCTCTCCTGTGCTCGCCGCACTGGCCAGAGTGTCCTTGGCGAAATCCTCGACCACCGTGAAGCCCGCCAGACCGCTCTTGTCAAACTGCAGGTGCTTGACGAAGTTCGCCACCGGCAGCACGAGGAAGATCGTAACGAGCACCCCATAGGCCGCCTTCGAGTAGCGCGGCCCACGCGCCGCGGCGGTAGCCGCCGGCTTGCTGGTGAAAAGCACCGCCCAGTAGCCGAGCATGTAGCAGAGCCACCCGCCGATGACCATGTAGGCGACCAGGAAGCCGCCTATCTTCATCGTCCCGTACGGCCCGATGAAGATGTCGAACAAGGCCATCACGCCAACCAGCGTGTAGAGAAAACCCAGGAATTTGAAGATGGCATCCGAGATCGCCGAGCCGCGGCCCATTTCCGTGCGCCGCTGCGCCTTGGTGAAGGCGAGATACAGCACGGGCGGCAGCGTCGGCAGCACAAGCCACAGCACCCAGACAAGGCCGCCGAAGAGACCGCCCATCGGCAGCACCGGCCGGATCTGCGCCCAGTACCACCTCACGTAATCGAACATCGGGCGCGTGATCGGAAGCGGCTTCAAGAAGTAGCCCGGAAGGTTCGATGAGAACCCGATCGGACCGCTCAGGCTCGAAATCCCGAGCAGGATCGCCGCGAGCACCAGCGTCACCCCGAGCGTAATCAAATCGGCATACACCTCGCGACACCACAAGATGCTCAGCACCAGAAAAACCGGAAACAGCAGCAGCATCGTCGGGAAGTTCGCCAGGCCGATGGCGTACACGGCGCCGTACAGCATGAAGTATCGCTTCTTGCGCGTCTCCTTGTAACGGAGCAATAGGTTCGTCACCGCGAGCAGCAGGAGCGCGTTGAGCGTATGCGTGCTCGCGGTCACCGAGGCGCGCCAGAACGTGTGCGAGAGGGCAACGAGCAGCGCGGCCGCGAGCGCCGCATATCGAGCCAGGCCGGGCTGGCCGCGAAACCGGATCAGCTCGTCACGCGTACGGGTGTGACTGAAGCGCGCAAAGATGCGGTAGAGCAGCGCGATGCTCGCCGCCCCGCAGACGGCCGACAACAAGTTGAGCGCCCACGCCTTGTTATTCGAGACCAACATGAAGATCCGCCCGAGGAACTGCCAGACGGGATACTCCACGGACTTGATGAACCTCGTCTTCGTTGCGGCGGTCACTGCGCCCAGGCTCTCGCCTGGATAGATCGTCGGGCAGAGGGTCACGATATACACGGCCAGCACGCCGATGAACACGAGCAGGCCGATCATGGCGTCGGTCCGCGTGCCCTTTCTCGTTGCCATAGGAATCTCCTTGGACTTCTCGTGGTTTCCCCGGTGCGCGCCGTGCTCCCCCCCGCCGGTGGCGCCCCGTTCTCTGGAGCGGGTGTCATAGTAGTACGGCCCTTGCGCAGCGGCAAATTGTTTCTTAGAGTGCGCCGTTTCGCATCAGCGGCGTGGCTTCGCGCATTCACCGGCCATTTGCCTCGGCCACGCAAGCTCAGGAGGTCTTACTCATGACGCAGGTTGTGATGCTCGGTTCCGGCACCTCGCAGGGCATCCCCGTCATCGGGTGCCGCTGCGCGGTGTGCACCTCGGACGACCCGCGCAACCGGCGCACCCGTGCCTCGGTCTATCTCCGTCTCGGCGCATGCGTGCCCGGCACGCGCGAGCGCCTCGATACTCGAGGCGTCGTCATAGACACCGCCACCGAGTTCCGCCTCCAGTGCGTCGCCAACGGCATCGAGCGCCTTGACGCCGTGCTGTTCACCCACGCTCACGCCGACCACGTGCACGGGCTCGACGACGTGCGCCAGTTCAATCAGCTTCAGGGCACGCGCATCCCCTGCTACGGCAGCCCCGACACGATGCGCTACCTGGCACAGAAGTTCGATTACTTCTTTCAGGAAACGCAGGCCGGCGGCGGCAAGCCCGACGTCGAGTTCATCGGCGTCGAGGGGCCGTTCGAGCTGTTCGGACGCGAGATCGTTCCACTGCCCGTGATGCACGGCGACCTCGCCGTCTACGGCTACCGCATCGGCCGCTTCGCCTACATCACCGACGCGAGCGCCATCCCGCCCGAGACGATGGCGAAGCTCGAGGGGCTCGACACGCTGATCCTGGGTGCGCTGCGCCACGAGCCGCACCCGACTCATCTGAGTATCGGCGAAGCGGTCGCGGTAATTGAGCGCCTCCGCCCGGCCCGCGCGTTCCTGACGCACATGACCCACCGCCTCGAACACGCCGAGACCGACGCAGCTCTGCGAAGCACGCTGCGTAGCACGAGCGCACAGCTCCCGCCGCTCATCCGGCTCGGCTATGACGGCCTGACGCTCGAAGTCCCGGACTGACGCCTCGAGCCGGAGAGTGCGAACTGTCCAAAGATCTATCCCCTCTCTTTTACTGTCGGCTGCCAGCCGGCTCCCCAGCGACTTCATGTGGTACCGCTAACCGGCGGTTGTAGCCCACAGCAAACCGAACACCACAAGTTGTCCGGTGTGGGGAGCTCCACGCTGGGAACGAGCGAAAAGGCAATGGGCTAGACGAGGACCTTGCGCACCATATTGAGCAAGGTCTCGATGTGGTACGGCTTTTGGATGAAACCAAGCGCGCCGTGGCCGAGCACTTCCCTGACGCGGTCGTCCACGTCGTAGCCGCTGGAGAGGATGACGCGTACGTCCGGATTGATCTCGCGCAGGTGTTCGAAGGTTTCCTTGCCGTCGCCCTTAGGAAGGATCATGTCGAGGATGACGAGGTCAACCGGATGTTCCTGCCGCTCCTG
This sequence comes from uncultured bacterium, assembly GCA_965369835.1. Lineage (GTDB taxonomy): Bacteria > Auribacterota > JABMQX01 > JAFGEW01 > JAFGEW01 > CBDUSE01. The sequence goes on from CBDUSE010000022.1 coordinate 5,193, forward strand.
CTTCCTGGCTTCCTCCATCATCTTGCGATAGAGGGCCACGGCCTCCTGGCCGTCCTTGGCCGTGATCACCTTATAGTCCAGGTCGCCCAGCAGGTCGGCCACAAGGGTGCGCACCATCTCCTGATCGTCCACGATGAGGATGGTCGCACGTTTGTCGTTGTCCCCGTCGCCCATCTCAGCCAAATCGTACCTCCCCAAAACGGAACGGCACTCCGCCCTTGTTGGCCAACAACCTACCGGTCGCGCTCGAGCGTGTCAAGACCCTTCGGGCCATCCTGTCAGCGGGAACGGGTGAAGGCCCGTTCCCTACTGGGAACGGGTGAAGGCCTCAACCGTTTTTGCGAGCCCATCCGACAGAGACCACTTGGGCTCATAGCCCAAGAGTTCCCTGGCCCGTGAAATGTCGGCGAACGAGTGCCGAACGTCCCCCGGCCTCGACGGGGTGTGGTTCGGTTCGACTCCGGTGGCGCCCATATGCTTGCGAATCATCCCAAAGAGATCAAGGATCGTCACCTGCTGGTGGCAGGCGATGTTGAAGACCTGGCCCACGGCCGCCGCCGGCGCGTCACATGCGAGCAAGTTCGCGCGGACCGTGTCGGCCACGAACGTGAAGTCCCGCGACTGCAAGCCGTCGCCGTGGATGTCGGGCGGCCTGCTCTGCACGAGGCATTCGATGAACTTGGGCACGACGGCCGCGTAGGCCGAGGCCGGGTCCTGGCGCGGGCCGAAGACGTTGAAGTAGCGCAGCACAACCGTCTCGAAGCCATAGAGCTGGTGAAATAGCCGGCAGTAGCACTCGCCGGCGAGCTTGCTCGCCGCGTAGGGCGAGAGCGGGTCGAGCGGCATCGCCTCGTGCTTCGGCAGCTCCGGCGCATCGCCATAGACCGACGACGATGAGGCGAACACACGGCGCCTGACCTCGGCGTCCCGCGCCGCCACCAGCAGGGTCCACGTCCCGGTGACGTTCGCCTCGTTCGTGGCGAGCGGGTCCTCGACCGACCGTGGCACCGACGGGATCGCCCCCTCGTGGAGCACATAACGCACCCCCTCGACAGCTCGGCGCACGTCCTCGGCCCGCCGGAGATCGCCCTCGATCAGCTCGATCCGGTCCAAAAGGGTCTTGATGTTGTCCCGTTTGCCCGTCGAGAAGTTATCGAGAACCCGGACGCTCTTGCCCTCGCGGAGGAGCGTTTCGACGATGTTCGAGCCGATGAAACCGGCGCCGCCGGTCACGAGGTATTCCGCCACGGTCATCTCCTATGCTACTCGGCCAAGTGCGCTGCGAATCCGCCGGTCGAGCGCCTGGACGTGCCGGGCGATGTCGGGCGCGTTCAGCACGTCGGAAATGATCGCCACGCCGTCGGGCCGCACCTCGAGGATCTCATCGAGGTTCTTTGAGGTAATTCCGCCGATCGCGAAGAGCGGCAGCGTCACGCGCTCCCGCACCTGCCGGAGCAGATCGAGCCCACCGACGTCGCACCCGGGCTTCGTGCTCGTCGGAAAGACGGCGCCGACGGCGAGGTAGTCAATGCTCGTGCGCGCGCCTTCGAGCGCTTCGTCGAGCGAATGGCTCGAGCGCCCAACGATCATCTCGTCGCCGACCACCGTACGGCACGCGCCCACCGGCAGATCGTCCACGCCGACGTGTACGCCGTCCGCGCCGACTGCGACGGCGATGTCCGGATAATCGTTGACGATGAAGAGCACGCCCGCCTTCCTGAGCACCGGCCGGAGCCGCTTGCACGTGCGATAGACCGCGCCCGCCTCGGAGCACTTGTCACGGTACTGGATGAGGCGCGCGCCGCCCGCGATCATCTGCCCGGCGACGGCGACCGGGCTGCGCCGCCCGATGGTCTCGCGGTCAACGATGCAGTAAAGGCCGGCCTCGCGAAGCCGCGCCTCGTGCTTGGTCCTTGTTGCCGACGTCTTCCCTGGCCGGCTCCTGGAACTGGGGGAACGAGCAGTCACGCCGCTACAGCGCCTTGAGTTCGCGTTTCAGGATCTTGCCGGCGGCGGTGCGCGGGAACTCGTCAACGAAGTTGATCCGACGCGGGACCTTGTAGGCGGCAAGCCGGGGCTTGAGGTACTCGATGAACTCGCTCGGCCCGGCGCTCTCGCCGTCTGCGAGCATCAGGTAGGCGACCGGCACCTCGTCCAGAACACTGTCCTCGCAGCCGATCACGGCGGCCTCGGCGACTTTCGGGTGGTGGTGGAGCGCTTCCTCGATCTCGCGCGGGTAGATGTTCATCCCCTTCGAGATGATCAGGTCCTTCTTCCGGTCGAGGATGAAGATGTAGCCGTCCTCGTCGAGGCGCGCGATGTCGCCCGTGTGCAGCCAGCCGCTCCGGAGCGCCGCCGCCGTCTCATCGGGCCTGTTGTAGTAGCCCCGCATTACGTTGGGGCCGCGCACGACGAGCTCGCCCGGCTCGCCGGTCGGGACCTCGCGGTCTGCTTCGTCGAAGATCTTCACCTCGACGTCCGGCAACGGCAGGCCGATCGAGCGGACCTTGCGGACGCCATCGAGTGGGTTGAGCGCGACCACCGGCGCCGCCTCGCTCAGACCGTAGCCCTCGAGCAGCGGTATCGGGAAGCGGTTCTCGAACGCCGTGAGTGTCGCCTCGGCCAGCGGCGCCGAGCCGGAGATGCAGAGCCGCAACTTCGTCCGGCTCCAAAGCTCAGTCGGCACGCTCGTCCTGCAAAGCACGACGTACAGCGCCGGCATGCCCGCGAAGATCGTCGGCCCTTCCTCGACGAGCGCCCCGAGCAGCTTCTCGAGCGGCCGGACCGATTCGAGCAGCACGATCGTGCACCCTACCGCGACCGGCAGCAACACGTTCACCGTGAGCGAGAACGAGTGGAACATCGGCAGCGCGAGCAGGAACGAGTCGTCGGCCATGACCCGGACGGCCCGACGGCAACTCTCGACGTCGGCAAGGAAGTTGGCGTGCGTGAGCATGGCCGCCTTCGGTGTGCCGGTCGTGCCGGAGGTGTAGAGGAAGATCGCGTCGTCCTCGGGCGCCACCTCAACGCCCGGGTTCTCATCGCTGCGGCCGGCGACGAGCTCGTCGTGCGTTGCAGCGCCCTCGGCCGTCCCGTCGAGCGCGACGACGTGCTCGAGCCCTGGGACAGCTTCGCGCAGTGCCGGCACGATCGGAATAAAATCGCTCGAAGCGACGAGGACCTTGACCCCGCAATCGTTGAGAATGAAGGCGACCTCTGGCGGGGCAAGGAAGGTATTGATCGGCACGACCGTTGCGCCGAGCTTGAGCACGCCGTAGAGCGCCTCGATAAACGCGGGCGAGTTTCTCGCCAGCAGCCCGACCCGGTCCCCCTGTGCCACTCCCCCCGCCTCGCGCAGGCCGTGGGCAAACTGGTTCACGCGCCGATTCATCTCGACAAAAGAAATCCGCTCGCGCTCGTAGGTGACGCACGTCTTGTCGGGAAAGCGGCGGGCGCTCTCCTCAAGCGTATCGTGGAGACTCATCGTCGGCTCGTGTTCGTTAGTCGCCGGCGGGCTCGCTGCCTGCCACGGCGCTCCAGAGGCTTGACTGCTTCTGCGCGACGACCTTGCCCTCGGAAATGATCTGGAATCGCCAGCGCATCACGGGGCCCTGTTCCCGGTAGTCTGCGCCCCGGTTGCTGTAGGCGATGCGGTACCGACCGCCGTCGAGAGAGGCGTACTCCTCCTCGATCACGACCGGCTCGGTATCGCGCTGGCGGTAGAGCTCGATATGCGCGGTGGCCGACGCCCCTTCCTCGCCGCTGTAGCGCCACGAAAAGACAATCCGCTCGCCCCGTCTCCCGCGAGGGAGCTGCTTCTGGCCCTCGTCCATCCGGCCGACTTCGCGCGCGTCATCATAGAGCGAGGCATAGCCGAACGCCGAGAGCTGCTTCGGCTGCCGCAGCACGCGCACAATGGCGAAGGAATCGCTGTTGAACTCCTCGCCCTCCGGGCCCGTCTGGGTCTTCTCGGGTGTGAACTCGACTTTCTCGAAGTCCGCGGTCTCGCGCGGGCCGCAGCCGGGCATCACGACGAGCCCCGCTCCAAGCGCAACGATCGAAAGTACGCCGATCACTCTTGCCAGCATGCTCTTCCCTCCCACTGCCGGCCAAGCGAGCGCCGCGGCGTGCCGCCGGTTCCGCTCAGGCCGCTCGATGGAAACGTTGGAACCTTTGGGGGATTGTATGCCGCGCCCCGCACGGCGGCAAGGCGAATCTTCCGCTTGAGCGCATGCAGCCAAATACCGCCTCGGAGTGGCTGCAGCCCGTCGCGACCGCCGCAGGTCCGCCGCCCTATTTGGAATAGACGGTGATGTCAACCTTCGTGCCCGGCTTGACCTTTACTCCGACGCCCGGCGACTGCGCGCGCACGCTGCCGACGAGCGACGCGCTCGGCGCCGGCTCGTACGTCACGGTACCCTGCTTCAGCCCGTGCTTGGCAAGCACCGCCGGCACTTCCGCCGCGTTGAGCCCCGTCAGCCGAGGGACCCGGGCGAAACGCTCTTCCACCGGGCCGTAGAGCCCCAGGTTGACCTTCGACCAGCGCCTCGCGAGGGTACGCGGCTCAGGCGATTGCCTGTAGACGATGTCGTACAGGCGCTGGTCCTTGACGTGGCGCGACGTTATTTCGCCCACAAGGAAGCCCGCCTTCTCGAGCGCCGCGACCGCCTCGTCGTACTTCATGCCCTGCACGTCGGGCACCTCGCCGTACTCGCGAGGCGTCGGCAGGTACACGACGATGTTGACCACCGTCTTGCGTGGGACCCGCGCCCTTGGCGTCTCGCTCTGCCCAACGACCAGGCCCGGCTTCGATATATCCGCCCAGCGCGAGTCGGCCGTGTAGAAGGTCTTGCCCAGCACAAGCGATCCCTCCGCCAGCGTCGCGGCGGCTGCCTCAGGCGTCATCCCCTTGAGATCGGGCACGGTGACCGCCGGACTCGACAGCCTCGGCACATCCTGTCCCTTTCTCGACGGCGCACAGCCTGCGTGAAGGATCACGCCGAGCGCCACGAACGCTCGCACTACGACACAACCGAAGAATGTTCTCGGGCTTTTCATCATGGGCGCAATCATACGCCGCCCCACCCACCGGCGTCAAAGCCCCTTTTCCTCCCTCTTTTCCGTTGACGTTGCCAAAAGCCACACCTAGCGTGGCCCATTGTTGCGAGCCACTTGAGAGGAAGCCCCGTGCAACAGAAGCGATCCATCGAGGAGCACAATGCGGAGCAGAAGGAAGTGTGGAGGCGGCTCTGGGCAGGCGATCCGGTCCGCGTACCGGTCACGCTTGGAATCAACATCCGCTACACCATGGACAACCCCGACGTGAACCCGAAGGGGTACACGTTCGAGCAGTACATCCGCGAGCCCGACGTGATGGCCGAGCTCCAGCTCGCCGCGGCCTGGTGGGCGCGCAGCACCATCAACTGGTATCACGACGCGGAGGTCGGGCCGCCCGAAAAGGAGTGGACTCTCTATATAGATTACCAGAACGCGTACGAAGCGGCCTGGTACGGCTGCGAACTCTACTTCGCCGAGGGCCAGCCGCCCGACACGCGCCCGATGCTGACCGACGAGAACAAGAACGTGCTCTTCGATCGCGGCATCCCCGACCCGCTCGACGACAACGTCATGGGCGCAATCCGGCGCCACTACGAGTACTGGAAGGAGAAGTTCGAGCACTTCACGTTCGAAGGCAGGCCCGTCCGCTGCACGGGCGTGAGCGGGCTCGGCACCGACGGGCCGCTGACCGTGGCCATCGGCTTGCGCGGCGCCGACTTCCTCAGCGACCTCTACCTCGAGCCGGAATGGGCGCAGAAGTTCCTCGGCTACATCGTCGAGGCGACGATCACGCGCATCGAGGCGTGGCGCGACTACCTCGGCCCCGATTTCCCGCCCGATTGGTTCGCCCAGAGCGAGACTGGCATCAAGTGGGGATTCGGCGACGACAGCGTCGAGCTGCTCAGCCTCGACGCCTACCGGGACCTCATCCTGCCGCACCACAAGCGGCTCGTCGAGCACTTCGGCGGCGGCCCGCCGGACTCCGGCGGGGGGCCGAACTTCATCCACCTGTGCGGCGACGTGCAGCGCCTGCTCCCAACGATCCGCGATGAGCTGAACGTGCGCAGCTTCGACACCGGCTTCCCGATAAACTGGGACACCCTGCGCGACGAGCTCGGCGAGGACGTGATGGTCTGGGGCGGCGTGCCCGTGGCCATCCTCCAGAAGAACATGCCCGAGGCAATCGCCGCCGAGACGCGCCGGATCCTCGAGAGTGGCATCATGCGCGGCGGCAAGTTCATCATGCGCGAGGCGAACAACCTCGCCCCCGGCACCCCGCTCAAAAACATCCGGGCGATGTACGAGACCACGAGGGAGTTCGGCCGGTACGAGTAGGGTGTTCACTCCCAAGTCGCGCGACGCCGCTGAGCTTATAGCGGCCCGTCTTTTCCCTTGCCGCATCGCCCAGTGGTTCGTATAGTGCCGTCCCTAACAGCCTCGTCGAGAAGAGGGGCCGGGAGAGCCGGCGGACACGCGAGGAACGACACATGCTGATTCACGAGTACCAGGCGAAGGAGCTGTTCCGGCAGTACGGCATCCCGGTCGCGCCGTCGAAGCCGGCGTTCACGGTCGAGGAGGCGGTCGCGGCGGCCGAGGAGCTCGGTGGCGACTTCTGGGCCGTCAAGGCGCAGGTCCACGCCGGCGGCCGCGGCAAGGGCGGCGGCATCAAGCTTGCGCGCACCGTCGAGGAAGTGCGCCGGTACGCCTCCGACATTCTCGGGATGACGCTGGTGACGCACCAAACCGGCCCCGAGGGAAAGCTCGTGCGCCGGTTGCTCGTCGAGTGCGCGGCCGAGATCGAAAAGGAGTTTTACCTCGGCATCGTCATTGATCGCCGCACCGAGCGGCCGGTCGTCATGGCAAGCGCCGAGGGCGGCGTAGATATCGAAGAGGTCGCGGCCATGAAACCCGACGCAATCGTGCGTGAGACCGTGGACCCCGCCGTCGGCCTCCGTACGTACCAGGGCCGCAAGCTCGCCAAAAAACTCGGCCTCCCAAAAAAACTCGTCAATACGTTCGCAAAAATCCTCTCGGCGCTGTACCGGCTCTTCGACGAGAAAGACGCCTCGATGGTCGAGATCAACCCGCTTATCATCACTGCAAAAAACGAGCTGCGTGCGCTTGACGCGAAGGTTAACCTCGACGGCTCGGCCCTCTTCCGCCACCCGGATATTCTCGAGATGCGCGACCTCGACGAGGAGGACCCGATCGAGGTCCGCGCCGGCGAGCACGGCCTGAGCTACGTCAACCTCACCGGCAACATCGGCTGCATGGTCAACGGCGCCGGCCTCGCGATGAGCACGATGGACATCATCAAGTACTACGGCGGCGAGCCAGCGAATTTCCTCGATGTCGGCGGCTCGGCTACAACCGAGGCGGTGACCGAGGCGTTCAAGCTCATCCTCGCCGACGAGCGCGTCGAGGCAGTCCTGGTAAATATCTTCGGCGGGATCATGAAGTGCGACACGATCGCCGCCGGCATCATCGAGGCCGTCAAAGAGGTGGACATCAAGATACCGCTGGTCGTGCGGCTCGAGGGCACGAACGTCGAGCTCGGCAAGAAGATGCTCGACGAGGCCCGACGTGCCGTCGGCGGCGGCCTCGCGCTCACCACCGCCGACAGCATGGCCGACGCCGCCGAGAAGGTCGTCGCCGCTACGGGAAAGAATTAACCACCGATCTACACAGATGGCACAGATTCGGACAGAGATGCGAGACGTCAAGGGAAAAGCCCAGCGCTTTCCCCACAAGGCGGTCACAGAAAAGATCATCAAGGCATTCTATGCAGTGTACAATAGTCTCGGTTCTGGATTCCTTGAGAAGGTCTACGAGAACGCGCTTGTCATTGAGCTTCGAGAGGCCGGCCTCGAAGCGGAGCAGCAGAGACCTATCAGCGTGAATTATCGAGGGCAGGTTGTTGGGGAATACTTTGCAGATATCGTAGCAAATAATTCGATTGTGCTCGAGTTGAAGACCGTCGAGAGCCTCAATGAGGATCACGCGGCCCAACTGATTCATTACTTGCGCGCGACTCGCTTTGAGCTTGGCCTCCTCTTGAATTTCGGGCCCAAGCCGCAATTCCGACGAATTCTCCTTACGAATGAATACAAGCATCCCGATTCTGACCAAGTAGATCAGTGCTAATCTGTGGAAATCAGTGGTGAATTCTCCTATGGAAAAGAAGCGCATTCTGACAGGGGACAGGCCGACGGGGCCGCTGCATCTGGGGCATTACGTCGGCTCGCTCAAAAACCGGGTGGACCTGCAACACGAGTACGAGACGTACGTGCTCATCGCCGACGTGCAGGCGCTCACCGACAACTTCGAGCGGCCCGAAATGCTCGGCCGGAACGTGCGCGAGGTCGTGCTCGACTACCTCGCCGTCGGCATTGACCCCGAGGTGGCGACGATCGTGCTCCAGTCCATGACGCCCGAGATCCACGAGCTCGCCATCTACTACATGAACCTGGTGACGCTCGCCCGGCTCACGCGCAACCCGACGGTCAAGGCCGAAATCACCCAGAAAGACTTCGGGAAGGAGGACCTCGATGAGGAAGGGCACCGGCTCGCCGCGCTCGGCGTCAACCCCCAGGTGCCGGTCGGGTTCCTCGCCTACCCGATCCACCAGGCCGCCGACATCACGGCGTTCAACGCCCACCTCGTGCCCGTCGGCGAGGACCAGCTCCCCATGATCGAGCAGACGCGCGAGATCGTGCGCCGGTTCAACAACCTCTACGGCGAGACGCTCGTCGAGCCGGAGGGATTGGTTGGCGCGGTCGAGCGGCTGCCCGGCACCGACGGCTCGCCCAAAATGTCCAAGACGCTCGGTAACTGCATTTGCCTCAAAGACTCAGCGGACGAGGTGCAGAAGAAGGTCCGCGGCATGTACACCGACCCCAAGCGCATCCGGGCCGACATCCCCGGGACCGTCGAGGGCAACCCGGTCTTCGCCTACCACGACGCGTTCAACCCGAACGTCGAGGAGGTCAACGACCTCAAGGACCGCTACCGCGCCGGCAAGGTCGGCGACGTCGAGGTCAAGGACAAGCTCGCCGCCGCGCTCAACGCGTTCCTCGACCCCATCCGCGAGCGCCGTGCGAAGTACGAGGCGACGCCGAAGGCAATTGACGAGCTCATCGTCGAGTCCACCCGCCGCGCTCGCCGCAAAACGAAGGAGGTCCTCGCCGCCGTCCGCGACGCGATGAAAGTCAACTACTTCGCCCATATTGATTTGGAATGAACCACCGATTTGCACAGATCAGCACAGATTTAGCTCGCCTTGGCAAAACCAAGGCGAGTTTTCCTCTCGGCGTCAATCTGTGAAAATCTGTGGTTAATTCATTCATCATGTATCGGCAGGTGAGAGCGGCGCTGGCGGCGAAGGGCGATGCGTGGTGGGCCAAGTGGCTCGCCAAATGGGACGCGATGCAGGCCGCCTACGTACCGCACCGGGCCGAGCGCTTCCGCCTCATGGCCGAGATCCTCGCCGAGCGATTCCCCATTAGATGCCGCGTCATGGACATCGGCGCCGGCACGGGCACGCTCGCCGAGGAGATCCTCAACCGCGTCCCCGGCTCCACTGTGCTCTGCCTCGACGTCGAGCCGTTCCTGCTGACGGCGGCACAGCGGCGTCTGCGCCAGTTCGGAAAGAGAGCAACCATCGCGCCCTGCGACTTCCGCCGTCAGCCATTCACCACGGAGATCACGGAGGGCACGGAGGGGAAGCTCGAGGCGGTTGTCAGCTCGACGACGCTGCACTGGTTCAGTGAAGAGCGGTTAGCGGCCATCTACACGTGGGCGAGCAGCATGCTTGTTCAGGGTGGGCTGTTGCTCAACGCAGACCACATCCAGCCGAACGACCCCGAGATCGCGCGCCTCGCCCTTGACCTGAACGAGGCCGAGCGTGCCTGCCTCTTCCAAGAGACGGGCGCCGTCACGTGGGACGAGTTCTGGGATGGTCTGGGCCAATCTCTCGGCCAAGCGCTCACCGCCTCGCCGAGCGCCGCGCTCGGCCAAGCTCTCGGAACGAGCGCCGCTCTCGGCGCTTCGCCGAGAGCCGACTACCTTGACACCGTCGCCCAGCCCGCCTGGGGCGAGCAGGACGGCCCCGAGACCGGCTTCCCTTTCTCTGTCCACGAGCGCCTCCTCCGCCAGGCCGGCTTCCGCCACATCGCCATCCTCTGGCGCCACCTCTCCGACGCCCTGCTTATCGCCACGCGTTGAGCGACCCTTCCTCAGTCGCCCCTGCCGGGGCTCTGTGACGGCGTGTTGGCGTCTCATTCCAGGAGCTTGCCTTGGCTTCTGCGCAGGAGCACGTCATGTATCGCCTTGTCCTCTCACGTTGCCTTGACCACGGGATCCCTACAGGCCGCCTCGACCACAACGAGCCAGGAGACAAGACCCGTTCACGCTTGTAGCTGGTCGCACACTGCGCAGCTTGCCAGCCCCTAACTAGGCATGCTAGTGTGTACGCAACGAGCATGGAATTGGGACGGGCGACGCACGCGGAGCACTCCTGTCAGTTGCCCGGGGCGCCCTGGCAGGTGCCCAAAGGATTGTCAGATGATCATGCCGAGCATACCCACGGACAACCTGTATAAGTTCATGGCAATATCTGGACTCGCCATCGCAGCACTTGGCCTGATTCTACCCGCCTCCGCTCTCATCAGACTGAACAGGGAGGTAGCGAGCATTGAGACGGCCATGGACATCCTCGAGGAAGAGACAACTGGTTTGGAGAAACGGGTTTCACTGGACCAAAGAAGGGCAGACCTCCTAGAACGACTTGTCGACTCTCAGGAGAAGACCCCGGACGACAGTGTCGACAGAGAGCGGCTCTTGGAAATGCACGACAAGCTTCTCGACACGCTGATCGCCCTCAACGACGCCGAGACCCAACTCCGAGTCAACATGCGCGAGCTGCAGGGCAGAACCAAGATGCTTAGGTTGGAGTCTGCAATTGGCAGGTGGCTGGGGGTCATCTTGGGTATCGCGTCAGCAGGCGGAGCCGTACTGGGTGTGTTCGGCTTCCGCTTGTGGTACGCACGCATCCAACAACCCCAGGACCGGGCGCATCTGGGGCCCGGACAGGCCGAGACGCATCGGACGCCACTGGAGCAGGGGCAGCCGGAAGACAGCAGCGAACATTAGTGAGAGCACATGCCGCTCTTCGGAGGAAGGACTTCCCCGTGTTGATCCGTTACTGCTATGGTATACGGCCCGTGAGTGTCGTGCCCGAGAACAAAACGAGACCCGTGCAGGTGCGATCGCACAACGAGTAGGTCCTAGCCTCAGAAGGATCCGCGTTGAGCTGAAAGGTCTGCCATGTCAGCTCATCACAGGTCAAAGCAGTACATCTCCTTCCTTGAGAGCATCGTCCAGACAAGCGCGTTCACCCGGTTCTCTAACCTCGCGGCTTGGCGTCTCCCACACATCCTCGCTGAGGACGAGATCACGCGCGACGCCTACACCGAATCAATGAACAGACTCCGAGAGGGATGGCAAGCGCTAGAAAGGAGCATGTCCGCCGACCAGTACCAACGGATCGTTCTTGAGGTTCTCCTGTGCCGCGCCGTTGAGAGCTTCCAGCATTATTTGTCTCAGATCTTGGCTCGTGTGTTCGTTGAGAGGCCCGAGACGTTGAGAACATCCGAGCAGGTCACGGTCCGTGAAGTGCTCGAGTGTGTCGACATGGCAGACTTCGTCGCCCAAAGAACGGAGAAGAAGGTCAATGAGTTAGCCTATAGGGGGCTGGCACAGCTCTTCGAACACCTGAACAAGGAGCTTGGACTGAGCTTCGACACTTCCTCGGACCTGTTCCGCACAGTGCGCGAGCTCATCGAGGTCCGGAACATCGTTGTCCATAATGGTGGACGTGTGAACGCAGTCTTCCTTGAGAGAACACAGAGAAACGACCTGGAGAAAGGTGCACTCTTTCCGTTGACGTTCGAATACGTTCTTGATGGCTTCGACAGCATCCCGGAACTGGCAAAAGCCGTGGATGACGCCTTCACAGGGCATTTCGGGCTGTCGCTAAACAAGCCAGATTGAAAGTCCGTTGGGAAGAAGCAAATGGACCCGAGTCAGCCCACGGCCTCCTACTCCCCCTTCCCTTCTTCCCCATTTCTGCTATAGTTTATCCCTTGATTTGGCCATGAGCGTGGAGGAGCGAGGAGCGGCGTGAGTATTCTGGTTGATGAGACGACGCGGGTGATTTGTCAGGGGATCACGGGGAGCGCGGGCGCGTACCACACCCGGCAGATGGTCGAGTACGGCACGAAGATTGTCGGCGGGGTCACGCCGGGCAAGGGCGGCACGGACCTCGACGGCATCCCGGTCTTCGATACGTGCGCCGAGGCGGTCGAGCGGACGGGCGCGAACGCGAGCGTCGTCTACGTGCCGGCGGCGTTCTCAGCGGACGCGATCATGGAGGCGGTGGACGCCGGCATCGAGCTCGTTGTCTGCATCACCGAGGGGATTCCCGCGCTCGACATGGTGAAGGTAAAACGCTGGCTCGAGGGCAAGACCTCTAGGGTGATCGGCCCGAACTGCCCCGGCATCATCAGCCCCGGCAAGTGCAAGATCGGCATAATGCCAGGCTACATCCACAAGCCGGGGCCGGTCGGCGTCGTGTCGCGGTCGGGGACGCTGACGTACGAAGCGGTCTGGCAGCTCACGTCGCTCGGCATCGGCCAGTCCACGTGCATCGGCATCGGCGGCGACCCGGTGCCCGGCACGGGCTTCATTGCTCTTTTGCAGGAATTCGAAGCCGACCCGGAGACCAAGGGCGTGATCATCATCGGCGAGATCGGCGGCACGGCCGAGGAGGACGCGGCCGAGTTCGTGAAGCAGAATATGACGAAGCCCGTCGTCGGGTTCGTCGCCGGCCAGACGGCGCCCAAGGGCAAGCGGATGGGCCACGCCGGCGCGATCATCGCGGGCGGCAAAGGCACGGCGGCCGAAAAGATCGAAGCCTTTCAAGTTGCCGGTATTAGTGTAGCAGAAACGCCAGCGGTGATCGGCAAACGAATGGCGGAAGCGCTGGTAGCTTAGGCACGAGGAAGGAGTTGCCGGTATTAGTGTAGCAGAAACGCCCGCGGTGATCGGCGAGCGCATGGCCGACGTCCTCGCCGCGTAGATTAGGAATTTACCACGGAGGGCACGGAGAGCACGGAGAACACGGAGGTTCAGATTCCGGCTCCGTGCTCTCCGTGCCCTCCGTGGTGAAAGATGGTTCTATTAATATGTCCAAGGCTGACAGAGTGCTCGTGATCGGGCTCGACTCAACGCCGCACGAGCTGATTTTCGACGAGATGCCCGACCGGCTGCCGAACCTCAAACGGCTGATGGACGCCGGCACCTACGGCAAGCTCAATAGCTCGATCCCGGCGATTACGATCCCCGCGTGGAGCGTGATGCTCACGTCGAAGAACCCGGGCCGACTCGGGTTCTATGGCTTCCGCAATCGCAAGGGCTATTCGTATGATGACATCTGGATCGCCAACAACAACGCGGTCAAGGAGCCGCGCGTCTGGGACATCCTCTCGGCCGCGGGCAAAAGGTCCATCGTCATCGGCGTGCCGCAGACGTATCCTCCCAAGCCGCTGAACGGCGAGATGGTGACCAGCTTCCTCACGCCCGACACGACGTGCGACTACACGTACCCGAAGGAGCTCGCGACGGAAATCAAGGACATCGTCGGCGACTACATGCTCGACGCGGAGGAGTTCCGCACCGAGGACAAGCAGCGACTTCTGCGCGACATCTACGCGATGACGGCGCAGCGCTTCAAGCTCGTGCGCCACATGATGACGACGCGCGACTGGGACTTCTGTATGTTCGTCGAGATGGGACCCGACCGCATCCACCACGGCTTCTGGAAGTTCCACGACCCGACGCATCGCCGCTATGAGCCGGGTAATGCGTTTGAGAATGCGATCCGCGACTACTACATCTACCTCGACGGCGAGATCGGCACGCTGCTCGACGTCCTGCGGGACGCAGGCCTTGACGATGAGACCGCCGTGCTCGTCGTTTCCGACCATGGCGCCCAGCGCATGGACGGCAGCATCTGCATCAACGACTTCCTCATCGAGCAGGGCTGGCTCAAGCTCCACGAGCCGCCGACCAAGATAGCACGGCTCAAGGACCTCAACGTGGACTGGCCAAACACGAAAGCGTGGGGCTGGGGCGGTTACGTGAGCCGCCTGTTCCTCAACGTGAAGGGGCGCGAGGCCGAAGGCACGATCGAGCCGGCCGATTACGAGCGGACGCGCGACGAGCTGATCGAGCTCCTCAAGGCGATCCCCGACGAGAAGGGACGGCCGCTCAACACGAAATGCTTCAAGCCGAACGAGATCTATTCGCTCGAGAACATTGAGCAGGCGCCCGACCTGATTGTCTATTTCGATGACCTGTACTGGCGTGCCACCGAGGACGTGGGCCACGACTCGATCTGGTCGTTCGAGACCGAGATCGGGCCCGACGACGCGATGCACGCCCAGCACGGCATGTACATCCTCACGCAGGCAGGTGCCACGGGCGGCGGTCGCAACGACGCGCGTTGCGGTCGCAACGACGCGGCGAACCTCATTGACGGCGCACCGACGATCCTCGACCTTCTCGGCGTGCCGATTCCCGACGATATGGAGGGCGTGCCGCTGTCGAAGTAGCGCAAGGAAACCACGACGCATTCGGAACAACGATTCGAGAGTCAACGGAGGAAACCACAGATGATTGAACCTCATGGGGGCAGATTGGTCAACCGCTTGCTCGACAAGAACGAGGCCGCCGCAGAGCAATCGAAGGCCGACGGCCTGCCGAAGATCGCCGTCGCGCACGGCGTGCTCACGGACATGGAGAACATCGCGCGCGGCGCGTACAGTCCGATCGAGGGTTTTTTGGGGGAGCGCGACACACAGAGCGTCCTCGCCACGGGCCGGCTCGCCGACGACACGCCCTGGACCATCCCGATCGTGCTCGACGTCGACGCCGAGACCGCCAAGGGCCTCGACGGCGACGTGGCGATCACCGACGAGGCGGGCGCCGTGTACGCAATCCTCACCGTCGAGGAGACGTTCGGCTACGACAAGGCGGAGTTCGCCGGGAAGGTCTACGGCACGACCGACGAGAAGCACCCGGGCGTCGCGCGCACGAACGCAATGAAAGAGACGCTCGTGGCGGGACCGATCCGGATGCTCAAGCTCCTGCCGACTTCTTTCGGGCGGTACAAGCTCTGGCCGAAAGAGACGCGCGTGCTCTTCAAGGAGAAAGGTTGGGAGACCATCTGCGCATTCCAGACGCGCAACGTGCCGCATCGCGGCCACGAGGACCTGCAGAAAACCGTGCTCCGGCTCGTGGACGGTCTGATGATCCAGCCGGTCATCGGCAAAAAGAAAGCGGGCGACTTCAAGGACCACCTGATTATCGGCGCGTACGAAAAGCTGATCGAGACCTACTTCAATCCGGCGCACGTCGTGCTGACGATCCTGCCGCTCGAGATGCGCTACGCCGGGCCGAAGGAAGCAATCATGCACGCCATCATGCGCAAGAATTACGGCTGCACACACATCATCATCGGGCGCGACCACGCCGGCGTGGGCAACTACTACCACCACGAGGCGGCAATCAACATCTTCAAGGACTATCCCGACATCGGCATCGAGCCGATCAGTATTCGCGGCGACTTCTTCTACGACACCCGCTCGGGCCAGATCGAGAGCGACCGCACGATCGCCACGCCCGACGACGTGCACATCAACTTCTCGGGCACGGTCATCCGCAAGATGATCACCGAGCACACGCCGCCGCCCAAGGAGATCATGCGGCCAGAAGTGTTCGAGGTCATTGACGCCGATCCGGCGCCGTTTGTCGAGTAGCAACAGTACGGCCGGGGACGCAAACGAAACGATGGAGCGTTGAGCACGTTGCCCGTTGGAACGGACAGCCACACAAACACGCAAGCCCCGAACGGGGCGCCTACGAGCAGCCTTGGGTACCGGCCGGAAGGAGCCAACCACCGACCGGGCCGGAGCCCTGCAAGGGCGACTGGCAGTAGCCACGGGCGCCAGCCCGTGGAAGGCGGTCGCGTTCCCACCCAGAGCCCCGGAGGGGCGACTGATCTGTCGCGCGGCTTCGCTCAATCGCCCCTGGCGGGGCTCCGGGTCGTGGCCGACGCGGGAAACCACGGGCTGGCGCCCGTGGCTACTCTCAATCGCCGCGCTGCGGCTCTCCCGCGTAATCGCAGGGCTACTCCCAATCGCCGCGATGCGGCTCTCTTGCGTAATCGCAGGGCTACTCTTGATCGCCGCGATGCGGCTCTCCCGCACGACCGGAGCGCCGTCCCGTCGGGAATGCATACACCGGAAACCACCTGTATCAACTGAGGGATGAAGGCAATGGAGAAAGGATTTATTATCTGGTACACGGGCGTTGCCGCTTCGGGCAAGTCCACGATCGGCAAGGAGGTCGTGCGCCGCTTGCACGAGCGCGATATCAAGATCGCGGACTTCGACGCCGACGAAGTGCGCGCCAATATCAGCCCGAACCTCGGGTTTACGCTCGAGGGACGCGACGAGAACACGAAACGGCTCGCGTTCTTCGCCAGCATCCTGGCGCGCAACGGGGTCGCGGCCAGCATCGCGGCCGTCTCGAGTCTGCGCCGGTTCCGCGACCGAGCGCGCAGCATGATTGACCACTTCGTCGAGGTCTTCGTCAAGTGCCCGCTCGAGGAGTGCAAGCGGCGCGACCCGAAGGGCCTCTATAAGAAGGGCGAGGAAGGTAAGATCAACGACATCGCCGGCTGGCACCAACCCTACGAGGAACCGCTCAATCCCGAGCTCGTGCTCGACACGACGAAGTTGAGCGTCGAGGAGTGCGCCGTCGCCGTGATCGCCAAGCTCGAGGCGCTCGGCTACATCCCGAAGAGCGGCGGCGCCACCTCGCCGACCGACACAGGCTACTCGCCCGAGGAAGAGGAAAAGGTCAAGAAACGCCTCGCCGACTTGGGCTATTTGTAGGTTTAATTAACCACAGATTTTCACAGATCAACACGGATTGTATCTCGACGAGGCATTAGCCTCGTCGAGCCGATCTGCGGAATCCGTGTAATCCGTGGCTTTCTTGAGGACATCTAGAGTGGCGCTGTTTGGGAGACTTTTCGGGAAAAGGCGGGCCGGGCGGAAGGTCGTGATGCTCGGCCTCGACGGCACGCCGTACACGTTGCTCCGGGACCTCGCCGACCGCGGCGTCATGCCGAACGTGGCCGCCCTCATCGGCGAAGGCCGGCTCATGCAGATGGACTCGTCCATCCCGGAGATCTCGTCGGTGGCGTGGACCTCGACGATGACCGGCCGCAACCCCGCCAAGCACGGCGTCGTCGGCTTCACCGACCTCAAGCCGGGCACTGACGACATGGTGTTCCCGAACTTCACGTCCGTGCGGACGAACACGCTCTGGGACGTGCTCGGCGCAGCGGGCAAGCGCAGCGTCATCATCAACCAGCCGGCGACGTATCCTGCTAAAAAACTCAACGGCGTGCTCATCGCCGGCTTCGTTGCCATTGACCTTGCCAAGGCCGTCTATCCGCCGGCGCTCGTGCCGCGGCTCGAGTCAATGGGCTACCGGATTGACGTGGATTCAGCCAAAGCACGCGATGATATGGACGCGTTTATCGAGGACCTCTTCCAGACGCTGCGCGTGCGCGAGCAGGCGATCCTTGAACTCTTCGATGAGGGAGGTTGGGACTTCTTCCAGGGCGTGGTGACCGGCACGGACCGATTGCAGCATTTTCTGTGGGACGCTTACGAGGACGAGTCGCACCAGCATCACGAGACCTTCCTGGACTACTACCGCGCCGTGGACGCGCTGATCGGCAAAGTGGTTGAGCGGCTCGATAACGAAACCTTTTTCGGGATGATGTCCGACCACGGCTTCACCGGCATCAAGAAGGAGGTCTTTGTCAATCACTGGCTGCGCGAGAACGGCTACCTCCGGTTCTCGACCGACTCGCCCACCAAGCTCAGCGAGATCGCCGAGGGGAGCCGCGCCTTCTGCCTCGACCCGTCGCGCATCTACGTGAACGTGAAGGGCCGTTTCCCGAAAGGAAGCGTCGAGCCCGCCGACGCGCCGGCGCTCGTTGACGAGCTCACCGGGAAGCTCGCTGCGCTCACGGATCCCGAGACCGGCGAGGCAATCGTCCGCGACGTCTACCGCCGCGACGAGATCTTTTCGGGTCCGCTCATCGAGCAGGCGCCCGACCTTGTGCTCGTCTCGAACTGGGGCTACGACCTCAAGGGCTCGGTCAAGCGGCAGGTCTTCGCCGAAAAAGGTTTTCTGGGCGGCATTCATACGCAGGACGACGCGTTCCTCTACATCCGCGGCGCCGACGTCATATCAGCAACCAGCAAGCCGACCGTGCGTGACGTGATGCCGACCATCCTCAAGCTCGCCGGGTACGACGCGCCCCCCGATCTGGACGGTCGCAGCCTGATCGGCTAGGATGCTGCCCGGCTGCAGGCGGCCGACTGCAGCCGCCGGAACCGCTTGGGCCGCAACGCAGTCGAAGCGCTCACACAACGGCAAGGGACGCCGAGGGAACCGCCCGTGAACCTGCGCAAGCAACTGGTCAGGAACGTGCTCAGCAACTGGGCCTTTCTATTTCTGAACCTCGTCATTTTCTTTTTCCTCACGCCCTACATCATTGACGTGCTCGGCAAGTCCCGCTCGGGTATCTGGTTTCTGCTCGGCTCGATCACCGGCTACTTCGGCATCGTCGCCTTCGGCATCCCAGGCGCGACCGAGAAGTACGTTGCCCAGTACCTCGCCACGGACGAGCGCGACCAGGTCAACCGCGTCGTCTCGACCTCGTTGTTCCTGTCACTGGGGCTCGCCATCATCGCCGCGGTGGCGGCCGCGGCGCTCTGGCTCAATATCGGCCGCATCTTCAAGATCGAGGAAGCGCACCTTGCCGAAGCGCGCACCGTGATGCTCGTCATCGGCATTGACCTGGCGCTCGCCTACCCGTGCGCCCTGATGTTCAACGTCCTCAAGGGCTTCAACCGCTTCGACGTGCGCAACGCCATCCTCATCCCCGCGCTGTTTCTCAAGAGAGGCGGGTACTTCGTCACGCTCACCCTCGGCGGGGGTGTCGCAACGATGGTCCTCATCCAGCTCGCCGTCAACCTCATGGGCTACCTGGTCGTGACGCTGTGGCTCTTCCGCCACGCGCCATGGCTCCGAGTGAGCCTTCGACGCAGAGACCGAAGCACGTACCGCCTGCTCTTCGTCTACGGCGTGTTCCAGTTCCTGGCGATGGCGGCCGACCGCATCATCCTCCACACCGATCGCATTATCGTTGGAAGTGTCGTCACGATGGCGGGTGTGACCGTGTACCACATCGCGGCGCAGTTGAGGAACCTGGGCCGACAGATCTCCTCGGGCCTTGGCGCGGCACTCCGCCCAACGGCAAGCCACCTGCACACGCTCGGGGATTACACCAGCCTGCAAAAGCTGCTTGTAGTTGGCGGGCGTGTCTTGCTTGTCACACTCGGTGCGCTCTACGTTCTCTATGCCACATGGGGCGACAGGTTCATCCTCATTTGGCAATACGCATTGAGCGCGCAGGACGCCTGCCGGGTCTACTACTGCCTCATGATCCTGATCGCGCCCACCTTCCTCACTGTTGTGCTCGGGCCGGGCGTTGACATTATGTACGGCATGGCCAAGCACCGGCCGCATGCCGTGCTCGGCACCATCGTGGCCGTGGTCAACGTGGGGCTTAGCCTTTGGCTCGCGCACGTCATCGGTATCTACGGCGTGGCGATCGGTACAGCGGTGCCACTGTTCTTCATTCGCGGGCTGTACATGTACTACTACCTGCCGCACATTACGAAGATGAACGCGTGGCGGTTCATCGTCGGCGTGTGGAGCCGGCCGCTGCTGGGGCTTGTGCCGCTTGCGGCGCTCCTGAGCGGCCTACGGTTTGTGCTCGATTTCGACCGGCTCCTGTGGCTTGTGGTATTCTTTGGTGTTGTCGGCATTGCCTATGGGGTGTGGGTCTACTTCATTGTGCTCACACCCGGCGAGAAGCAGCTCGTGCATGACATCGTCGGGGGCAAGCCCTTCAAGCCGGAGCGGGGAGGAGCATCCACGTGAGCGGCACAACGCAACCGTACACGTTCGTCTCATTCGCGCGTCACCCCTGGAGCGGCGTGTGGCAAACCTGGCAACATATCATGGCCCGCATGGCGCGCGATCACCGGGTACTGTTTTGCTCCCGTGTGCCCTCGTGGGAGGAGTATTTCCGCAAGATCAAGGCACACGAGCCAATCCGATGGCGCTCCAGACGCATCTCTCGAACGCTCACCGACCTTCGTCCCTGGCCATGGCTGCCCAGGGTGCCTGAGTGGCACCGCCTCGACCGCTTCCTGGGGAAGCTCCATGCGGGCCGCTTGCGCTTGGCGCTTCGCCGCCGCGGTTGGGACAACCGGATTACTTACATCTGGCATCCAGAAATGGGCGAGATGGCAAGGCGGCTCAACGAGCGGCTGGTGTGTTTCCACTGTTATGACGACTACCTCGGCTACACGTATCTGACGGACCACATGCGCCGCGAACTCTCAGAGCAGAT
>CBDUSE010000023.1:0-25540 GCA_965369835.1 uncultured bacterium
CGTGCAGTCACGGTACGCCGTGCAGTCACGGTACGCCGTGCAGTCACGGTACGCCGTGCAGTCACGGTACGCCATTGTACTTATGAATACGTGTACTCGCATAAGAAATGGCGTTTGCTTAGGGGTGCATCGTCTCCCAGCTTTCATAGGCCGATCCGTGTGACGAGTCCGTAACCGGATCTCATCATGCCGCGCGTCCCCAAGGATGGAGGAGGGGGTCGCTTGTGGGCTTGACGCTCGCCGATTCCCCGCGGCCGGGGCCCGTGGCAACAGTTGCACCCGGTGTGAGCAGGGCAGAGGATGCCGGCCTGCGCCATGATAGACATGATAATCGGAGCGCAGACGTGGTCCAACTTGAGGACCTGGTAAGACAAGATCGAGCGATCATAACAAGGAGGGCGATATCATGAACCTGGAAAGGCCGAATGCAAACGATGTCTCGCAAACCACCAATCGTTCGAAGAACGTATCTCCCAATTCGGGGCTGTGCTCTCGCTGTATTGACGGATGCCAGGGCAATTGCGAGGTCTTCAAGGCCACATTTCGCGGCCGAGAGGTGATCTATCCCACCCCTTTCGGCACGGTCACGGCCGGCGCCGACAAGGAATACCCGGTTGACTACTCGCACCTCAATATTCTCGGCTACGCGCTGGGCGCCCAGGCCATTGACGAGGCGAACCCCGACAAAGCGATCTTCCCGGAGGTTGATACCGCTACTGTGTACGGCCACACCCATCCGGTTCGGATGAAGATGCCGATCTTCACAGGCGCGATCGGCTCCACCGATGTGGCAAGAAGGAACTGGCATGGCCTGGCGGTCGGGGCCGCAATCTCCGGGATCAGCATTGTGTGTGGTGAAAACGTTTGCGGCAGTGACCCGGAACTGGAAACCAAGAACGGGAAGGTGACGCGTTCGCCGGAATTGGAACACCGAGTGAGCACCTATCGCGAGTGGCAGGAGGGGTATGGCGACATCATCGTCCAGCTCAACGTCGAGGGCACCCGGCTCGGGGTCGCCGAGTACGCCGTGCAGGAGCTGGGCGTCGAAACGATCGAGTTGAAGTGGGGACAGGGCGCGAAATGCATCGGCGGCGAGATCAAGCTGGACTCGCTCGAACGCGCGCTCGAACTCCAGAAGCGCGGCTACATTGTCACACCGAATCCCTCGAATGAGGCGGTCCAGGCAGCGTTCAAGAGCGGCGCGATCCGCGAGTTCGAACGCCACTCGCGCCTGGGATTCATTGACGAGGAGGATTTCCTGCGGAGCGTCGAGCACTTGCGGCGCAGCGTCGGCGCAAAGCGTGTGACTCTCAAGACCGGCGCCTACCCGTTCCGCGAACTCGCCATGGCCATCAAGTGGTCCTCGAAAGCCAGGATTGATCTCCTGACTATTGACGGTGCCGGCGGCGGAACCGGCATGAGCCCCTGGCGCATGATGCAGGAATGGGGCGTCCCGACTTTCTATCTGCAATCAATGGCGTGGGAGCTCTGCCAGGAGCTGGCCAACCGTGGCGAGTGGGTCCCCGACCTGGCGATGGCGGGCGGGTTCTCGACGGAAGACCACATCTTCAAAGTCCTCGCTATGGGCTCGCACTACTTCAAGGCGGTCTGTATGGGGCGGGCCCTCATGATCCCCGCGTTCGTTGGCAAGAACATCGGCGAGTGGCTGAAGAACGATGACCTGCCGAAGACGGTGAGCGCATTCGGCGACAGTCCGGAACAGATTTTCGTCAGCTACTCGATTCTTAAGGAAAAATACGGTAAGCGGATGAAGGATCTCCCTCTGGGCGCCATCGGGATGTACACATTTATTGATAAACTTCGCGTCGGTTTGAGCCAGTTGATGGCAGGGGCCCGGAGCTTCCGGCTCGATACGATCTCGCGTTCGGATGTTGTGGCACTGACCGAAGAGGCCGCCAAGATCAGTGGCCTCAAATACGTTACCGATGCTTTCCGCGAGGAAGCGCTGGAGATCATCAACTCCTAAGATCGGGGAGAGGCAAATACGTCGGCGCTATAGGCGGGGGTGCGTGCCGCTTCCCGAAAGAGATGGGACGGCCACCTATTTCTCGTCGCTCTCGGATCTTTTCAGCCATTCGAGAACCTGAGAAATCGGGTGACTATCCCTATTCGCCTCCCTAATTTCCTCCTGGGCTCGTTCATGCGGCGCCTTCCAGGCAGAGACAGGAAAGACAAGGACGCGCCTTTTCAACGGCGCCGCTCTCACCACTTACCTCGTCGCGCTCGCCCAGCGCCGTAGGTGCGACCAATTACCGCCGCTGCGCGGCTTCGGCGGGCGTCGCGCGTTCCGCGCGCGCGGCGACCCGCCCTATAACCCTTCGACAGGCTCCCTCCTTCGCTGAAGCTACGGACGACAGGCAGGGCAGGCTCCTTCGACAAGCCCGGGGTAGGAAGAACCGAGAGGAAGCTCCACACACACTCCTGTATGTTCCTTTGCGCTCGCATGTTCCTTCACGCTTCAGGGAGCTTCCCGAAATCGGGCCAGCACGATGCCGGCCTGACGAAGGCCTTATCAGCTTCCCTTGTCGGTCCGCTGTTCGGCGATGGCCGATTTGAGGCGTCAGCGGGCAGATCCTCAAAATCGCCGAAGATTTCGCTTGACTTACCGGCCCAAGTTTGGTATATAAGGCGGCGAATTAGGGTATCGGGGTAGCTTCCATTCTCTTTGGAAGAAGCCCCACGCTGTCTTTGTATCGGGTGATCAACGGAGGGGGTAGCATGCGTTGGGGTATCATTTTCTCACTTCTCACCGTGTCTGTGTGGCTTGTCGCGCCCGCAGCTCTCGGGCAAGACGAGCCGCTCTGGGCTCTGATCTCCACGGAGGTGGACGACGGGCTCGACGGCGCGGGGACCTTCATGGACCGTGAGGTCCTGCAGCTCTTCCCGCCATTGTTTCCCTGGTCGTGGGACGTGAACGACGTGTTCTTCGATCCGGGCGACGTGTTCGGGATTGAGACGGGTCTGGACGCCTTTCACGTCCAGCATGGCCAGCCTGCCGACCTTTATTACTTCTCAACAGAGGTCGACTTCGATTTTGAGGGCCAGGCGTACGAGGACGAGGATCTGCTTGTCTACGACACGTCCACGGGGCTCGTGAACGAGGCGTTCGACGTGAAAGATGTCATGGGCGCCGACTACGGCCTTGATGCCGCGTGCTGGTTTTTCGACGAGGTGGACGCCCGCTGGATGCTGCTTTTCTCGACAGAGGTGGGCGGCACGGCCCTGATCGACGGTGTTGTCGAGACCTTCACCGACGGTGACATACTGGTGACAGATGGCAGCGAACTCATCGGGTGGCTCAACGTCCAGGAGGTGTTCGGCCGGAACGTCGGCCTCGACGCGCTGCACGTGTGGCTGCAGGAAGAGGAGCCGGAGCAGGTCGAGCTGTTCGTGATGTTCTCGACCGAGGTCGATGGTGTCGTTCGGGACCTCGATGGCGACCCGGGCGATAATGATCCGTTGATCGATTTCAAGGACCAGGATCTGCTCATCTTCCAGTACGCCATGAACGATGGTCCGGGCGCACTCTTGCGGACGGAGCTTGCGTGGCAGGGCATCGAGGACGGGTTCGGGAAAGACGTCGGCCTCGACGCGGTGTACGTTGAACCGATCCCGGAGCCGGCGACGATGCTACTGGTCGGACTCGGCTTTGGTGCTCTGGCACTGCGATACAGGAGGAAAAGATAGGAGCTATCTAGTGTACTGCTTCGCAATTGGAGTTGATTATGTACGCATCGAGGAGATTCACACGGACCGGGGAAGTCCGAGACATCCTCCCCAGAGTGAACGAGCAACGGTTGTCCCGCATAATCCATCAACTGCGTGAGACACTACACTAGTCTGCTGATACAAGCAGTTTCCCCCTTAGTAGGGCAAGGTTGAGTGATCGCTCGAGCCTTGCTCGTGAGAATCCCCCTTAGAAACAAGGCCCTCCCGCCCGGGAGGGCCTCGTTTTTGTCATGTACAGAGCCTGGAAGCGTTACCGGAGGCCTTTAGAGACTCGCCGCACGGATCTTGCTCCGCGTCACCGACTTCGGCTCGAGATCCGCAGAATGGCCCTTCAGTTCCCGTCGGTGTCTTCGGGCGAATCGGCGAGAGCGCCTGACGATACGTGGCCCTCGAAGGATTCCGCCGCGTCCACCGCGCCGGCCTGGGACCTCTCGCTCTCAGACACCTTGTCCTGGCGGTTGGCCGCCTCGTCCACGTAGATGCCGGCGTGGGCGGCCTTGTAGGCGCGCCTGATCTCGGCGGGCTTGCCGGCGCGCTGCCATTCCCAGACGAGGGTGTGCAGCTCGCGGTGGAGGCGCTGAATATCGAGGACGCGCCGGTGGGTGCGAACGCCATCGAGCGCTTCGGCCGCCGCGACCAGTCTGTGTGCGCCACGCAGGATCATGTCGGTGCTCCAGGCGAGGCGGCAGCTCGCCCACCAGTACTGGCACGAGTGGAGCCCCTCGTCGAGCAGCGCGCGGGCCTCGGCGTGGCCGTCGCGCTGATCGCTCGACTGCACCAGCTTGATGACGCCGTTGGTGAGCCGCCACTGGAGCTTGTGCAGCCGGTGCCTCGGGTAGCTCCACTGCGGGTACGGGATGCCCTGCTCGAGCTCGTCGGGCCAGGTGCTCCACGACGACGGCAGCGGGTCAACTGTGCGCCGCTCAGGAAAAAGCTCGATCAGTTCCGAGATTGTGCACGTGGGCGGCATGCCGGACTTGTAGGCGACCGAGAGGATCGTCTCCTGGCCCCTGGCGTGATGGCCGTAGTGCTCGCCGTCGGTCCCGGTGAGCAGGTAGCCCTCGCCACCGAGCAGGGGCTCGATGGCGCGCTGGAACTGGACGCCGCTCGCGTACGCGCGCGTGGAGAGCGCGTGGCTGTGGGTGCGCTCACGGAAGAAGACGTTGAAGCCAGGGAAGCCCTCGAGCTCGTAGCAGGCGTCGTCAACCGAGCGGCCGACAGTTCCGTCGCGGGCAATCGTGCCATCGCGAGCGATTACATCAACGAGCACCCACTCGAACCCCATCTCCCGCACAATCTCGAGCACGCGGCGGCTGATACACATCTCGGGCGGGAAAAAGCCGCGCGGCCGGTACGCCTCGCCGAAGAACGCTCGGTTCGTCTCGGTGTTCAGCTCGATCTGGCGCCGCACCTCCTCCTCGGGAACGAGCGGGAGGACGGGGTAGTACTTGGCGCTGCCGGTAAGCTCGACCTGCCCGCGCTCGACGAGCTCGCGGATCCCCTCAAGGATATCGCTGAGGCCGTAGCGCTCGAGCTGCTCGGTCAGGCACGCGTTGATGTTGAGGGTGATCTTCGCCTCGGGGAAGCGGCGCAGGATCGCCACGAGCCTGCGGTAGCACTCGTCCGCGACTTGCTGGACGATTGCACGCGTCTGCGTCGGCGGCTGGTAGATATGCAGGAAGTTAGCCCAAAGCATGGCTGCTAGATCAGGTGAGGAGGTGAGCAGTTGAACAGGAGAAGCAGCACAACACGGGCCGGCTTCACCTGTTCACCTGCTCACCTGCTCACCTCTCCCCCTAGGACGACATTGGATGGGCGCTGCGGATGCGGTTTTCCTCGTCGAGATTGACGACGATCGGCTGATAGCCCTCCGCTTCCTCGTCGGTCATTTCGGCGTAGGAGATGACGTGGACCATGTCGCCGACGACGGCCGTGCGCGCGGCGGGGCCGTTCAGGCAAACCGTGCCGGAACCCGCCTCGCCGGGGATGATGAAGGTCTCGATGCGGGAGCCGTTGTTCATATTCACGATCTGCACCCGCTCCCACGGCATCATGTTGGCCGCTTCCATCAGGTCCGTATCGAGCGCGATGCTCCCCTCGTATGCCAACTCCGTCTCGGTGATCGTTGCACAGTGAAGCTTCGACTTGCAAATGGTCCGTAACATCAGCTCGGTGACTCCTCTGTTGGCTCGATTCGTACGATAACGTTATCAATCAGGCGCGTCGTTCCAAAAAAGACGGCCAGCGCAATGAGCACGGTCCCGCGCAGGACTGAGATCTCCCGAAGTGTCTCGAAATCAACGGCGGAGACGTAATCAACGCGTGCCGAGGTCCCTGCCTCGATCCGCTCGCGGATACCTCGCACGATAGTATCCGCCGAACGCTCGCCGTTGTCAATGGTCTTTCGCGCCCACTGAAGCGATTCGTACAGGACCGCCGCCTCCCGTCGTTGGTCGGGGTCGAGGTACGAGTTGCGGCTGCTCATCGCCACGCCGTCCGGCTCCCGAATGATGGGCAGAATGATGATCTCGACCGGCACGGCGAGGTCACGCACCATTTGCAGGATCACGCGCGCTTGCTGCGCGTCCTTCTGGCCGAAGTATGCGCGTGTGGGCTGCACGAGGTTGAAGAGCTTCAGCACGACCGTCGTGACGCCTCGCAAATGGCCCGGCCTCGAGGCACCGCAGAGCGGCTTTGAGAGCACCTTCTCCTCGACGCGCGTCGAGAAACCGGGCGGATACATCGTCTCAGGCGTCGGGAGGAAGAGCACGTCTATCCCCTGGATCCGAAGGAGTTCCTCGTCACGCTCGATGTCGCGCGGGTACTGCTCGAAGTCCTCGCCCGGGCCGAACTGGGCCGGATTGACGAAGACGGAGACCACGCACAGGTCGTTGTCGGCCCGGCACCGCCGCACGAGGCTGAGGTGGCCGTCGTGAAGCGCGCCCATCGTCGGCACGAAGCCGATGGACTTGCCGGCGCGGCGCTGCTCGAGCGCCCAGTCCTGCATTGCGCGCGGCTCTTCGATGATGCGCATCGTGTCGGCCATCGGGGAATCCCCTCAAGAACTACTTGGTGTCGCGAAAGGCGTGGCTCTCGTCGGGATAGACGCCGGACCGCACCTCGCGGGCGTACTGTTCGATCGCGGCGCGCATCTCGGACTTGAGGTCGGCGTAGCGCTTGACGAACTTCATCGTCTGCTTGTCGAACAGGCCGAGCATGTCGTGCACGACGAGGACCTGGCCGTCGCAGTGGGGGCCGGAGCCGATGCCGATCGTCGGGATTGCGACACGCTCAGTCACCTGCTTCGCCAGGCCGAGCGGGATGCACTCGAGCACAATCGAGAACGCGCCCGCGCGCTCGACCGCCTCGGCGTCGCGCAGGATTTTCGCCGCGGCCTCCTCCCCTCGCCCACGTACAATCGCGCGGCCGAATTTGAGCGTCTGCTGCGGCGTGTAGCCGATGTGACCCATGACCGGGATGCCTGCGCGCACAATTGCCTCGACCGCCGCCGCCATTTCCTCGCCGCCCTCGACCTTGACCGCGTACATGTCGCCCTCAGCGACAAAGCGCCCGGCGTTACGCACCGCTTCCTCGACGCTGACCGTCGTCGAGAGAAACGGCATGTCGCCGACGAGCATCGCGCGCCCCTCGGCCCGGGCGACGGCGGCGCAATGCTGGAGCATCAGGTCCATGGTGACCTTGAGCGTGGTCTCGTACCCCAGCACGACCGTGCCCATCGAGTCGCCGACGAGGACGACGTCAACGCCCGCGGCCTGCTCGACCTCGGCGGTCGGCCAGTCGTAGGCGGTGAGCGCGACGATCGTCTCGCCCGCCTTCTTCATGGCGATGAGCGTATCGGGCGTTACGCGGTCAACGGGCATCAGCTTCAACCTTTCCGAGCAGTTCGTTCACCGTGAGGCCGAGCACGGGATGGCGCATGTCGGGAGCAATGTCGGTAAGCGGCCTGAGCACGAACCACCGCTCGTGCATGCGCGGGTGCGGGATCGTCAGCGCCTCCTCGTCAATAACTGTATCGCCCCACAAAAGCAGGTCAAGGTCTATCGTGCGCGGCGCGTTCCGATCTTCGCGTGTCCGGCCGAGCGCTGCCTCGATCCGCAGCATCGCTCGCATAAGCTCGCGCGCGCTCACGCGGCACTCGATCTCGACGACGCCGTTGAGGAACCGCGGCTGAGGCGGCCCACCCACCGGATCGGTCTCGTAGAGATCGGACCGCTCGACGACGCTCACGCCGTCGAGCGCGTCGAGGGCTTGGATCGCGCGGCGGATTAGCTCACGCCTGTCACCGAGGTTCGAGCCGAGGCCGATGTAGGCGGTGACTGTACGGCTCATCTCGACTGCCAACGCTTGTGGACCTTCTCGATCCTCCGGACGGCCTCCTCGATTCGCCCGGTCTCGAGCGTAAGGCTCATCCGGACGTACCCTTCGCCCGCCTCGCCGTAGCCGTTGCCGGGGATGACCACGACGCCGCCGTGCTCGAGCAGATCGCTCGCGGCCTCGGCCGAAGTCATGCCCTTGGGCACCCGGGCCCAGATGTAGAAGCTCGCCTTCGGTTTCTCGACGCGCCAGCCCATCGCGTTCAACCCGCCGCACAGGATGTCGCGGCGCTTGGCGTACAGGGCGATCAAGTCCGCCTGCCACGACGAGAGCCGCCCGCTGAGCGCCTCGACGGCACACGCTTGCAGCACCTGGAACATGCCGCTGTCGAGGTTCGACTTCACCTTGAGCAACCCGGCGACGATCGCCGTGTTGCCGGTCGCCCAGCCGATCCGCCAGCCGGCCATATTGAAGGTCTTCGAGAGCGAGTGAAACTCGATGCCGACCTCGTCGGCGCCCTCGACGGCGAGGAAGCTCGGCGGCCTGGAGCCGTCGAAGGCGACCTCGAGGTATGCCGCGTCGTGCACGACGATGATGTCGTTCGCCTTCGCGAACTCGACGGTACGCTTGAAGAACTCGTTGTCCGCCACGGCGCCGGTCGGGTTGTTCGGGTAGTTGAGGAACATGAGCCGGGCCCTGCGGCGAACGTTTGGGGGAATCGCGTCGTAGTCGGGAAGGAAACCGTTCGCCTTGACGAGCGGCATTGAGTAGTACTCGGCGCCGGCGAGAATCGTCGCCGAGCGATACGCCGGGTAGCATGGATCGGGCACGAGCACGATGTCGCCGGGATTGACGAACGCGAGCGGTATGTGGACGATCCCCTCCTTCGAGCCGAGGAGCGGAAGGACCTGCGTTGCCGGGTCGCACGCGACGCCGTAGCGGCTTTGCATCCACGAGGCCGCCGCTTCGCGGAACTCGACGAGGCCCCAGTTCGAGGGGTATCGGTGGTTGGCCGGATCGTGCGCGGCTTGTGCGCAGGCCGCGATGATCGGTTCCGGCGTCGGCGTATCGGGATCGCCGATGCCGAGGTCCACGATGTCTACGCCCTTGGCAATCATTCCCACCTTCAAGTTGTCTATCTCTATAAAGAGATAGGGCGGCAGCGCCCTGAGGCGGTCTGCGAACTCGGTCGTGACTGCGGAACGTGTCATGGTGCGGGGGTCCTTCCGTCGAGGTGTCAGGTCACACGTTCGAGATCGGGATTATCTATCGCGCGGCGTCCGACCTTTGCCATCTCGTGCCACGTGCCGTTGATCTTGACGCGCACGATGTCGGCGGTGAAGTCGTTGCTCTCGCCGCGCATCAGGTACGAACCGACGCCGTAGATGTCCACCGGCACCTTGAGCGACTCGAACAGCTTGATCCGCTCCGGCGTGAAGCCACCGGTGGCGACGATCTTGATGCTGCGAAAAGAGTCGCGCGCCCGCCCGAGCCATTCATCCGGGAGGTCCATCCCCTCATGGGCAGCGTCGAGGGCGCGGCGGATCTTCCAGACCAGGCGCGGGTTGACACCGCAGTCCACAGCGGCGTCACCGATGGGATCAATGCTCTCGTCAACCATGTCAGCCGCGGTGTCCGGGCGCACGGCATAAAGCACGAACTTCTGCGCCTCAGCTTCGCGGCCGGCCTCGATGCACTCCATGTGCCGGCGGAACATCGCGCGAGCGGTGGCCACGCTGTCGCACACGCAGTCGTTGTCCGTATCCACGAGCATGATCCGCTTGATTTCCGGTGGGACGATCTCGGCGAACTTGAGCATCGCCTCGACCGTGTCCTTGAGGAAGCAGAGGATGTACGAATGCGAGACGGTGCCGCCCCCCGACTCGCCCCACCAGTCACCCTGGCTGTCCGTCGAGATGAACGGCAGCAGACGCGTACCGGCTTCGCGGTTGTACGCCTCGATCGCGACGCGGTACGCGTAGCCGTCGCCCGCCTGGGTTTCGTGGATATCGAACCGCGCGGGGAAAAACAGCACTTCCTTGCTGCGCGCGGCGACGAGGGTTTGGAACACATTGGTCGCGATCCTCGTACGGCGCGCGATCGCGCCAAGGAGCGGCGTCTCGAGGATCGCGAAGTCGCGGTAGCGACCGCGCACCCGCATCGCGGGCGCCCACGGCGCAAGCCTGGCGCCGTCCTGAACGGCCTCGACCTCGAGCGAACCCCACGTGCTAATAAACTTGGCTCCGCCGTCGAGGTACCCCGCGCACAGCTTGAGCATGGCAATCGCGTTATCCGTGCCCGCCGCGATCGAGAACGGCTCACGCTTGGTGAAGAACTGCATCTCCACCTCCATGTTGCCGGTCTCGATCTCGTGCGCCGCGACGCCGAGATCTGAAAGCAGCGCCGACGCGCCGCCGAACCGGTAGTCCTGCGCCGCCAGCGCCGCGAGGATGTTGCGCACGTTGATGAAGTACGCGTCGCTATACCACCCCTTGCGCATTCGCTCGAAGTCGAGCTTGAACACACTGGAGTCAAGCCTCTTTCCATCGCCGATACTCATGCGTGACCCCTTCCGTTCGAGAAGCGGTTCCCCGACGAGAGACTGAACGAGGCGCGCCTACGCGAGACCGAGCACGTCGAGCATGCTGTAGAGCTTCGGCGACTTGCCGACCACCCACTTGGCCGCCCGAAGCGCGCCGCGTGCGAACGTGTCGCGGCTGTGCGCCCGGTGCGTGAGCTCGATCCGCTCGCCGGCGCCCGCGAAGATGACCGTGTGCTCGCCCACAATGTCGCCCGCACGGATCGCATGAATACCGATCTCGCTCGGGGGGCGCGCGCCGATGATTCCCTCGCGGCCGTACACGCCATCCTTTTCGAGATCGCGGTCCAGCACGCCCGCGATGTTCTCGGCAAGCTTGAGGGCCGTGCCGCTCGGCGCGTCCTTTTTCTGGTTATGATGCGCCTCGACGATCTCAACGTCGTACCCATCGCCAAGGACCGCCGCCACCTCGCCGACGAGCTGAAAGAGCAGGTTGACGCCGACGCTCATGTTCGGCGCGTACACGATCGGCACGAGCGCCGCGGCTTGATCGAGCGCGCGCCGCTCGTCGCGCGTCAGCCCCGTCGTGCCCACGACGAGCGCTTTGCCCGCCCTGGAGACAATGTCAATCGTCGCCGGGGCGCCGATGTGCGAGGTGAAATCAATCACGACGTCGGCGTCCACGATCGCGGCCGACAGGTCCGTCGTCACATGCGGCGTGTCGCCGTGTTCCGCGATGTCCACTTCGCCGACGACGTTGACGTCCGCCTCGCCCGCCGCGCACGCGATAATGCGTTTGCCCATGCGCCCGAGGGCACCGTTCACGACCACCTTGATCATTGTTGCGCCCCTTCGGCTTACGCGATCAACTCAAGTACGCCGCACGCCTCGAGCGTGGCACGCAGCTTCGCCGTGCTCGTCTCGCTCATCGGGCAAAGCGGCAGCCGCACCTCGGGATCGAGGCGGCCCATCATCGCCATCGCCGCTTTGACCGGAACCGGATTCGTCTCGATGAACAGGTCCTTGAACAGCCGCCAGTACTTGTAATGCAGCGCCTTCGCCGTCTCGACGTCGCCGCCGTTCGCCGCGTCCACCATCGCCGCCATCTCTTTCGGGATCACGTTTGCCGCGACCGAGATGACGCCGCCGGCGCCGACGGCCATCATCGGGTACGTGAGCGAGTCGTCGCCGCTGAGCACCGTGATGTCGCAGCGCGAAAGGATCTCGCAGACCTGCGCGATCGAGCCGCACGCTTCTTTGATCGCCACGATCGTGGGAATCCTCGACAGCTCGGCCACCGTCTCGGGCGCCATCTTGACGCCCGTGCGCCCCGGCACGTTGTACATCACGATCGGGATGTCCGCCTCGCGCGTGATCGCCGTGTAATGCTCGACGAGGCCCCGCTGCGTCGGCTTGTTATAGTAGGGTGTAATGCTCAGGGCGGCGTCGGCCCCGCACTCCTCCGCGTGCTTCGTGAGCCAGATCGCCTCGCGCGTGCTGTTCGAGCCGGCGCCGGCGATCACCGGCACGCGCTTGTTCACCGTCTTGACGACGTGCTCGACGACCTTCACGTGCTCCTCGTGCGAAAGCGTGGGCGACTCCCCCGTTGTGCCGCACGGAACGATGCCGTGCGTCCCGCTGGCGATGTGCCACTCGACGAGCTCAGCGAGCTTCGCGAAATCCACCTCGCCGTTTTTGAATGGCGTAACGATCGCGACGAACGATCCCTGAAACATGCCTTCCTCCTCGCGTGTGTTGCAGGCGGCCGGAGGCGCCTGCGCCACCTGCATTGCTCTGATGCACGTCTCCTATGACGTGTTGCCTATTCGATACACACCATCGTACACGTGCACGGCCGGACCCGACAGCGTCACGTCCGCGAAGACGTCGCCCTCGCGCCGGAACCCGACGGTCAGCACATCACCGCTCCGCACGGTCACATGTACCGGCGGCTTCACGTTCTTGACCAAATGCGCAATCACCGCCGCCGCCACGACGCCCGTGCCGCACGCGAGCGTCTCGCCCTCGACACCGCGTTCGTAGGTTCGGATTTCCAGCTCACCGTGCGTGCCGACGCGCACGAAGTTCGCATTCGCCCCGTCGGGTTGAAACGCTTCGTGAAACCGGATCGCCCGGCCGAGCGTCTCGACGTCAACATCGCTTACCTCATGACACAAAACCACCGCATGCGGCACACCCGTATTCGTGAAGTGCGCGTGATACGTTGTCCCCCCGATGTTGAGATCACAGTCGAGGCGCGTGTCTCGCACCTCGCCCATCTCGATCGTGACGCCGTCGTCATCCGTCCAGCCCGACAGCACGCGTTCCATCGTCTCGAACACGAGCGGGCGCGTCGCTATTCCCAACTCCCGGGCGAACGCGACGAAGCAGCGCGCGCCGTTGCCACACATCTGTGCCTCGCCGCCATCGCTGTTGTAGTAGCGCATCCTGACCGCCGCACTCGCCGACGGCTCGAGGAGGATCAACCCGTCGGCGCCCACGGAGACACGTCGCGCGCACATCGCGGCGATCAACTCGCGCGACGCCGGGAATGCGCCATCGCGGTTGTCAACCATGACGAAGTCGTTCCCGGCGCCGGTGTATTTCGCAAAGCGAATCTCGCTCACGCGCCCGCTCCCCCCGACGACGCCGGGACCTGTGTACCGAAAAGCTCATCGTAGGTCTGCCGCGTGCGGACGACCCGGTACTCGTCGCCCGAGACGAGCACTTCCGGCGGCAGCGGCCGGGCGTTGTACATCGAGCCCATGGTCGCGCCGTACGCGCCCGCGCTCATCACCGCGAGGAGGTCACCCTCGTGCATCACGGGCAGCTCGATGCCCTGCGCGAAGAAATCGGCCGACTCGCACACCGGCCCGACGACGTCCACGCGCTCGGTCTGCCCACCGCGATCACGAACCGCTACGACGCGGTGCACCGCACCGTACAGCGCGGGCCGGACGAGATCGTTCATTGCCGCGTCCACGATCACGAACGTCTTGTCGAGCGTCCGCTTTACGTATTCGACGCGCGTGAGCAGCACGCCCGAGTTCCCCGCGATGAACCGGCCCGGCTCGAGCACCACAGTCAGTCCCAGCGGCTTGAGCGCCGGAACGATCGCCACGGCAAATTGCTCGGGCGTATCGGGCGTTTCCTCATTGTACCGGATGCCGAAGCCGCCCCCGATGTCGAAATACGCAAGCTCGATTCCGAAGCGCTTCAGGTCCTCGACGAGCGGCACGAGCCTCGCGATCGCCTCGACGTACGGCTCCGGCGTCATGAGTTGCGAGCCGATGTGCATCTGCACACCGACGGCCTCGACGCTCGTCATTATGAGTGACCGTTCGTAGAGCTCGCGCGCGCGATCCACATCAACGCCGAACTTGTTCCTCGACGTGCCGGTGATGATGTAATCGTGCGTCTCCGTCTCCACGTCGGGGTTCACGCGTACCGCGAACCGGCCGACCGTACCGAGCCGCTCGGCGACGCCGGCGATTCGCTCGAGCTCGGGCTCGGACTCCACCGTGAAGAACAGGATGCCGGCCTTGAGCGCCTGCTCAATCTCCCAAAGACTCTTGCCGACTCCGGCGAAAACGATCTTCGCCGGATCGGCACCCGCACGCAGCGACGCGTAGAGCTCGCCGCCCGAGACGATGTCAATACCCGCGCCGGCCTCGACGAGCACCTGCAGCACCGCGAGGTTCCCGTTCGCTTTTGCCGAATAGCAAATCAAATGCGGCACAGACGAGAAGGCCCTCTCAAGCTCACCGAGCCGCTCAATGAAAGCCGTCCGACTATACACGTACGCGGGCGTGCCGATGTCGTCGGCCAATGCGGCAACGTCCACGCCCTCGCAATGCAACCGGCCATCCCGGTGTACGAAAGGCTCCACGATTACGCATCTCCGAGCCGACGTTTCCAGCGCCGCACTTCCTTCTTGACCATCGCGGGCGCCGTGCTTCCGGCCGACGCCTTGCGCTCGAGCGAGCGCTCCACGTCGAGCAGCTCGTACACGTCCGCGTCGAAGGCGTCCGCGTGCTCGCGCAGCTCCTCGAGCGCGAGCTCGCGCAGCCTTATGCCTTTCCGTTCCGATGCCGCGACGATTCGCCCGACGATCTCGTGAGCGCGCCGGAACGGCACGCCTTTGCGCACAAGGTACTCAGCGACATCAACGGCCTGGATCGAGTCGTCCTCAAGCGTACGCGCCACCGCGTCGCGATTCACGCGCAGCGTCGGCATCATACGCGCCATCACTTCGAGCGACGAGAGCACGATGTCGGTCGCCTGGAACACCGGCTCCTTGTCGTGCTGCATGTCGCGATTGTAGCTCAGCGGCAAGCCCTTCATCGTCGTCAGCAACGACACGAGGCCGCCCACAAGCTGTCCGCAGCGCCCCCGCACAAGCTCAGGCACGTCGGGGTTCTGCTTTTGCGGCAACATGCTGCTGCCCGTGCAGAACGCCTCGCCAAGCGTAATGAAGCCGAACTCGCTCGACGACCAGAGCACGAGCTCCTCGCCCAGGCGCGACAGGTGCACGCCATTGAGCGCGAGGTCGGCGACGTACTCGACTGCGAAGTCACGGTCGCTCACGGCGTCCATGCTATTGCGCGCAACGCGCGCGAAGCCAAGCGCCTCCGCGACCATGGCGCGGTCAATCGGCAGCGTCGTTCCCGCCACGGCGCACGCGCCAAGCGGCAGAACATCTACACGCTTGAGCGCGTCACCGAGCCGTTCCGCATCGCGCTCGAGCATCTCGACATACGCAAGCATGTGGTGCGCAAACAGCACGAGCTGTCCACGCTGCAGGTGCGTATAGCCGGGCATGATCACGTCGAGGTTCGCCTCGGCCACCTCGACGAGCGATCGCTGCAAGCGGCGGAGCGCAGCCGCGATCTCGCCGATGGCGTCCTTGACGAACATCCGCAAATCAAGCGCCACCTGATCGTTGCGCGAGCGCGCCGTGTGAAGCTTCGCGCCGACCTCGCCGAGCTTCTCGATAAGGCGCGCCTCGATGTTCATGTGCACGTCCTCGAGCGCGGGATCGAATACGAACGATCCGGA
Organism: uncultured bacterium; assembly: GCA_965369835.1. GTDB lineage: Bacteria > Auribacterota > JABMQX01 > JAFGEW01 > JAFGEW01 > CBDUSE01. The sequence goes on from CBDUSE010000023.1 coordinate 15,683, forward strand.
CTCGATCTCTCCATGAATTTCGCGCAGGCCCCGCTCGATCGCCTTCGCCTCCTTCTTCGTGATAAGGCCGACCTCGCCGAGCATCCGCGCGTGCGCGATGCTCCCACGGATATCATAGGGCGCCAGCCGCTGGTCGAAGTGCACCGACGCGGAGAACGCCTCGACGAGCGGGTCCGTCGCTTGCGAGAAACGGCCGCCCCACGGTTTGCGCGTCTTTGCTTTCACTTTCTTCGCCATCAGACGTCGTCCTACGAGTTGAATCCGCCAAGCGGGTCGCGCCCGGCCTTGGTGCCGATGCGCAACCGAAGGGCGCTCACGCGGATGAAGCCCTCCGCGTCGTGCTGATCGTAGTCGCCGCCCTCCTCGAAGGTCACAATGTCCTCGCGATACAGCGAGACGGGCGACTTGCGACCGGTCACGGTGACGTTCCCCTTGTAGAGCTTGAGGCGCACCGTGCCGGTCACGTTGCGCTGCGATTCTTCGACCATTCGCCAGAGCACGCGCATCTCAGGCGAGTACCAGTATCCGTAGTACATCAGCTCGGCGATCCGTGGGATGAGCGAGTCGCGCAGGTGCATGACCTCGCGGTCCATCGTGATGGACTCGATCGCGCGGTGCGCCGCGTGCAGGATCGTGCCGCCGGGCGTCTCGTACACGCCGCGCGACTTCATGCCGATGGCGCGGTTCTCGACGAGATCAACGCGCCCGATCCCGTTCCGGCCGCCGATCTCGTTGCAGTGCGCGAGCAACCGGGCCGGCGACATTCTCTTGCCGTCAACGGCCACCGGCGTGCCGTCCTCGAAGTCAATCGTGAGCGTCGTCACCTCGTCGGGCGCTTTCTCGGGCGAGACGGTCATCATAAACATGTCGGCCGGCGGTTCCGACCACGGGTCCTCGAGGATGCCGCCCTCGAAGCTGATGTGCAGCATGTTCCGATCGCAGCTATACGGCCGCTCCTTCGTCACCGGCACCGGAATGCCGTGCGCGTTGGCATAGTCCACGCAGTCGGAGCGCGACTTGAGGTCCCACACACGCCACGGCGCGATGACCTCAACGCCGGGCATCAGCACCGAGTACGTCAACTCGAAGCGTACCTGGTCGTTGCCCTTGCCGGTCGCGCCGTGCGAGACCGCGTCGGCGCCCTCACGCTTTACCACCTCGATCTGCGCTTTGGCGATGAGCGGCCGCGCGATCGAGGTCCCGAGCAGGTAGCAGCCCTCGTAGATCGCGTTCGCCTTGAGCGCCGGGAACACGAAGTCGCGCACGAACTCCTCGCGCAGGTCCTCGACATATACCTTGCTTGCGCCGGTGGCGACGGCCTTTTCGCGGACCTCATCGAGATCCTCGCCCTGGCCGAGGTCGGCAACGAAGGCGATCACTTCGGCGTCGTACGTCTCGATCAGCCACCGCATGATGACGGAGGTGTCGAGTCCGCCCGAGTAGGCAAGTACGATCTTGTTCGGCATGGTGTCGCTTCCTTCTGTTGTGCGCTACGGTTGCGGAAACATCATCAACTGTCCGGTCTCGCGGAACTCAAGCAGCGAGACGAGCAGCGCCTTCTGCACGTGCAAGCGGTTCTCGGCCTGGTCGAACACGATGGATTGCGGCCCGTCCATGACCTCGTCGGTAATTTCGAGTCCGCGTTTCGCCGGCAGGCAGTGCATGACGACGGCGTCCCTTTTCGCTGCGCGCAGCAGCTCGGTGTTCACCTGGTAGCGCGCGAAGGCGCGCCGGCGCTCGTCGGCCTCCGCCTCGTTGCCCATGCTCACCCACACGTCGGTGTACACGACGTCCGCGTCCTCGACCGCCTCGAACGGATCGCCCGTGAACGCGATCCGGGCGTTCGAGCTCACACTCCGCTCGTCCGCAGCGGCGATGATTGCCTCATCGGGCCGATAGCCCGACGGCGACGCGACCGTCAACTGCACGCCGAGCGTGGCGGCCAGCAGCACGAGCGAGTTGCACACGTTGTTGCCGTCGCCAATATAGGCGAAGCGCAGCCCGGCCAGGTCGTGCTTTTTCTCGACGACTGTGTAGAGGTCCGTCAGGGCCTGGCACGGATGCGCGCGGTCCGAGAGCGCGTTGATAACCGGGACCGACGCGTTCTGAGCAAGCTCGACGATGGTTCCGTGCTTGTAGGTACGCGCGACGATGCCGTCAACCCACCGCTCGAGGTTGCGCGCGACATCGCCGACGCTCTCCCGCCCGCCGAGCTCGATGTCCTGCTGCGTCAGGTAGATCGCGTGGCCGCCGAGCTGGTTCATGCCGACCTGGAACGTCATGCGAGTCCGCAGCGATGGCTTCTCGAATACCATCGCGATCGTTTTGTCGGTGAGCGCACGGCGGACCGAGCCGTCCTTCATGCCGGCGGTCAGTTTGAAAATGTACCGGATCTCCTCGACGGTCAGATCCTCGATAGTTAGCAGATCCTTCTTCATGGTCTTACTCAGTTCCTTCTTCCGTGCCGATCTCGCCGAGCACGCCGCGCAGGATTTCCAGCCCCTCGTCGAGTTCCTCGGCGGTTACCGTGTACGCCGGCAGGAAACGAACCACCGAACCGGCGGTGCAGTTAATGATAAGCCCCCGCTCAAAACAGCGCGACACAACCGCTGCGCCCGGCATGTTCAGTTCGATCCCCTGCATCAGCCCGGCGCCGCGCGCCTCGGTCACACACGCGAATTCCTCGACGAGTCTGTCCAGCCCTCGGCGCAAATGGTCGCCCATACGGCGGACTTTCTCGAGCAGCCCTTCCTCTTCGATCGCTTCGAAAACGGCAAGCGCTGCCGCGCACGCGAGCGGATTGCCGCCGTAGGTCGAAGCGTGTGTGCCCGGCCTAAGCGCATCGGCGTGTTTCGTCTTTACAGCGATCGCGCCGATCGGGAAGCCGCCGCCGAGCGCTTTCGCCAGCGTGATCACATCCGGCTCGACATCGAGGTATTGATACCCGAACCAGTGCCCGGTCCGACCGCAGCCGGTCTGCACCTCGTCGAAGATCAGCAGTGTGCCCGACGCGTCGCAGAGCTGGCGCAGCCGCTCGAAGTAGTCGCGGGGCGCGACGTTCACGCCGCCCTCGCCCTGGATCGGCTCGACGAGCACGGCGCATACGGCGTCGCTCATCGCCGCCTCGACGGAAGCGGCGTCGCCAAAGGGCACGTGATGAAAGCCTGGCACGACCGGCTTGAACGGCGCCTGGTATTTCTGCTGCGCGGTCGCCGACATCGCCCCAAACGTGCGGCCATGAAATGAGCCCGTCATCGTGATGAACTCGTTCCGGCCATTCGGCTCGCCCACAAGACGCGCGAGCTTCAATGCCGCCTCGACCGCTTCGGCGCCGCTGTTGCAGAAAAAGCACTGCGACGGGAATGCGCGTTCGACGATCGCCTCGCCGAGCTTGCCCTGCAGTTCGTTGTAGAAGTTGTTCGGCATGTGCATGAGCCGCCCGGCCTGCTTGCAGACCGCCTCGACGACGCGCGGGTGCGAATAGCCGATCGCGCTCACGCCCCAGCCGGGAAACAGGTCGAGGTACGAGCGCCCCTCGGCGTCCCACACCCGCGATCCCTCGCCGCGCACAATCACCGCGGGGGTGCGCGTATAGTTCGGGATCACGTACTTCGTGAACTCCTGTATGATGTCGCTTGTTCTCGTCATAGCCTGGTTGCCTGCTCTCTCCCGCTCACGAACGCCGTGATCGTCTCCATAAACCGCTTGCTCGTCGAGGCGTAGGCGTAATGCTCGACGCGGCGTCGCTGCTTCTCGACGATCTCCGACCGCACCGCCGCATCCTCGAGGATGCAGTAGATGAGTTCCGCGATCTCCTCGTGCCGTTTCTCGTGCACGAGGACGCCCGCGCTATCGAGTGTTTCGGCCACCGCGCTCGAGTCGAACGCCACGACCGGCACGTCGAACCGCATCGCCTCGATGAGCGGCACGCAAAATCCCTCGTGCTCGCTCATGCAGACGAACGCGCTCGCGAGCTTGTAGTAGGCCACCAGCGCTGCGTGCGACACGCTACCGGCCATGACGACGTCGCTGACGCCAAGCCGCCCGACAAGCTCGTCGAGGACCTGCCGGTATCGCGGCACCTGGCGCGCCGACCCGATGAGAATGAGCCTCGAACGCGGGTTGATCCGCTTGTAATGATAGAAGATGCGGACCAGATCCTCCTGCTTCTTGTTCGGGCTGAGCCGGCCGACGAAGAGCAGGTTCGTCCAGCCGTCATCGTAACGCCCGAGTACCTTGGCGTCGGGGGCCGAATCGAACGCGTCATAGTCCACCACCAACGGCGCGGTCTCGACGCGGCGATAGCCCGCCTCGCGCAGTTCCCGTGCGTTATAGTCGGAAACGGGCAGCGCGAGCTCGACGAGGCTCGCAAGTTGCACCAGCTCGCGGCGCCCTTTCTTTGTGATGTAATAGACCTCCTCGGAAACGCCGGTGAAAAACCTCGCCGGCGTGATATTGTGATACATGATGACCTTCCGGTCCGGCGCCGACGCGAAGTAAGCCGTGATCGGGCAGCAGACCGAAAAGTGGTACAGCATCACGTTCCCCGGGGCGCTGCATGCCCGGTGGCGCGAGTAATGCCGGCAGTAGCGTCTTTGCCCTTTGCCCGCGCGCCACACGAAGATCTCCGACGCGTAGCCCGCCTCGCGCAGCAGCCGCTGGATCTGCTTCGCCTCATTGCCGATCGCATCGCCCTCATCGAGCACCGGCAGGAACTGATGGATTTCCGGTCGCGACTCGCTCATCACTCGTTCCTCGGTTCAGCGCCGGGGCCATCATCGGTCTCGAGCCGCTTCACGCGCTCGTCCAGGTCCTCGAGCACGCCGAGCACCGCCTCGTTGAACACGATCTGCTGCCGGAGCACGCGGCGCACCACACGCTGGTAGAGCCGCTTGATCCACCCGAAGGGGCCACGCGAAGCGTCGGTCTCGTCGGGAAACATCCGGACGAACTTGCGCGCGTTATACAGATCGTACGAGATCTCCTCGAACTCGCTGCGCCCGTACTCGAGCAGGTCGCCGATCCGCCGACGTTCCTCGGCAGTCGGGTCGCTGCCGTCTGCGCGCCGTTTCGCCAGGCGTTTCGCGATTGTCGCCTCGATCTCGGCCTTGCGCTGCGCGTCTATGTCCGCATCGAAAAGATCCATCGCGCGCCCCTACGGCACGAGCTGCGTGCCGATGCCTTTGTCCGTAAAAATCTCGAGCAGCAACGAGTGAGTCAGCCGCCCGTCAATGATGTGGGTCTTGTGCACGCCGTGGCGCACGGCCTTGACGCACGCGCGGAGCTTCGGGATCATGCCACCGCTCGCCGTTTTGCTCTCGAGGAGCTTCTCCGCCTGCGCGACCCGCAACGTGGAGATCAACGAGTCCTCGTACTCGGGATCGCGCAGGAGCCCGCCGACATCGGTGAGAAACACGAGCTTCTCGGCCTGCAGTGCGATCGCCATCTCGCCCGCCGTCTCGTCGGCGTTGACGTTGTACGTCGCGCCGTCGGCGCCGAGTCCGAGCGAGGCGATCACGGGCAGACGGCCGTTGTCGAGGATCGAGAGGATCGGCCCGGCATCAATCCGCTCGACGCTGCCGACGTACCCGATGTCCACGGCAACGGCCGCGGCGCCCGGCTTGTCGCTCACCGCCGGCTCGAACTTGGTGACCCGCACGATGCCGAAGTCCCGCCCCGAATGTCCCTCGGGCACGACGCCGAACTCGCGCACCTTGTGCTGGAGCGCCGCGTTGACTTCCTCGACGAGGATCCGCTCGACGACCTTGATCGTCTCCGCGTCGGTGACGCGGTAGCCCTCGACGAAGCGCGGCGTCAGCCCGGCGCGGCGCATCTCCTCGCTGATGTGCCCGCCGCCCCCGTGCACGATGACGGGCTTCATACCGACGCTGTGCATGAAGACCACGTCGCGCAGGATCGAGCTGACGTACTGCTCGTTGTCCATGAGGCTGCCGCCGAACTTGACGACGACGATCTTGTCCTTGAACGCCTGGATATACGGCAGCGCCTCGACGAGGACAGCGGCCTTTTCTATGACACGTCGCACCATGCTTCCCGCCTACATGTTGATACTGACATACGCACGCGAGAGGTCGCACGTCCAGACGACGCCCCTGCCCGTGCCCTGATTGAGCGAAACGGTCAACCTGATCTCGTCATTTGCCATGACCTCGACAAGCCGGGCTGTGTCGTGTTGGGCGGCCGCGCCGCCTCGAACGACCGCAACGTCGCCGAAAGCGATGTCCACTTTTTCCAGGTCGAACGTCACGTCGGTCGAGCCGAGCGCGGCCATGACCCGGCCCCAGTTCGGCGAGCCGCCGTGCATGGCACACTTGAAGAGGCTCGAGTTGGCGATGGCGCGCGCAGCGATCTCGGCCTCGGCGTTGGTCGCGGCGCCGCGCACGAGCACCTCGACAAACTTTGTGGCGCCCTCGCCGTCCTTGACGATCATTCTCGCCAGGCCCCGGCACGCCGTCGTGAGCGCGGCCTGGAACCTCGCGCCGCCGAAGCCGGCGTTGATCTCGTCGTTGCCAGCGCGGCCATTCGCCAGCGCAAGCACCATGTCGTTCGTGCTCTGGTCGCCGTCAACCGTGATGCGGTTGAATGTACGCGCGGCGGCCTCACGCAACGAGCGCAGCATGAACTCGCGGTCAATCACCGCGTCGGTCGTAATGAACGCAAGCATGGTGCGCATGTTCGGCTCGATCATCCCGGCACCCTTGGCCATCGCACCGATCGTGATTGCCCGGCCCTCGATATCGAGCCGGCAGGCGAATTCCTTTGTGCGCCTGTCCGTCGTGAGGATCGCGTCGGCCGCCGCGTGCGCGCCGGACTCGGACGCGCCCTCGACGAGGCCTGGCACGGCGGCCAGGACGGCGTCCATCGGCAGGTACTTGCCGATCAGGCCGGTCGAGGCCTGGAGCACGTCCACGGGCCGGCAGCCGAGCGCCTGCGCCGTCGCTTCGACAATCTGCATCGCGTCGCGGTAGCCGCGCTCGCCGGTGCAGCAGTTTGCGTTGCCGCTGCTGACAACAAGGGCGCGCGCGGTCTCATTGGCGAGGTGCGCCTTGCAGATCTCGACGCACGCGGCAGCCGCCTTGTTGGTGGTGAACACGCCGACGGCCGGGCACGGGCGGTCGGTGGCGACGAGGGCAAGGTCGTTGCCCTTGCTCTTGATGCCGCAGTGCACGCCGTTGGCGATGAAGCCCTGCGGCGCCGTGATGCCGCCTTCGATCTCGTGCATCAGCGCAGTAACGCCTCCGTCTCGTCGAATCCGCACATGAGGTTGAAACACTGCACCGCCTGGCCCGAGGCGCCCTTGATCAGGTTGTCAATGGCGCTGACGGCGACGACGCGGCGCCCGCTCACGTACAGGCCGATGCGGCATCTGTTCGTGCCGGACACGTCGGCCGTGCGCGGGTAGCTGCCGAGCGGCATGAGGCCGATGAGCGGCTCGTCGCCGTAGTCTTCCGCATACACCGCGTGCACCTCCCCGGGCGACGCCTCCTCGGTCAGCTCGAGGTATGCTGTCGTCAGGATGCCGCGCGTCATCGGGACCAGGTGCGGTGTAAGGTGCGCCGACACCGGGCCGCCAAAGAGCCTCGAGCACTCCTGCTCGATCTCCGGCTGGTGACGATGCACGCCGACGCCGTACGCCTCGACGTTCTCGTTGCACTCGGCAAAGACCGTCTTCGGGTTCGGCGTACGCCCCGCGCCGCTCATGCCGGTCTTGGCATCGAAGATCACACGCGTCGGGTCAATGAGCTTCCGCCTCAACAGCGGCGCCACGGCAAGCACTGCGCCGGTCGGGTAACAGCCCGGATTCGCCACGAGCGAGCAGCCTGCAATCTCGTCGCGGTACAGTTCCGGCAGGCCGTAAACGGCGGTGGCGATGAGGTCCGGGTGCGTGTGCTTCGTCCTGTAGGTCCGCTCGTACACCGCCACGTCCTTGAGCCGGTAGTCGGCGCTGAAATCCACCACCTTGACGCCGTGCGCGTAGAGGTCGGCGCCGACATCCATGGACTTCGCGTGCGGCAGGCAGAGGAACGCCACGGGGCACTCGGCGGCCAGCGTGTCGTAGTCGGGCTCCTCGATCACGAGATCGAGCAGGCCGTCGAACTGCCCAAAAACGTCGCCGACACGCCTGCCGATATTGTCAATCGCGTAGAGGCGCGTGACCCGCGCGTGCGGGTGCTCGAGCAGCAGCGCGAGCGACTCCCGGCCCGTGTAGCCGGTGGCGCCGACGATCGCGATATCAATGGTCCTCTTAGCCACTGTTTTTCTCTCCAACCGCACCCTGCGGACCCAAAACGTGCTTGACGAAGCGTTCGATCTCGAGCGCCGTCTCGCGGGCCTTCTCGTACTGCGGCCAGTGGCCGCAGCGGTCAAACATCACGACGCGGGCGTTCCGCAGGTCGCGCCCGAAGCGCGCCGCGTTCTCCGGCGGGACGACGCGATCCTCCCGCCCCCAGATCACGAGCGCCGGGATGGCGATCTCGCCAAAAAACTCGACGAGATCGGCATGGTCCTTTGGGACCAGCCGCCGCGCTGTGTATCTCGAGGCGTACGGAAAGCCGGGGCTCGACACGACTTTTATCGCCGCTTCGAGCGCCTCGCGCGGGAGCTTTGCCGGGTCGAACACGCCGAGCCGGTGCGCCGCCCCGACCGCCGGCGCCGCCCTGCCCCGTTCGATCATCCATGCCGCAAGCCGATCGTACCACAGCGGGCACGCCCTGATCGCCCCGAAGAACCCGCGCAACCGCGCCGCAAAGCGCGGCAGCTTCTGCGGATACCCCGCCGCCGCAACCAGCACCAGCCCGCGCACATGCCGAGCAAACGACTCGTCCAGCAGCGCCAACAGCACGAGCGCGCCCCCGAGCGAGTGACCGACGAGCACGAAGTTGTCCAGCCCGTCGAGGGTCTCGACTGTGCGCCGAAGCATCGCCGAGAGCCACGCAGGCGTGTAGCGCTCGGCTCGCGGCAGGTACCTGAGCCTCGGTTTGTCGCTCAGCCCCATGCCGGGCAGGTCGGCCGCCACGACCCGCCAGTGCGACGCCAACGGGCGCCAGATGTAACGCCATGCGCGCTTCGAGTCGAACAGGCCGTGTACCAACACGACGGCAGGATCTGAGGATCCTGCTTGGGCCGGTTCCGGCGAGCCGGCCTGGGAGTCCCAGTACCTGATCCGGATAGGGCCTTCGGGGCTCGCGAGTTCGAGCGTTCGGCTCTCGGGCTCATCGCCGAGCCATTCTTCGTCAAAGAGCTCTTTTTCGGGTCGAGACTGATCGAACACGTCGCGGATGCTTTCCCAGTGGTGCGGTCGCCTGGCGAGCCGCCAGGCGGTTCGCCGATGGGAGCTCGTATTATAGGCATAACCGCCTCGGGCCGAAACGCAAAAAGCAGAAGGCCGAGCCTTCTGCTTTCCAAGTTCTCCAATCGGTTGTCGAATCTTTGTGCCGGCTTGCCTCCCTAACGCTTGGAGAACTGGAAACGGGCTCGGGCGCCAGGCTGCCCGTACTTCTTTCGCTCCTTCATCCGGGGGTCCCGGGTGAGAAAGCCAAGCTGCTTGAGCCGGCCCCGGAGCGAGGGGTCATAGATGGTGAGCGCCTTGGCGATGCCGTGCCGGAACGCCCCGGCCTGCCCGGTGACGCCGCTGCCCTTGATTCGCGCCACGATATCGAAACGGCCCGTCATCCCGACGGACTCGAGCGGCTCGGTGGCCTTCTTGAAGAGGATCTCCGTGTTGAAGTACTCCTTGCCGTCGCGGCCGTTGACCCTGATATGGCCGGCGCCCGGCCGCAGCCGCACCGAGGCGACGGCCGTCTTGCGCCGTCCGGTGGCGACGTATTCCTCAATTGT
>CBDUSE010000024.1:0-25153 GCA_965369835.1 uncultured bacterium
CTCCGGTTTTCTCAGGGCGCCCGAGACCACGGGCTTACCCGCCTTCGGCGGGCTTGCGCCCGTGGCTACTCCCAGTCGCCGCTGGGCGGCTCACGGGTGGGTCGGCAAAGGAGGATCTTTCGAGGCAAGCAGAGCTATCGCGCTCTCGGAGCTCTGGCTTTTTCAGCAGCCTGCTAGCCCGTGCCCGCTCTGAAGCGACTACGTCGGACTCCAAGCGGTTTCTTTCGCGCTCCATGCCGCTTGTGGTTTGATGATGGCGTTGAGGATCGTCAGCGGTCTTTCACGCAGGCGCAAGCGCATTGCTCGTCGGGAGAAGGCGTGAAGAGAAGGTGACTAGCGCGTCCTGTACGTCGGCAGGTAGCGGTAGTAGACCTCGAGCATCAGGCAGCAGAGCGTGGTCGAGTAGACCGGCTTGTTCTTGGTGCCCTGGACGAGCTCCTTCCCCTCCATGCTCTTGTCCGGGAAGCCCCAGCTCCCATCGTCGTTCTGCTCCCTGATCAGCGTGGCCGTCATCTGGTTGTTCCAACGCATCCAGGCGGGATTGGCCGTCGGCTTTGGGGCCGCAGCGTGGAACTTCGCCTGCGTGATGTAGTACCAGGCGTAGAGCGGCGCATCGTGCCAGCCGCCCTCGGAGCGCTCCCAATGAAGAGCGTACCGCTTCATCGTCGTGAGCATCGAGCGGGCCGCCGCCCCGTTGCCCTCGCCGAGGAACTGGAGGCAGAGCGTAGCGATGCCCGTCAGCGCGTAGGCGTTCTTCCTCTTCTCGGCGTCGTTCTCGCCGCCCGGCACATGCGGCGACGTGTCCTGGTAGCCGCTCCAGCCCCCGGCGACGTTCACACGGCTCTTGATGTCGTGCAGCGCCTTGCGCCGCGCGTTCCTCAGCGCGCCGTTGGGGAAGCGGATCCCGGCGTACCACGCCGCCGTCAGCGCCTGGATCTGCCAGCCGGAGACCGAGGTATCGCCGCCCGGCCAGTCGCCCTTGTAGTACTGGCGGCCGGTCCCGTACTCGGTCACCTTGATGCCGCCCTTTGTGTAGCCGTAGTACCAGCCGCCCTCGTCGGTCTGGCCGTGCAGGATCACCTCGATCGCCTGCTTCACCACCGGCCTGATCGCCTCGAGCTCGGTCATCGCATACGCCTCGGCCAGCGCGTAGGTGGCAATGCCGTGCTGGTAGGCGAACCGGAAGTCGTGCGCCAGGTAACCCTCGTCGTCCTGGTGGCCCGTGAGCCACTCGAGCGCCTTGCGGACCGTGGCGCCGAACTCCTCGGAAAGGTTGTCCTCGCCGTGACCCAGGAAGCACAGCAGCGCCAGCCCCGTCATCGAAGGCTTCAGCGGGTCCTCGCCCCACGAGCCGTCCTCGTTCTGGTGGCGCTTGAGCCAGCGGAGTGCGCGGAGCACCGCGTTCTCCGTGCGGTCGCTCCCACCGCCCTGCTCGATCGCGAAGTCCCGGTTGTAGCGCTGCTGGTACTCGCGGCGGACCTTGCGCCGCTCCTGGCGTACCCGGGGCTTGTCCTCCCGGTCAACCTTGTTGAACGCAACGTCGGTCTCGGCCTGGTAGTCAATGTCGCGCTTCTCCGGCGTCTCGATCTCCTCGAGCTCCGGCTCGATCTCCTCCTCCTCGACCTCGACCTCTTCCTCCTCGAGCTCCTCGAGTTCCTCGAGCTCGCGCACCGTTGGCACGTAACCGCCCGGCTTGCCGAACTCGATCGAGGAGGTGCCCGGCGTCCGTTTCTGTTCCTGGATGAAGAGGGTGGTGAAGATCGTCAGCACGATCACGTGCGCCGTGATCGAAATGAGCGTGTACATCGGCCGGATCACGGCCTCGCGCGGCCGGTGCATCTGGGCCATGCGGAAGGCGTGCAGGAACACCCAGGCCAGATAGCCGTACGCGACCAGAAACAGCGGCGCGCTGATAAACAGGAACCAGAACCACAGCTTCGCCCCAACGATCGTTACAAACGCGCCAAACGAGAGGAACGCCAGCGGGATCACGATGCGCAGCGAGGCGAGCCCGTAGGCGCGCGAGTCACTGAAGATCGCCAGCGCCACATACGAGGCGAGCGAGATCTGCACCGCCGACCAGATCACGTACGCCACCGGCGAGACGTCGCGCCCAACAAGCGACAGGAATACAACGAGCACGGCGAATGAAGCGAGGGCAAGGAACGCCGTGATCACCCCGATGAGCACGAAGTGCAGGTGCAGGTTCGGGTGCGCGCTCTTGCACTTCGGGCACGTCCACGCCGTGGCGTCGCCGACGTGCTCGACCACGAACACCTCGCCGCACGCCGGGTTCTCGCAGTGGATCGTGTCGCGATCCTCCTGCTCCCCTTTTGTCTCGGAGGGCGCCTCTCCATGCAGCCGCTGAGTATCGTCCATTCCGGTTTCTCCCCCGGCGCCGCCACGCGCTTTACCGCGCCGGGCGGTAGGTGGGCAGGTAGCGGTAATAGACCTCGAGCATCAAGCAGCACATCGTGGTCGCGTAGATATTCTTATTCCTGCCGGTAAACGAGTTCTTCACAAAGTTGCCGCCGCCCTCCGCAGGTTCCCAGTGCCCGTCCGTATGCTGCTTCTCGACCAGCATCTCGCTGAACTTCGGGTTCCAGTACTTCCAGTACCTGTTGTTCTTGGGGTTCGTCGTGGCGTGGTACATCGCCTGGGTGACGTAGAACCAGCCGTAGAGCGGTGCGCCGGCGCCGCCCGTAGTCCTCTTCCAGTCGCAACTGTAGTGCCGCATGATGTTGAGGCCGTCTTTGACCTGCTTGGAACTGTGCTGCCCGAGGAACTGCAGGCAGAGCGTGCCGATCCCCGTCGTACAGTAATTGTCCTCCTTCGAGCGGTTCGGCCCGGTGCCCTGGTAGCCGCAGCCGCTCTCCGGGCTGAAGCGGCTCTTGATGTCCTGGACGGCGCGCCGGCGCGCATCGCGCAGCATGTTGTTCGAGAACCGGATCCCCGAGTACCACGCCGCCGTGATTGCCTGGATCTGCCAGCCGCAGACGCTCGTGTCGCCGCCCGCCCACGGCGAGCCGTCGTTCTGCACCTTCGTGTAGCCATAGTACCACCCGCCCTCGGGCGTCTGGCCCTCGCAGATGCGCCGGATCGCCTTGGCCACCACCGGCCGCAGGTCCTCGAGTCCCGTCATCGCGTACGCCTCGGCCATCGCGTAGGTGGCCATCCCATGCTGGTACGCCCAGCGGTGCTCGCGGGTAAAGAAGCCCTCCTCGTTCTGCTGGCCGACGAACCAGGAAATCGCATCCCGTACCGTGCGGCCGAACTCCACCGAGAGATGGTCCTCGCCGTGACCGAGGAAACAGAGCAACGCGAGCCCAGTCATCGCGGGCTGGATCGGCGGCTCGCCCCATGAGCCATCCGGGTTTTGATGCTTCTTGAGCCAGCGGAGCGCCTGCAGCACGGCCCACTCGGTAGCGTCGCTGCCACCCCCCAGCTCCCGCCAGTATTGCCGATTGTAGCGCTGCTCGTACCTGACGTTCTTGTGCCGGCGCTCCTTCGGCCGCACACGCGGCTTCTCCTCGACCTCCGTCTTGTTGAACGCCACGGTGTTCTCGGTGGCGTAGTCAATATCCTCGCGGCTCTCGGGCGTCTCGATCTCCTCGAGCTCGGGTTCGATCTCCTCGTCCTCGACCTCCGGCTCTTCCTCCTCCTCGACCTCCTCGAGGTCCTCGGCCCGCATCGTCCGGGGCACATACCCGCCCGGCCTGCCGAACTCGATCGAGGAGGTCCCGGGCGTCCGCTGACCGACTTGCAGCGCGACCTTCGCGAAAAACAGCAGCAGGATCGCGTGGACCGTCACCGAAATCAGCGTGTACATCGGCCGCACGACGGTCTCGCGCGGCGCATGCGGCTCGGCCATCCGAAGCGTGTGCCGGAACACGTACGCGCCGTACAGGCCGATCGCCACGAACGCCAGCCCGACCAGGATGACCGTCAGCCAGTTGAACGGGAACCAGTAGACGATCGCCGCGCCGATCGCGCTCGCGTACAGCCCCGGCAACAGGTAACGCAGTGCCCGAAGCCCGTAGGCCCGCCGGTCGCTGAAGATCGCCATCACCGCGTAGCCCGTGGCGGTCGTGTGCACGCACGACCAGACCAGGAACCAGAAGTTGACCTCCCCCCTTGGCTGGGCAGCCGCGTAGAGGATCGTCAGCGCAAAGCCCGCCACCGCCACCGCCGCGAAGAGGATGGCGAGCACCAGGAAATGCTTGTGCAGGTTTAGGTTCGGGTGCGCGCACGCCGGGCAAGCCCACGCCGCGTTGTCGGTCACGTGCTCGACGAGGAACTCCTCGTCGCACTGGAAGCAGTATATGCGGTCCCGCTCCTCGGGGTCCTCGAAGTCCTCCGGCTCGAGGCCCGCCATCTGCGTTCGGATGTCGTCCACGCTCGGCTCCTTCCGGTCTCCCCGGTCTCAGGCAAACCGGACAGCTTCGCTCAATCTCGAAAACCGTCTAGTCGGTCCTCTCCTCGTACGGGGGCACGACGGTGACCTTCGCGCCGATCTGTGTGACCATGTCGAGGATTTCGACAACGTCCTCGTGCGTGGCGTCGTCCTTGGAATCCAAAAAGACGTACACGTCCTCGCCATACCCCTTGAGGGCGATCAGCTTGCTGCGGAAGAGCGCCTTCTTCATCTTCTTCTTGTTGACGAGAATGCCGGTGCGGGTCACCACCACGATGAACTGCTTCGGCAGCTCCTCGATCTCCTCGCGTTGCTCCTTCCGCGGCAGATCGGTGGCGAGCTGCGACTCCGGGTTGATGAACGAGGTGGCAACCAGAAAGAAGATCAGCAACAGGAAAACGACGTCAATCATCGGCGCCATCGGGAACTGGATTTCGTCTTCTTCTTTCGCGCGCAAAAACGCCACAGTGTTCCCTCCCCTGCTCGCTCGATCCAGGAGCCGGAACGAGCAGGCTTAGTAAATCAGCTCTTCCTCAGGGGGTTCCCCTTCGATCGGTGCTCGACCGGCCCCTGTCACGGGGGCCGTTCGCCTCGTCTCGGTCACCAGCGAAATACGGGTCAGCCCCACGTGCGCGGCCGCGCGATAGACGTCCTTGATCTCCTTCATGCGCGCCTTACGGTCAGCCCGGATGGCCACCTTGAAATTGGGCCCGCCTATCTCGTCCACGACGCCCTGCATGTAGACCTGGAGCTTCTCCTTGGCCCCTTTCAGAAACACGATTCCTTCGACGACGATCGTCCCGTCCGACCGGATGTTGACGATCATGGTGCTCTTGTCCTTCTGGTACTCCTTCGCCGACTCGGCGTACGCCAACGCCAAGTCCACCCGCTCGACCTTGTCGAAGTTGGTCACGCAGATAAAGAAGATCAGCAGGAGGAAGACCACGTCAATGAGCGGCGCCATCTGGAAATGGACCTCGCCACCGAGTCCGAAGCGGTCCTTTTTCTTCTTGGCCATAGCTCCGTCTCGTCGTTAGAGCGACCTGATGACCACGACCGCCACGGCCACCACCGGCCAGACCACGATATCCACGATGCCGAGCACGAGCGCCATCGTCGCCTTCCACGGCTCGACGGCGAGGGCGCCGCCCGGGTTGCCGCCGAACTCGCGCAACTCCGCCTTGATCTTGATCGCCTTAGCGATCGAGAACGGCCCGAGGATGAACCCGACGATCGGCATGATGCCGACGAACGCGTTCGAGAGCGCCTCGTCAATCAGCAACGAGAGCCGCTGCGGCACCAGCCCACCGCGCGGCACGCCGCTGTTGGCCGGCTGCAAGCGCCATTTCATGAACCGCTTGACGCTGTTCTCGACCACCATGAGGATCTTGATGCCGCGGTTCTTGAAGTAGTAGTACATGAACATCGCGGGGATACCGACGATCAGGCCGAACGCGGTCGTGAAGAGCGCCTGGTAAATGCCGCCCGCCAACAACTCGGGTTTGCCGAGGCCGCCCGCGCCGGCCACCTTCGAGAACGCCACGATCATGCCGATCACGGTCCCGAGCAGGCCGACCATCGGCGCGATCGCCCCGAAGATGGACAGATAGCCGACGTGCGACATGAACGACTCGCCCTCGTGCTCGCCCGCCAGCTCGATCGCCTCTTTGACGTCGGCCTCGGCAGGCGCAGGCGCCGTCAGCCCCGCGTGCAGCACGTTCGAGAGCATCCCGGGGTTGTCCTCGCACTTCTGGACGACGGCGTCCACGGCGTTCTTCTCAAAGTCCTCCTCGATCGCCTCGACGAAGTCCACGGGCAGGACCTTGAGCGAGTTGACGTTGAAACACGACTCGAGGATCAACGTGAGCACCACGATCTCGATCCCGAGCAGCACGAACATCAGCGGGCCGCCCTGATTCAGCATGCTCAGGAACGACTGCCGCTCGGTCAGCGACTCGTCCTTGGTCGTGTCGGTCTCTTCCTCGATGTCGCCGAGGCCGCCCACCTCCTCGATCTCCTCGTCGCCAACGACGTCCTCCTCGTCCTCGATCCCCAGGTCCTCGTCTTCGATGTCGAGATCCTCGTCACCGATGTCCAGATCCTCGTCCTCCTCGATGCCCAGGTCATCGTCCTCCTGTGCCAGGGCGTTCATCGTCACGGCGGCCACGCCAAACGTGACAAGCACGGCGAACACCATGAGCCAGGTTCTCCACGGGCCGCCGGTAAGCGTCCGTTTCATGCACGTTCCTCCTCTATCCCTCTTGTGCCTTGTTCCCTTCGCCTTATCGTGCGCGCTCGAGGCCGGCCTTGATCTTCTCGGCGCGCTTCTTGATGCTCGCGTCTGAAGAACTCATCAGCTTCTTGCAGCAACTAATCGCGTTTCCCCGGGCGCTCTTGACCAGGGCCTGCACTTCCCTGGCGCCCTCGCCCGGGTAGTTCCGATACAGGACGAAGAGCCGCAGGTACGACCTGAGCGCCAGATAGTACTTCTTGTTGCCGTAGTGGATCTGCCCGAGCTGATAGAGTGAGCGCACGGTCACCACTTCGTCGGTGACGGCGATCACGCGCTCGAGCTCGCCGATCGCCTTCTCGCGGTTCGCCCTCCCGCCGACCTTCCCGAGGCAGACCGCGTGGCGGTAGCGCCGGCTGTGTGAGAGATCCGCGCCCGAGTACTCGCGGAAGAGCTGCTCATAGACGGCAAGGGCCCGCTTGTACTCCTTGAGCTTGATCAGCGCCTGCCCCTTGCCGTCGAGCGCCTCGGCGCCGAAGATGTGCAGATGCTTGTAGGTGTCGTGCGCCTCCTGGTACTTCTTCGAGGCAGCGTCGTAGCGCTTGGTTCTGAGCATCTGGTCGGCGAGAGCGAACTTGGGCAGTCGCTTCTTGGCTTTCACCTGGACCCAATCTCCACGGGGCAACGTGCGCTCGCCGTAGGGGGTCTTGTACCTGATCGTCCCGTCCTTCGATCCCTCGAGCAGCGTGCCCTCCTCCTTCCCGCCGCCCGTGAGCGTGACGACGACGGCAACGGTCGGCTTCCCGCCGGCCGCGTCCGAATCGCCCGCGGCCGTCTCAGGCGCCTCGCCGGCCTGCGCAGACGGCCCGGCGATGAGCACCACGAGCGCCAGAGCGGCGGATGTCACAAGTACGCGCATTGCAACGACTTCCTTTCCAGACAGTCCAAGCGTGGAGTGGGTTTTCCAATCGGGGACAGCCGAAGCGTTAGAAATAAATGATACCATATGCGCTTCCCGGTGGCAAGGCGTAAGAGCGCCCGGGCTTACTCCCTACCTCGCCCGCTTTCAAGCTCGGACAGCGCCTTCTCGATCTTGTCGATCTGCTCGCGGGCTTTCGCCACGGTCGCACGGATCTCCTTGTCCTTGCTGTCCCCGAACTTCCTGATTAAGGTCTCGAACAACGCCTTCGCCTTGGCTCCGGCCTGCTCGTCGTCCTCGATCCGGAACTGAGCGATCCCACCCTGGAAGTATGAGAGAGCTATGTATTTCGTCCGTGCGGGATTGTCCGGGTCCGCCCAGTCAATGACGTAGATGTAGCTGGCGAGCGAGCGCTTCGGGTGGCCGCACTCGAGCCAGATGTTGCCGCGCTCGAAGTACGCTTTCAGAAAGCGAGGATCGGTCTCCTCGACCACGGCGATGATCTTCTCGAGGGCCCTGGCGCCCTTGGCGGGCTCGTTGGCGCGCTTGAACGTCTTGGCGATCTCGAAGTTGATCTTGACGAAGTTGGCGGGGATCTTCCCGCGGCCCAGGAGCTTTTTAGCCCGGTCAAGGTGCTCGGTGAGGAAATCGCCCGTCGCGTTGTCGAACTTCTTCGTGTCGGCATCTCGGGCCTCGAGCGTGTCTGCGGCCCGCCCGCACGCCTCGCCCGCCTTGAACAGGAGCTGCGCGTAGTTGCTGTAGAGTTTCCTCTTCTCAGCCGCGGCAAGCCCCTTCGTCGCCAAGTGGAGGCGCTGGTTGGCCTTGAGCTCGTTGTACGCATCGAGCATCTGCTCGAAAAGCGCCGCCTGCTCGAACGCGCCGGCGATGGTCAGGAACGGCTCGTGGTGGATCGGCGTCCCGGCGTAGATTGAAAAAAAATGCCTGGCGCGTGCGGCTGCCTCGTCGGTGAGGCCTTTCTTCTTCGCGGGGTCCGCCTCGTCCTTGGCCCGCTCGAGAAGCGCCGAGACAAGCATCGCCATGCCCCGGTACGACTTGTCGTCCGGCGCTTCGAGGTCGTCCGCCAGGGGCCGCAGCACCTCGACCGCCTCGGCGTACTGCCCCTCCTCGAGGTAGAGCTCGGCGCAGTGGTTGCGCCCTTCGGTCAGATGCGCATTGTCCTGCGGCGCCGCCTTGATGAACGCGCGGTAGTGCTCGATCGCCTTCGCCTTGTCCCCGATCTTCTTGTACGAGTACGCGGTGTAGAAGAGGGCGTTGGCGAATATCCTGCCGTACTCCTCCTCTTTCTCGACGCTGGAGAGCCAGGGGAACCGCTCGAGCTTGAGCTTGCCGTACTCGGCGGCCGCCTTGCCGAAGAGCTCCTTCTCCTTTTCGGGATCCTCGGCCTCCTTGGCCAGCTTGAACCAGGCATTGCCCTTGAGATCAATCGCCCGCACCACGTCCGACCGCTTGGGGAAATTCGCCTCGAACGTGTTGGCCGCCCACACTACATCGTTGAGCTGGTCGAGCTCGCGGTAGACGTAGCAGAGATTGAGCAACGCCTTCGGCGCGTCCTCGTGCTTCGGGTACAACGTCACCATCCGGCGGTAGGCAAGCCCCGCCTTGACGTACCGCTTCTCCCCCAGGTGGAAGTTCCCCACGTTGAGCAGCGTCTCCGGGGTCTCCGGATGCTCGGGGTTGCGGGCGGCGAGGCGCTCGAAAGCGAGGATCGCCGCCTCGACGATCGCCTCCTTCTCATGCCCCGCGTGCATCTCGTCGCCGAGCCGCCAGTAAGAAAGCCCCTCGGAGTAGGACGCCTCGCCCACGACGGAGACCGATCGCTTCCGATCATCCGTGACGGCCGTCTGGGGGTTGCCCGTCTTGGCGAGGTAGTTGAAGACGGCGGCCGCCTCGAGCAGCCGCCCGTCGTCACCGCTCCAGTAGAGGCTCTTGCCCCAGTAGTAGAGCAGGTGGTCGCGGTAGCGCCAGGCCCTCACCCCCTTGAACCGAAGCCAGATCTGCTCGAAGTCCTTGATCGCGTCCTCGCGGCGTCCCGTCAGGTACTTGTTGCGGGCCACCTTGAAGGCCTTGAGCGCGTCCGCCTCGGTGGCCAGCTTCGTCTGCTTGCCGATGAGCTTGCGGCATTCGTCGAACATCCGCGTCGCCTCGGCCTTCCAGGGGTTCTCCCCCTCCATGTTCATCACGCGTTCGAAATACTTCTCCGCCTCCTCATACTTGGCCTCCGCGAAGAAGCACTTGGCGTAGAGGTAGTAGATGTCGGGCCAGAGAGGACGGACCCAGCGGGGGTCAATCTTGTTCGGGTTGTCCCTGTAGACGTTGTAGGTTTCCTCGAAGAAACTCGGCCTGACTCGGCCATCGGCCTGGCGGCGCTTCGTGTTGTCCGAGAGCAGCTTGCGACACTCTGAGTACTTGTGCAACTCGAAAAGGCACCACGCCTCGCCCAACCGGGCGTCGTCGCTGAACTCGCTCCGGCCCCCGACACTAAGGCCAAAGAACATCACTCGCCCATACTCGGCCATCGCCAGGTTCAGCTTCTCGCGTCTGGAGCTGTCCTTCAGCCTCTTGCCCCATTCGTAGTACGATTGGCCGATCAGGAACTGGGCCTCCTCGCGACCCCACTGGGCGAACTCGGGCTCGAGCACCAAGATGCGGTATTCTTCGATCGCATCCCTGAACTTCTTGAGCGCAATGAGGCACTGGGCCGCGTTGTAGTGGGCGGTCACCACTCGCGAGGTCATCTCCTCCCTGAGGGGGGAGTCCGGGTGATACGTCTTGAGGTCCGTTAGCTCGATGAACTTGCTGTAGTTTGAGTAGGCGTCTCGGCAGGCGGCCTTGAAGCGCGCCTGCAGCTTCGAGGTCGGTTGCTTGTTGCGTTTCCTCGCGCCGATCTCGCGTTCGAGCTCGAGCGCCTCCTCCATGGCGATCTCGCCCAGCAGGAAGTAGCCGAGGTTGCGCGCGGGGTGCTTCGGGTATCTTTGATGAAAGGTGGCGACCGCCTTCCTTGCGGCCGCCCTGATCTTCGGCGTAGCACCGTACTCGTACAGCGCCTTGGCGCGGTAGTAGGCGGCCGCGCCCGCCTTCTCGTCCCTGGGGTACTTCTCGGTGAACCGCCTGAACTCCAGCGCCGCCTCGTAGAAGATCCCGGCGTCCAGGAGGCCCTTGGCATACTCGAACTGCTTCTGGTCGGCGTCCCGAAAACCCTCAGCACAGGGAGAGGAGGGAATCACCAGGAAGATCAGGGCGAGGATTGCAAGTGTCAACCGCCTCGTGGTCATGTCTGGAATTAGCAGGGGCGTGAAGGATTGTCAACGCGGAAAGCGGCATCTCGCCGGGCACGCTCGGCTGTGACGATCTCGCGCAACTTCCCGAGCGCAAGTTCCTTCGTGTCGTTCACCACCCGGTGGCGGTATCGGTCGGCCCGGGCGATCTCCTTCCCGGCGCGCTCGAGGCGCCGTGCGGCCGCGGCGGTGTGCTCGGAGCCTCGGCCCTCGATGCGGTTCCGCAGCTCCTCGATCGAGGGCGGCATAATGAAGATCGTCACCGCCTCACCGTAGTCGGCGACGAAGTTCTCCTTGCCGTCCACATCAATCACCAGCACCAGGTCCTCGCCGCGCCGCCTCGCTTCTTCGAGCGCCTGCCCGAACACCTGACGCGAGGTGCCGTAGCGCCGGCCGTAGATCTCGTTCCACTCGATGAAGTCGCTCCGCTCGATGCGGGCATCAAACTCCTCGCGCTCGAGAAAATGGTACGAGACGCCGTCCTGCTCGTCCGCCCGTGGCCGGCGCGTGGTGCATGTGATCACCCGCCGCAGCCGAGGCACCGACTCGATCAGTCCCTCGACGAGCGTGCTCTTGCCCGCGCCGGAGGGCGCCGACACGACAAAGACAAGCGGCTCAAACCCCGCCTTCGGTTTCACTGTGCCTCCCTGCTCATTCTGACACGACCACTCCCCTCCAGCCGGCGCCTCGCATCCTTGTACCCGCCGGCCGCAGACCCGACAACCCTTTTCTGCCTACGGTATCCTGTCGGATCGGGGGCGGGACGGCGGCGCTACCTTTGGCGGAGCCGTGTAGCGCCGGCATCTTGCCGGCTGTCCGGCGGGCATCTTGCCCGCCGAAGGCATGGCTCGCTGACCCTGCGCCGCCAGCGGTCCGGAGGTCCGTCCCGGCCAGAGGCATGGAGGGCGAACCCGCTCTGCAATATCGCGAAAGGGTCTCTCTGCGGTCTCGGCGATCTCCGCGTTTCGTGCGTTTTCGTCGGCGAGCTTGGGGAATGCTGAAAGTGCGGTGGCTCAACAATGGGGACCTCAGGAGGTGAGCACCCCCCGGCGAGGCGGGGTTTCGCCAGGGCTAACGTCGCTTCGGCTGTTCGATCTCAATCCTTATCGCGTCAACGGGGCCGTACAGTTCCTCATCGTAGCCGCCGACGTTCGGCCCCCCGCACTTGGGGCATTGCGTAGTCATCGCGTCAATGCTTGCCGGGAAGATGTGCCCGCAGTCGGTGCACCCGTAGAGCGGCCTCAGCTCCTTGCCGTTGTAATTGACCGGCCACTTCAGGCCGGGGCCGTCCACGCCGAACACGTAAATCGTCCCGTCCTCGGCAATACCGTAAGTGGTGTAGCTGTACGCGGACTCATTGTGCGGCTTGCGCGTGGCCCCCTTGTATGCGAAATAGACACCCACGAAGATGACAATAGGCAGCACAATGACCAGGATGTTCTTGTTCATACCCACTCCTCGATAACGAAACGCTCTGCGCGCTTGTGCTTTGGCCGCTCGAATCGTCTCGGCCGGCGCGATCGGCCGGCCGGCACAAGGCAAACGGCCGACAGGACGGGTCTAATAGAACTGCGTCTGCGGATTCTCTCCACGGTGGTGGAAGAATATCTCCTGCGTGCTGCTGCTGCCCTCCTTGTTGTCTTCCATCTGCTTGTAGGTGCGTTGGATCGCATTGCCGGCCCAGGTCATGAAATTGCCCTTGATCCCCATCTTGTGCCGGAACGACACGGTGCTCGAGTACCAGTGCGGCCTATCCCACGGCTCGCCGTACACATACTGATGCGAGAAGTTCTGCTGCCAACACCAGTGGCCTTCGCTGGTCAGCACCTGGGCGCTGGCTTCTGCGGCCTCATTCGGCGTCCACTGCCGATAAGTGGATACGTCTGCGTCGCCCTCCTGGGCGGCGGCAGGCACGGCGATGCCGTAGGAATACTCGAAGGGACCGGGCCATCCCGAGTTTACACGGTCCAGGTTGATCTGGGACGGGTGCGGCTCGTCCGACGGGCAAAGGAACACTTTCTTGTTGTCCACGTACACCGAAGAGTGAATGCCGATCCACTGGAACCATGTCACATGCTCACTCGCCGACCCCATGATCAGATCACACCACGGGTTGAGCCTATTACCGGCGGGGTAGTCCCAACACGGGAATCGTTCGGCCTCAATCCGATACTGCTGCAGCGCGCTGCCGATCTCACGCAGGTTGGACAAACAGACGGTCGTCCGGCCCGATTGCTTGGCGCTTTGCAGCGCGGGAAGCAGCAGCGCGGCGAGGATCGCGATAACGGCGATGACCACCAGGAGCTCGATGAGTGTGAAGCCTCGGCCCCCGGCGAACTGAACACGGACAGATGAGTTCATGGCACCTCTCCTGATCAAACTTGGCAGGAGAACAACCCTTTCCCCTGCTGGTTCTCGGAGGAACTACCCTTTCCCTTCTCTTACTACAACATTCCCATGCCTTCTGTCAACACCCTTTTCTCGGCCACGGGTCCCAGTCCCGGCCGTTTTGGCTTGTCCGGACGCTCGTAACACAGCTACCATGCCAACCGCTAGGCCTCAGTTCAAGGAGATGGCGATGGCGAACGTGCGACTCAGGCCGCTCGAGGAAGTGGATCCCGAGGTTTTTAGGGCGATCGAGGCGGAGATCCGGCGCCAGGAGGAGGGGCTCGAGCTGATCGCGTCGGAGAACTTCGTCAGCCGGGCAGTGATGGAGGCGGCCGGCTCGGTCATGACCAACAAGTACGCCGAGGGCTACCCCCGCAAACGCTGGTACGGCGGCTGCATCAACATGGACACCGTCGAGGAGCTCGCCCGCGAGCGCGCGAAGGAGCTGTTCCCCGGCGCCGAGCACGCCAACGTGCAGCCGCACTCGGGCACGCAGGCGAACATCGCCGCCTACATGGCGCTGCTGGAGCCCGGCGACAAGCTCATGGCGATGAACCTCGCCCACGGCGGCCACCTCTCGCACGGCCACGAGCTGAACTTCAGCGGCAAGACGTACACAATCGTCCAGTACGGCGTGAGCCGCGAGACCGAGCGGCTCGACTACGACGAGCTCGAGGCGATCGCCCTCGAGCACAAGCCGCGGCTTATCCTCGCCGGCGCCAGCGCCTATCCGTTCATCTTTGATTTCGCCCGGATGCGCGAGATCGCCGACAATGTGGGCGCCTATTTCATGGTGGACATGGCTCACTTCGCCGGGCTGGTCGCGGCCGGCGTCCACCCGACGCCGCTGCCGCAGGCGGACGTGGTGACCACCACGACGCACAAGACGCTGCGCGGCACGCGCGGTGGCGTGATCCTCTGCAAGGAGGCGTTCGCCAAGCAGATAGACATGCTCGTGTTCCCGGGCAACCAGGGCGGGCCGTTCATGCACGCCATTGCCGCCAAGGCGGTTGGGTTCAAGGAGGCGCTCACCGACGAGTTCAAGGCGTACCAGCGTCAGATCGCGGCGAACGCCAAGGCGCTGGCGGCGGCGCTTGCCGAAGGCGGCCTGCGCATCGTCGGCGGCGGCACGGAGACGCACCTGATGCTCGTGGACGTCACCGGCCTCGGCACGACGGGCAAGGAGGCGTCGAAGGTGCTCGACAAGGCGGGCATCACGGTCAACAAGAACCTCATCCCCTTCGACACCAAGAGCCCATTTGTCGCCAGCGGCATCCGAATCGGCACCCCGGCGGTGACCACCCGCGGTATGACCGAGCCCGAGATGAAGCTCGTCGCGGAGCTCATCGTCGAGGCCCTCACCCACCGCGACGACGAGGCGGCGCTCGAGCGCGTCAAGGGCCGCGTCCTCGAGCTGACCTCGAGCTTCCCGCTGTACCGCGACGGGGAATAAGCTGCGGGAAGAAGATGAGAAGCCACAGATTCCGCAGATAGGCACAGATCAAGAGGCAAGAGATCTGTGTTCATCTGTGAGATCTGTGGCTGAAAAAAGCGCACCAAGCGGGCGCCTGTGAAAAGGGGTCTGTTTCGCATGGAGAGACGTTCCGCGACCTTTCCGGCCGCTTTGTTTATCATTTTCCTGGCGGTGTTCGGAGCGATCGCCGCCTGGCTCCTCTACGGCGTCGGGTATCTGGCGCCCGAAGCGGCGGTGCGCGCCGGTATCGCGCAGGACCTCCTCGACGGCGTTTCCCGCGGGCGCGAGGCAGTGATCTGCTCGGTGTGGTGGACGCCGCTGCCGACGCTCGCCCAGCTCGTTTTCGCAGGCATCCCCGGCGCGGTCGAGTCGGGGTTTGCGGCATGCCTGCTCTCGGCGCTGGGGGGCGCGCTGCTCTGCCTGTTCATTGCGCGGGTGTTTCTCGACTCCGGATTCCCTCGATGGGCGGCGGCCGCAGCGGCGGGGCTTTGCGCGGCGAACCCGTGGATCCTGCTCGGCAGCACGGGCGGCGGGAGCCAGGTCTGGGTCCTCGCCCTGGTGACTGCGGCGCTCTTTTACTTCCAGCGCTGGACGCGCACGCGCCGGCTCGATGTGCTTGTCTATTCGAGCGTCTGCCTCGGGCTGCTGCCCGTTATCGAGCACCAGGCGGTGCTCTACGCTGCCGTCATCTTCGCGGCAGCGCTGCTCTATATGGTATTCACACGGGGTTTCGGCCTGAGCAAGATCGAGGGGACCGTTGTGCTCGCCGCCTCGCCGGCGCTCTACATGCTCGGGCTGTGGTTCCTCTTCAACTGGCTGATCATGGGCAACTTCCTGCGCTTCCTCGAGGGTGTGTACGTCCGGCCGATCGAGACAGTCGCCGCCGCACCACCGGTTGCCGAGCTGCCAGGGTGGCTCGGCGGCTGGTTCAGGGCCGAGCCTGTACGCAGCTACCTGGGCGAGATGTTGCTGATCGCGCCGCTGCTGCCGGTGGCGGCGGGGTTCGGCGTAGTAGTTATGATCGTGCGGCGCAAGCTGCTGCCACTGGTCGTGTTCGCGCTCGTGCTCAGCATGCCGCTTTTCCACGCGTACATGGCGTACCGCGGCCAGTCATTTGCCCGGCACGAGGACCTGCTCATCGCCGTGCCGCTGAGCTTCTTCCTCCTGGCGCATAGCATCGGCGCGCTGAGAACATGGCCTGCGCGCTCGCCGCGCTGGGCGATAGCCCCGGCCACGGCGCTGCTGGCGGTGGCGCTGGTGGGGTCGTTCGCAACGCTCCAGGACCAGAATGGCGCGATGCCGCTCGCGCTGTCGGCATCGCCCCCCTTCGTGGCGGTCCGCGGCGAGGAGGCCGGCGAGATCGAGGCGATCGTGCAGGCGGTCGAGGCGAAGCGCCAGGACATCCGCGTCGCCGTGATCGGCTTCGAGGGCTACCGATTCATGCGCGCGGTAGCGGGCGACGAGCGCTTCCTGCACTACGTCAACTGGGACTTCGGCCTTATCAACCACAACACGAAGGGCAAGCGGCTCTATCTCCTCGTGCCCAAGCCGGAGGGCGCGGCGAAGTTCGACGATGTGAACATCAGGTTCCCGGTGCTGTACGAGGAGGCCGACGTGCGGCTCGATCTCGACGAGGTGCGCGCGCTGCTCCAGGCGGTGGACCGGCCGTTCAAGAGGTGGCGCCTGATCTATGCGACGCGCTACTACCCGCCCGTCAACCGGGTAGCCGCGCCGCAAGCGCGGGAGCCGCTTCCGCCCGACATCCGTGGCGGATCGAGCCGACAGCATCCCGTCCTCAGCAGCGGGCCGCCGGAACAGGTCCGCTCCTCACCCTGAGGCCCGCCCGCTTACAGGAAGCTTCGCTGCTCCTCGTAGATGTCGCGGAGGTCCTGGCAGACGTCGTCGAGGCGAGCCTCGCCGAGGCCCAGTGCTCGCACGGCATGATGTGCGGCGAGATCCACCTCCGCGTCGCGGGGGATAGCGCCGATGCCGATCACCTTTTTCGCGATCGCGGCGGCGGCGTTGAGAACCGTAGCTGCGACCGCCGACTCGCGGCCAAAGCCCGACAGCCCCGGCGCGTCGAGGTCTTGCGCGTACATCACGGCCCCCTGGAACCCCCGGGGCAGCCCCCAGAACGCTAACGCCACGGCGCCCACCTCGGCGTTGGTGAAGCCGAACGCCTCGCGCTCGACGTCGCGGGCGGGCACGTTCTCGCCGCGCGTCAGGTCGGCCAGCCCGGCATACTCCCGCGGGCGATTCCGCAGGAGGACCATCCGGCCAAGACAGTGGACCAGCCCCTGGGCGTAGAGTTCGTCGGGCTTGCCGTGTCGCACCGCCCGGCCGATGAGCGCGGCCGCGATCGCCACGGCGATCGAGTGGTGCCACAGCTCGACCTGGAGCGGGTCGGAGAAATTGTAGGCGTCGTGCACCGCCTGGGCGAGCGCGGTGCTGCGGACGCCCTCGGCCCCGAGGATGACGAGCGCGAAGTTGAGGTTCCTCACCGGCTTGGGCGGCGAGTAGTAGAGCGTGTTGGCGAAGCGGATGAGCTTCTGCGCCAGCACAGGATGGCGCGAGATCTCCCGGACAAGCTGGTGCATGAAGGTCTTCGGCTGCGAGACAAGCTCGAGGAGCTGTCTCAGCTCGCCGCTGAGCTCGGGGAAGGTCAGCCCGGCGTGGCGCAGCAGGTCGAACCGGTGTCGCCGCTCCTTGTCGGGCGGGGCGAGCGTATCGAAGACCGTGTCGAGCGCCGGGCGCGCGATCGTCTCGCCCCGTGGAGTGATCGTCACCGAAGCCCGGATCGGCGCGGGTCCCGGCCCAGGCACGGTGGGAGCCTGCTCCGTCTCGGCCGGCTGCTCTTTGTCGGGCGCCGCTGTCGGCGGTTCAGGTTGCGCCACCGCTTCGGCGTGTTCCCGCTCGAGGAGGTCGGGCCGCGGCTCCTCGACCTGGGGGCCGGGCGCTGATTGCGACGGCGCCGATTGGGACTCGGTCGGGACAACGCTTGAGGCCGCCTCGACCGGTTCAGTGCCGGTGCGCAGCGTTTCGGCCGCGGACGAAACGAGCCCGTGGAACTTGACCAGGTCCTGCGCGTCCCGGGCGGCCGCTGCGAGCCGATACACCCAGAT
Organism: uncultured bacterium; assembly: GCA_965369835.1. GTDB lineage: Bacteria > Auribacterota > JABMQX01 > JAFGEW01 > JAFGEW01 > CBDUSE01. The sequence continues at coordinate 17,844 of CBDUSE010000024.1, forward strand.
CGTGAAGACAACGAGGCCGAAGGCAAGCGCGCCGGTGAGAAAGATGGCGGCGGTGTTGAACAGGTTGTGCGAGGCACGGGTCCGCTCTTCGAGCTGCGAGAGGTCTATGAGGTCGCTGCCCTCGGCCATCCTGAGCGCTTCGACCTGCTCGGCCTGGGCCGTCTCGACATCCTGATGCAGCTTGAGGAGTGTGATCGTGAGCGCCATCACCAGCACAAGCCACAAGATAAAGGCGATCACGCTGATGGCCACCGACCTCATTCGGTGCCTCCCTCCGAGCCGCGTGCTTCGGCGATCCGCTCGACCTCGGTGACGAGCTCCTCGACGAACGCCGACTCCGGCACACGCCGCACTGGTGCGCCGCGCCGGAACAGGGTGCCGACGCCCTCGCCCACCGCGCCGCCGCCGCCCTGGCACGCACCAAAAAGCGCGTCCTCAAGCTCACCGCCGCCTTCCCCTCTACCGCGAGTGAACATAGGAACAGTCACCTTTACCCCACAGGGAACCAGTTTTCTCGCAAGAACGCCCTACGGGGCGAGTGTGGCGGTTTCCGCCAGGGGGATGACCGTCCCGGTCGTCTCTACCGTCGCGCCTTCTGCCTCAACGCCAGCGGCAGGGCGCCGAGCGCTAGAATCGTGAGCGTTGCGGGTTCGGGGATCGGCGTCAGTAGAAAGGCGCGGCGAGTCTGACCGTAGTAGGAACCGTGGCCAACAATCTGACCGAGGTCGTTGATGCCGTGGACAGCGCTCAGAACCCATCCCGAGTCGCAAGGGACGAGGTCGTTCAGGTCGTACATCATGCCGTCCTCCCACAGGGCGGCGTGGTAGATGTCGCCCGGGATGTACGCCCAGCCCACCACCTGCCCCGAAGTATTGATGTCGCTGGCGCCGCTCTCGGTACCGCCGAGGGTGCCAAGATCTTGCATCACGCCTCCATCCCACAGGAAGGCGCGGGTGTCCCCGCTACCGATTTGCGCCAGGCCCACGACCTGCCCGGACGCGTTGATGCCGCTGGCGTAGCTCATCTCACCGCCGAGCGTGCCGAGGTCCTGCATCACGCCGTCGTCCCAAAGGAAAGCGTGCCAGGTCACGTTGCTCGCGGGCATGGCGTAGCCGACCACCTGCCCAGACGCGTTGATGTCGCTGGCCTCGCTTCGAGTTCCACCGAGCGTACCGAGATCCTCCATCACCCCATCCTCCCAAAGGAATGCATGCCCGTCGGTGTTCGGGTGCCCCTCCCAGCCCACCACCTGGCCGGAAGCGTTGATACCGAGGGCTTCGCTACACGGACCTCTGAGGGTGCCAAGGTCCTGCATCACGCCATTCTCCCATAGAAAGGCGTGGTAATGGTCATCGCTCCGCGCCGAGTAGCCCACCACCTGCCCCGATGCATTGATGTCCTGGGCCGCACTCCAAGAACCTCCGAGGGTGCCGAGGTCCTGCATCACGCCGTTCTCCCACAGGTAGGCGTGGTAGATGGCGCTCGCGGTGTACGCGTGGCCCACCACCTGGCCGGAAGCGTTGATCCTGTTGGCCCAGCTGTAGTTTCCCCCAAGTGTGCCGAGGTCGGTGACCGTGTAGGGCATGACAGCCTCTGCGCTGACCGCAAGGTAGCCCACCACGACGAGCAAACAGACACATGGAATAGCTTGGTGCCGCATGCCTCGATCCCCCTTATCTGACGTGAGACACAATTACCCGTACAGAGAACGCACCAAAACTACCAAAACGGGTGAGCTATGTCAAGCCCAAAAAAGGGGTGTTTTAGACGGGGCCGTCGTCGTGGCGTGCGTGAACTTCTACCGGCCTTTGTCGGCGGTCCCTCATCCCTCCATGAAATCAACACCGCCGGTCAAACCGGACAAGCGACATACCAGGCTTATTATTCCTGTTTTGCCTCGAATTCAGCGATGGCTTCCTCAACTAGTTCCTCGGTCCCACGGCGCTCCCCATCGAGATGCCAAAACTTGTCCATGGCAGCCCCCGGCCTCGCTGTCGATTGAAGCTCCGCAGCTCGCTGCCTCCACCGCTCCAAGCGGCCCATCGTTACGGGTGGTTCGAAGGTTCGGAAAAATTCATCCCGCTCTTGATTGAAGCGCAGAAAACCCTCCTGGGTCTGAAAAACCCGCGGCCCATCATATGTCTCGTAGAACTTCTCCGCGCACTGAAAAAGCTTGAGGACATCGTCCTGACTCTTGCCCACATGCGCATCCCGTATCAGATAGTCAAGACCCTCGACGACCGCGTCGATTCGTTGCGAGAGTTCCTTTGACAGCGTGTCACACAGCTCCCGCACCTCGCAGGTCATTCCGCTTAGTAAACGGCGACATATATTTGCCAGAGTCTCTTTATCCATGTAATCCTGTTCCATGTCATAACGTTGCAGGAACGCCCTGACTTCACCAACGGCGTAGCCATAGCTCCCGCTCCATAGACGCGGGACAAGTCGGCATACGATCTCGAGATATACCTTCGTGACAGGGATGATAATGCCGTCCCGAAGAACACCTTTGTGATAAGCCTCGTTTCTGAATTTGTGGCTGATCTTGAGGACGAGGCCTTCGTCGTCATCCATTTCACCTTCGGGTTGATAGCGCGTTTCACGGCAAAGGAAGTTCACCTTATCATCAAAATGTTCCCTCACCTTCTTCCGCTTGTTAGAGCTGTGCCTCGGTGAGGCCGGTTTTGCTGGCGAAATGTTCTCATAGTACTCGTCGTGTGCGAAAATACATTGTACCCTTTTAAACATCACCAACTCTATGAGATTGTCGATAAGCAGCAAGGCCAGCCTCGCTCCAGTAGGTGTGTCCTTTCCGAGTTGCAGCCTTGCCTCTTCCAATTGCTCTAGGTTCTTCTTGATCTCACGCACCGTCTCATGATCCCCTTTGAGGCTGCCACATTCATTTTGCTCGTTATCTTCTTTACTCGTGAATACTACGATAGCCTGGCATAGTGCCTGCCCAGTGATGCCCGAACCGCAGAGATTCGGCGAGCTCACACACCGTCTCGTACTAGGCGGTCTATGCTGCCACGGGCCACCTACGTCTCGCCTGTCTTGGCGTCCTTGGCCCGCAAACACAATATGCTCGCCTTTTGCTAAAGCTGCTTCGGCAAGGTCTCCTCGGCCGCGCGGCGGGCGTGGGCGATCAGCTCGATCTCGGCGAGAAGCTCCTCGACGAACGCCGACTCCGCCACGCGCCGCACCGGCTTGCCCCGGCGAAACAGCGTGCCCGAGCCGTCTGGGGCGGCCGCGATCCCGACATCGGCTTCGCTTGCCTTGCCGGGGCCGTTCACTTCGCATCCCATCACGGCCACCGTGATCGGCAGATCGAGCCCGGCGAGCCGCCGCTCGACCTCCTCGGCGATCCGGATGAGGTCAACCTTTGTGCGCGCGCACGTCGGGCACGAAACGACGATCGGGCCGAAACGGCGCAGCTCGAGCGCTTCGAGGATCGCGCGCGCCGCGGGCACTTCCTCGACGGGATCGCCCGTGAGCGACACCCGGACGGTGTCGCCGATCCCCTCGGCGAGCAGCACGCCGATGCCGACGGCGGAGCGCACGGTGCCCGCGCGCGGCGTGCCGGCGGCAGTGACGCCCACGTGCAGCGGGTAGTCGCACTGCGCCGCCATAAGCCGGTAGGCGGCGATCGTCTCGAGCACGCTCGACGCCTTGAGCGAGATGACGAGGTCGCGGAAGCCTTCCGCCTCGATCAGCGCGAGGTACTCGATCACGCGCTCGACCATCATCTCCGGCGTCGTACGGGGCGCCTTGCCCTGCCGCTCGAGCGCCCGGCGGTCGGCGCCGCGCAGGATCGAGCCGGAATTGGCGCCGACACGGATCGGGATACCGACCGCGGCCGCCGCGCGCACGACGGCGCGTACGTCGTCGGGCTTGCGGATGTTGCCCGGGTTGAGCCGCACCTTGTGGACACCCGCGTCAATCGAGCGCAGCGCCAGCGCGGCGCGGAAGTGGATGTCGGCCACGACGGGGATCGGGCTGTGCCTGACGATCTCGCCGAGCGCTACCGCCGCGTCCTCGTCGGGTACGGCGACGCGCACGATCTCGCACCCGGCAATCGCCAGCCGCTCGATCTGCGCCAGCGTCTTGCGCGCGTCGGCCGTCGGCGTCGTCGTCATGGACTGGATGGAGATCGGCGCACCGCCGCCGATCGCGACGTTGCCGACATGCACCTGCCTGGTGGGTCGCCGTCCTGACATGCCTTGTGCCGCCTCACGAGTCCTCGATCCGCAATCTAGCACAGCCACCCGCGCAAGTCACCGCCGCCCAGGGCCGAGGCGGGCAAGATGCCGGCCGGACAGCCGGCAAGATGCCGGCGCTACGCATCATCGCCTGTTTCCCGGGCATGGCGGAATTTGGTATGACCATCCTGTCATGTTGAGAACAAGAGGCGAAGAGACGGAATAGCAGGAGGAGTGCCATGGGTGAAATGATTGACCGATCCAAGGAGGAGCTGGCGCAGACTGTCGAGAAGCTGGGCGATGCGGTGGAGAAGCTTGGCAGCACCGTGAAACGCTACGTGCCGATGAGCGAGTTCCGCGCGTTCCTGAAAAACTACAACGTGGTGGGGATGGCGATCGGCATCGTGATGGGCGCGGCGGTCACAAAGCTTGTCAACTCGGTCGTGAAGAGCCTGGTGATGCCGCTGATCAACCTCGGCCTGCCGCGCGGCGACTGGGACAAGGCGGGCATCGTCCTGCGCAAAGCGGTCACCGCCGCCGAGGACCCGGCCACGGTCATCTACCCCGAGATCAAGATCCTCTACGGCGACCTAATCAGCACGGGGCTCAACTTCATCATCATCGCGATCCTCGTCTTCCTCTTCGCCAAGTACGTCCTGCGCGAGGAGAAGGTGAAGAAGAAGTAAGCCACAGATTTCACAGATGAACACGGATCCGACTGTCGTGTTTCGGCGGGTTCTGGGTTGCTGTTGCGGGCGTGCGGCGTATAATGGCCGCTCGTGCTCGGACCGGCACGGAGTTTGAGGACAGCTCAAAGGACATCTCAACATGACTCTTTCTTATCGAATCTTGCTCGCTGCGGCGGGCGCTCTGTTGTTTGTCACCACCGGATGCGGACGGGAGGGGATCGTGTACCCAAGGACGAGAATCGAGCCGGTGACCGAAGTGCTGCATGGCGTCGAGATCACGGATGACTACCGCTGGCTCGAGGACGATGAGTCGGAGGCGACGAAGCGGTGGACCGATGCGCAGAACGCGCTGACCCGCTCGCAGCTCGTCCGCTTTCCGGAACGCGACCGGATCCTGGCCCGGCTCAAGGCGATGTACGACGAGCCGTCGCTCATCCACCCCGGCCCGCACCGCGATCGCTACTTCTACTGGCAGCGCCAGCCGGGGCAGAACCACTCGGTCCTCTACACGTGCACGGGCACATGGGACGCCGAGCCGAAGGTCGTGCTCGACCCCAACACGTGGAGCGAGGACGGCTCGGTCTCGTGCGGCTACACGCACGTCACGCGCGACGGCACGATGATGGCCTACGGCAAGGTCGAGAGCGGCAACGAGCTGGCGACGCTCTACGTACTCGACATCGACACGGGCGAGCACCTCGAGGATGTGATCCCGTTTGCGCGCTGGTGCAGCCTCGCGTGGCTGCCCGACAAGAGCGGCTTCTACTACACGCGCTATCCCGACCCGGCCACGGTCGAGCCGGGCGACGAGCACTACTACTCGAAGGTGTTCTTCCACGCGCTCGGCAGCGACTGGCGTGACGACCCGCCCATCTGGGGCGGCGGCAAGCCGAAGGAGCACATGCCGGGTGTCTGGATCCCGCCCGACAAGCGGTACCTGTTCTTCTCGGGCACAACGAACTGGGTCCGGAACGACGTCTACATCATGGACCTCGAAGCCGAGCAGCCCGAGATCAAGCCGCTCGTCGTGGGCCTCGACGGCAACTTCGGCTTCACAGCGGTCGAGGGGACGCTGTACTTCGCCACGACGTGGAACGCGCCGAGGAAATGCATCTACAAGTGTCCGGCCACGGACCCACGGCAGGAAAACTGGGATCTCATCTTCCCCGAGCCCGACGGCGTGCTGCTCGGCTGGAACATCGTCAACCGGCAGCTCGTCGTGCACCTGATGGAGAACGCCTACTCGCGCCTGCTCATCTACACATTCGACGGCGAGCTACTGCGCGAGATCGAGCTGCCCACGCTCGGCAGTGTCGGCAGCATCTCGGGCGAATGGGACGGCCGCGAGCTGTTCTTCACCTTCAGCTCGTTTGCCTACCCGAATACCACGTTCCGCTACGAGATGGCCCAGGGCACGCTCGAGGCCATTGACCAGATCAACGTGGAGGTGGACCTCGACCAGTACAAGACAAAGCAGGTCTGGTACACGTCGAAGGACGGCACGCGCGTCCCGATGTTCATCGTGCACAAGGCGGGCCTGAAGCTCGACGGGAACAACCCGGTCAATCTCGGCGGCTACGGCGGGTTCAACTCGAGCATCACGCCGGGCTTCAGCCGGCCGCTCTTGATCTGGCTCGACGCCGGCGGCGTGTTCGCTATCCCGAACCTGCGCGGGGGCGGCGAGTTCGGCCGCGAATGGCACGAGGCCGGCCGGCGCGAGAACAAGCAGAACGTCTTCGACGATTTCTTCGCCGCGGCCGAGTACCTGATCGCCGAGGGCTACACGAGCCCCGAGCGGCTCGCCGTCAGCGGCGGCAGTAACGGCGGCCTGCTCATGGGCGCAGCGCTCACGCAGCGGCCCGAGCTGTTCCGCGCCGTGCTGTGCGGCGTGCCGCTGCTCGACATGATCCGCTACCACAAGCTGACCGTCGGGAAGATCTGGGCGGGCGAGTACGGCACGGCCGACGACCCGGACGAGTTCAAGTACCTGCTCGCTTACTCGCCGTACCAGAACGTCCAAAAAAACACAGCGTACCCGGCGATCCTGATCACGGCGTCCGAGAGCGACACGCGCGTCGCTCCGGCCCACGCGCGCAAGATGGCGGCGCTGCTGCAGGCGTCCACGTCGAGCGATCGGCCCATCCTGCTGCACGTTCAGGCCAAGACCGGCCACGGCGGTGGCCGGCCGTTGGACATGGCGCTCGAGCTGATCGCCGACGATCAGACTTGGCTCATGTGGCAGCTCGGCATGTTCGACGACAAGAAGGGCGACATCTGCGGCAGCGACTAGCCGTCGTCAAGCCCAATCCCACGGGTTTGGCCTCCGACGCTGGCGCGTCGTCGGCCTGCACCCGTGGCTTCTAACCCCAATACCGTTCACTTAATCACCTTTATGCAGGTTGAGGCTTCGAAGCGCGGCTGG
>CBDUSE010000025.1:0-24467 GCA_965369835.1 uncultured bacterium
CGCCCAGCTCTTTTTCGACGACGATCCTCTCCAGCTCCTTTTCCATCGTGCGGAAATGCCCGCTCAACGAATGGATACCAAGCGGTGCACGACGGAAGTAGCCGGGCTCGCGACGGGAGAACAGCTCGATCATGTGCTGAAGGTCAAGGAGGCGGTTATTGATCGGCGTTGCTGTGAGCAGGAAAAGGGGCTTGCCTTCGGCGATCTCGAAAAAACGCCAGTATCTGGACGGCATGCCGGTCTTCAGAAGCCTCTGTCCCGGGTTCCTGAAGTGATGCGCCTCGTCAATGACAAACACATCCGCGAGCTGCGCCACACGGTCTAAACGCTCTTGATAGCCTCTCTCGCGCAGTAGGTCCGTGTGGTTGAAGATCACAAGGTTGCTGAAGTCGCCGTGGAGATGTGGGAGGTACTGATTGAGTTCTCTTTCCCAGACTGGCTTCCGCGCGGCCTTTGGCACGAAGAGGGCCACGCGCTTGCGGTCAAACATGATCAGGCGCTCAATCAGCATGAGACCAATAAAGGTCTTGCCCAAGCCCACGCCGTCACAGAGAAAGGCACCCCCGTACTGGCGGGCGATTTTCATCAGCGCATGGTAGCCTTCCTTCTGATACTGGTCTAGCACGCTGTACATGTGCGAACCGTTGTTGTCCGGCCCGCCCAACTCCCACTCGCTCGCTGTCATCTCGTGGCCGCGGAAGAACTCCTGGAGGGCCTTAGCATAGACCTCGAACGGCGAGTACTCCCGCGTGTGCCGCTCGACAACCTTCAGGACCTCCTCGGTGATGTCCTCGGCTTCGTCCCAGTGGCTCTCGAACCACTCTTGAAGCACCTCGACTTCGCGTCGAACCTGGATGTTGAGCTCGACGTTCTCAGTAAGCCCCGGCAGAGTGAAGTTGCTGGAACCGACGAGGGCCGCCGCACCGATCACCTCTTGCTTGGCGTGCGTGATGTATGCCTTCGCGTGGAACTTCTTCTTGCCGTAGACTCGACACTGAATCTGCTGCCTGCGCAGACCTTCGACGATGGCGGGAACACCGGCGAGGAAGTCGTTCGTCTCTTTCTCCCGTTCGATGCTGCCGTCGAGGGCCTTCGTGACGCCCTCGAGTAGTGCCTTCTTGGTGCGCTTGGAGACTATGTCCCCCATGAGGATGCGAAGCTTCTCCAGCTTCTGCCATTGCCCGTCGAGAGCCAGCAACGCACCGATCTCGAAATAGCCGGTGGCGATGTCGAAGGCGCGCGCGATGTCGGCCCAGTCGTGGAGGTACTTGCGGGCCTTCCATGCCTTGTCGCTGTTGTCGACGATGAAGAGGTCGCCGCCTGACTGGCTTGGCTGCTTGCCCATGCCTTCCAGCTCCTCGTTCCTGGCACCCATAGTAGCCCTGCCCGCGCCGCTCGCAGGGTCTGAGGCCGGTGTCGCGCTAACCTCGGTGGGGACACACCAGACCGCTCCCCCAAGTCCCTCGCCGTGGCAAATGCTACCAGGGGAGACAGGAGAGGTCAATGATGAAGGCGGAATGAGGAAGGATGCCCTTCGACCCTTCGGTCGGCTCAGGGTCTTCGACGGGCTCAAGGCAGGAAGCGAAAATAGTGCGAAACTGGTGTTGCCGAAAGGGAGGAGTTTTGGCGTAATAGTGTCTTCTTGTAAGACAGGCTGGAACGAACGATGAAAGATGAAGGCTGAAAGATGAAAGACGGAGCAGGAAGAGAAACCACGGAGAACACTGAGGCCACGGAGCGGGCGGAGCAAGAAGAGAAGGTAACCACAGAGAGCACTGAGGCCACGGAGCGGGCAGGACAGGAATCAGCCACGGATTTCACGGATGGGACAGATCCTGTGAATCCTGTCTAGGAAAGAGGAATAGGCCACAGATTTCACGGATGAGACAGATCCTGGTGATCCTGTCTGGAACGAAGGAATCGGCCACAGATTTCACGGATGAGACAGATCCTGTGAATCCTGTCTGGAGAAGAGGAATCAGCCACAGATTTCACAGATGGGACAGATCCTGTGAATCCTGTCTGGAGAAGAGGAATCAGCCACAGATTTCACCGATGAGACAGATCCTGTGAATCCTGTCTAGGAAAGAGGAATAGGCCACAGATCTCACAGATGGGACAGATCCTGGGATCGTGTCGGGTGACACGGGGCCGCGCGCAAGCGCATCCTGCGCCGGCAGAAGGCATAGAACGGAGCAGCTCAGCAGACGACGCGCACGGCACGGCTCGACTTCGGGCCGTGCCGTGTGCTATGTGTCGCCGGACGCACAGAGGATCTGCCAGATGCGAGTTGCTCATTTCGATTGCTTCTCGGGGATCAGCGGCGACATGGTGCTCGGCGCGTTCGTCGATGCCGGGCTCTCGGCCGCCAAGCTGCGAAGCGAGCTCAAGAAGCTCGGCCTCGGCGGGTACACAATCTCCGTCGAGAAGGTGTCGCGCAGCCATATCGGCGGGACGCAGGTGCGCGTGCGCGTGGCGAAAGGCGGAAAACAGCCGCACCGCCATCTCGCGAGCATTCTCAAGCTGATCAACTCGAGCGCGCTCTCGAAGCGCGTCAAGGCGGACGCGGCGGCGATCTTCACGCGGCTTGGCGAAGCCGAGGCCGCCGTCCACGACGTGCCCGTCGAGAAGATCCATTTCCACGAGGTGGGCGCGCTCGACTCGATCCTCGACATCGTCGGCGCCGCCGTCGCCATCGAGCAGCTCGGCATCGAGCGCGTCACGAGCTCGCCGCTGCCGCTCGGCTCGGGCACAGTGAAAATCGCGCACGGCGTGATCCCCGTTCCGGTGCCGGCGACGATGCGGCTCCTCGAGGGCGTGCCCGTCTACCAAAGCGGCATCGCGCAGGAGCTGGTGACGCCGACGGGTGCGGCGGTTCTGACGCATTACGCGACGAGCTACGCCGGCTTCCCGGCGATGACGGTCCAGTCGGTCGGTCATGGCGCCGGCACACGCGAGAACGAGGGCCGGCCCAACCTGCTGCGCGTGGTGATCGGCACGGCCGACGAGCATGCGCATGCGGCGCCGATGGACGTGATCGAGACCAACATTGACGACATGCGCCCGGAGCTTTTTGGCGCGCTCTTCGAGCGGCTGTTCGAGGCTGGCGCGCTCGATGTGTACGTCACGCCGCTGCTCATGAAGAAAAACCGCCCGGGGCACCTGATTACCGTGCTGTGCGATCCTCCGAAAACGCCGGAACTCGTCGAGCTGATACTCACCGAGACAACAACCTTCGGCGTCCGCACATACCGCACTCAAAAGCACTGTCTCGAACGCGAGTGGAAAACGGTTCAAACGCCGTATGGCGCGGTGAAAGTCAAGATCGGCACACTCGGCGGCAAGGTCGTCAGCATCTCACCCGAATATGAGTCGTCTAAAAAACTTGCGAAGAGCAAGCGCGTCCCGCTCAAAGAGATCTACGCCGCCGCCGAAGCCGCGGCGGAGCACTCGATCAAGAAAAGGGCAACGCGCTCGAAGGCTCGTCCATGAAAAGGGTGCTCGGCGTTCAGGGCAGCCCGCGCAAAAATGGCAACACGCACATCCTCGTCGAGAAGGTGCTCGAAGGAGCACGGGACGCCGGCGCAGCGACCGACATGCTCCAGCTCGCCCACCTCACGATTCACGAGTGCGAGGGCTGTCACGCCTGCTGGCAAGGCGACGACTGCCCAATGGACGATGACATGAACAGCATCTATCCCAAGCTCGTCGAGAGCGACGTCATCGTCTTCGGCACGCCGGTCTACTGGTATGGGCCGACCGCGTTGATGAAGGCGTTCCTGGATCGCTTCGTCTACTTCAACTGCCCGGAAAACCACGCAAAGATCCGCGGCAAAGCAGCCGTGCTCGCCGTGCCGTTTGAAGAGGACGATCCCGACGCCGCGACGCCGCTCGTCGCGATGTTCGAGAAAAGCCTTGCCTACCTCGAAATGCCGCTCGCCGCCAAGCTCATCGTCCCCGGCGTCGGCAAGAAAGGCGCCGTCCTCGAGCACCCCGACCAGCTCCAGGCCGCCTACGCCCTTGGCCAGCGCCTCGCGTCCTGAGGCGCTGAATGCGTGCGTGCCTGCCCGTCACTTCGGCTTCAGAACTAGGCGGGCCTGTCAGTCCAGAAGAGGTCTAGAAGATCGAAGGCCTTCACATAGCAGCCTATATCATCATCCACTGTCTTGCAGCAATCGCAGGTTAAGTACTCCTTGTGGCATCTTGAGCATACCGTGCTATGCAGAATGCATGCCCAACCGACCGCGAGCTCGCCATGCCTGATCGCTTCAGCCTCATCGGTGGGTAAGCTCATTACGACCCTTGGCTCAGATCCTTCCTGCTCGATCTGGATGGAGTAGTGCCCCGGGTCCAGAGAACGCCTTCTGAAACGTAGCAGGCCCGTCTCTTGCAGGAGCTCATAAAGAGGCGGTGCATTCCGCTCTGCGGCTCCCATCTGTCTCAAAGCCCGGGAAGCCCTTTCACACCAGTCGCGCATCCCATTGGCTGACTCAGGGAACGATGCGGCCTCATGCGAACACCACTCGTTGATGTCCGAGACGTGCCCTGCGACAGAGAAGTGAACACACCGGTCCCCGTAGTCAATGGCTATGCTGTACGCTAGGAGACGTTCCTGCTGCCTACCACTCCATGCACTGCACAATCGGGCTATGGCCCGCTGGGTGTTCGCGGCAAGAGCCACGGCGGAGCAGCCGTGATGCATAATGACCGGTAGGTTGACCACCTTGTCCTCAAAGGCAACAAAGGCCAGTCTGCCATCCAGGCACACGTCCTGCCCCATTCTGCGGAGGATCTTGATTACCTCGACGGTGTCGGCCTCGACATAGAAGCGTGTAACAGGTCCTAGTTGGATGGTGTCCGCGGATTCCACGCAGCACTGGCCTCTGCTATGTGAGCGTGCAGGATAGTAGGCAACAGACAGCCGAGCTCCGTGTCCTTTGTCCATTCTGTACGGCACATACTGCGCCGTCAGCCCTCGAGGCGTTCCCCGGTCAGACCCGCTCGCTTTGACCGCCTCTGATTCGTCTCTGCCACCGAAGTACTCGCCCACAAGGCGGTTGTCGCGGAAGTAGTGAGAAACCAGTTCCTTCCATTTGGCGACGCCCAGCGTCCCATCAACACGCCAGAGCTTGCAGTACTCGGTGTGACGGCCGGCCTTCGCGATATCACTAGTGCATCGGATCTGCATCGACCGAGAGTCATACATGCGGATAGCGCCGTCAACGTGGGTCGGCGACCGGGTTCCTTCATCGACCAGTGAGTGGACGAAGCGGCAGCCATATCTGTCCACGCTGATCCCAAGAGAGGGCATGTCACGGATCTCCTCGCACTCGAAGGCCTTGCGTCCTCCCTGCCTGTACCAACGGAACTCGCACTTCGATATGCCATGGAAGGCGCGCAGAGACTCAGAAGCCTTGTGGACACATACACCCTCGGGAATGCCCTCAAGGTTATCTGAGAAGTGAGGCCCCCACCAGTACACGAACTCCATGTGAGCCTTATACGATTCCGCCAGACCAACCAGATCTTCGTCGAGGGCTAAGCGAACACGCAAGCTCCGCTCGGTGGCAAGCTGCTGCAGTGCTGCAAGGAAGGCGTTATTCAGCCCGTTCAGGCGTGACAGGGAGCGACGGAAGAACTCGTGCGCGAAGAGAACAAGACCGTTCCTCTCAAAGACCCCGGGGCCTATTGCATTCAGAGACGCCAAGGGCAGAAGCCCGTCCTTGTCGGTGCGTTCAAACACATCCGGGAAGGACAACCGTGCCAGACCCGGCTGCAGAACCGCTGTGCAGTCTGGCGCCACCACAAGGTATTCGTCCCCCAGTTTGGGTGCAAGTCGACCTAGAAGCTGCTCAGAGTAGGACCCTGTGAGATCCTGCGTCTTCTGGTCCAGGTAGGCCCGGAACTTTTCCTCCATCTGCTTCCTCTCAGACTCGGCATCGGGAAACTCCGCTACGCCGACAAGGCGGGTGAGGCCAGGCTCAATGTACAGACACAGCGCACGGGTCCAGCCGACGAGTCTGGTCATGTCATGACTCAACGTGGAGGGAACTCCATACAGCCATGATTGCCGCAAGCCGTCCTCAAGCGCCCCAACAGTGAGAACCGTCCTGTTTCGGCTGACTGCATCGCTGCTCAGAACGCTGATGTGCCTCTTCACGTCACGCTCTTGACTCATGATTGGGTTCAGTGCAGTGCTCGAGCCCTTGGGGACTCTCGCCCGATGTACACACCGCATCGGTACCCGTACGAGCCCGCCCGGTGCAGAACGGACCCTACCACCCTCATACTACATCCGCAGGTGCCGCCTAAGGAAGCGGGCGGTGTGGGATTTCTTGGAGTTCTTGATGAGGTCGGCGGGCGGGCCCTGGAAGACGATGCGGCCGCCGTTGTCGCCGCCCTCGGGGCCGAGGTCAATGATGTGGTCGGCCTCGGCGATCACGTCGAGGTTGTGCTCGATGATGACGATGGTGTCGCCCCGCTCGACGAAGCGGCGCAGGACGGTGAGCAGGTTGGCGATGTCGGCCGGATGGAGGCCGATGGTCGGCTCGTCGAGTACATAGAGCGTGCGGCCGCGGCCCGGCTTGGCGAGCTCGTAAGCGAGCTTAATCCGTTGCGACTCTCCGCCCGAAAGCGTCGGGCTCGTCTGACCGAGCGTGAGGTAGCCGAGGCCGATGTCGCGCAGGAGCTCGATCGGCCGGGCGAGGCGCGGCACGTCGGCAAAGAACGCCGCGGCCTCTTCGGCCGTCATCGCGAGCACGTCGGCGATCGAGCGGCCCTTGAACGTGATCGCCAGCGTCTCGGCGTTGAAGCGGCGACCCTCGCACACGTCGCACTCCACGTGGACGTTCGGCAGGAAGCTCATCTCAACCTTGAGCCGCCCCTGCCCCTTACATTTATCGCACCGGCCGCCCGGAACGTTGAACGAGAAGCGCGACGCCGTGTAGCCACGGAGGCGCGCCTCGGGCGTCATCGCGAAGAGCCGGCGTATCTCGTCGAAGAAGCCGACGTAGGTGGCGGGCGTCGAGCGCGGCGTCCGGCCGATGGGCGTCTGGTCCACCTCGAGCGCGCGGGCGATTCGGTCGGCGCCCTCGATCCGCCGGCACCGGCCTTGGCGTACGCTCTTGCCCGCGTGCACGAGACGTAGGCCCTCGAAGAGGACGTCCTGGACGAGGCTCGACTTGCCGGAGCCGGAGACGCCGGTGACGCAGATCAGCGTGCCGAGCGGGAACTGTACGGTGAGGTTCTTGAGGTTGTTCACCCGCGCGCCGACGACCTTGACGGCCGGCCCATTCTTCGACCCGTCGGTCGGCCGGAGCTCGTGCCTGAGCGGCTTGCGCAGGTAGCGCGCCGTGGCTGAGCGCTTCGACCTCAGAAACTTCGGCACGGGACCGGCGGCAATCACCTCGCCGCCGTGCCGCCCGGCGCCGGGACCGAGGTCAATGACATGGTCGGCGGCGCGGATGGTGCGGTCGTCGTGCTCGACGACGACGACCGTGTTGCCTCGGTCGCGTAGCTGCCGGAGCATGCCGATCAGCCTCGTGGTGTCGCGCGGGTGCAGGCCGATCGTCGGCTCGTCCAAGATGTAGCAGACGCCGCGCAGGTTCGAGCCGAGCTGCGCCGCGAGCCGCACGCGCTGCGCCTCGCCACCCGAAAGCGTGTTGGCCGCGCGATCGAGCCCGAGGTACGGCACGCCGACGAGCCCGAGGAACTCGAGCCGGGTGCGCATCTCCTCGACGAGCGGGCGCGCCACGGCCTCGGCGTGCCCGGCAAACCGGAGCTTCGCAAACGCATCACGCGCGCGCTCGACAGGCAACGCGGTCATCTCGGCGATCGAGCGCCTCCCCAATCGCACAGCGAGTGCCGTCGGGTTGAGCCGCGCGCCGTTGCACACGTCGCACACGTCCCAGATCTCTTCGCCGTTCTCCTCGTAGAGAAGCACGCCGACGCCCTCGCACTCCGGGCACCAGCCGTGGCGGCTGTTGAAGGAGAACATCCGCGGGTCGAGCTCGTCGAAGCCGCGGCCGCAGCTCGGGCAGGCGCGCTGCGTGCTGAACGTCTGCTCCCCCCGGCCCGCTTTGAGCAGGAAGGTCCCGCCGCCGTACTCGAGCGATTGCTCGGCGAGCCGCGTCAGCTCCTTACGGTCCTCCGGCGCCGCCCTCAGACGGCCGACGACCGCGTCAATGTCGTGCTCGACGTGGCGCCGCAACCGCATATATGGATCCGTACGCATCAGCTCGCCATCAACCCGGAGTGCTGCAACGCCGTGTCGCGCCGCCCACTTGGCGAGGTCCGTGTGGTAGCCCTTGCGCGCGCGGATGAGCGGCGCGAAGAACGTCACCCGGCGGCCCGAGTTCTCGTCGAGGATGCGGCGCACGATCGCCTGCGGCGACTGCGGCTCGACGGCCACGCCGCATTCAGGGCAGTACTGCGTGCCGAACCGCGCGAAGAGCAAACGCAGGTAGTGATAGACCTCCGTAATCGTCGCGACGGTGGACTTCGCACCGCCACGGCTCAATCGCTGCTCGACGGCGACCGTCGGCGGGATGCCCTCGATCCGGTCCACGTCGGGACGTGCGAGCTGCTCGATGTACTGGCGCACATAGGCCGACAGGCAGTCGAGATAGCGCCGCTGCCCCTCGGCAAAGAGGACGTCGTAGGCGAGCGTGGACTTGCCGGAGCCGCTCACGCCGGTGACGACGACGAGCTTGCCGCGGGGGATCTCCACGTCGAGGTGCCGCAGGTTGTGTTCGCGCGCGCCGCTGATGCGGATCGCACCATTGCGCGATGGGTGCAATGCGCGTTCGACCGCCTTTTCTTGAACCGGAACAGCTCGCCCTTTGAGCGCCGAGCGCAGGTACCGGCCGGTGTGCGATGCTTTCCAGCGGATGACCTCTTCGGGTGTACCGGCGCAGACGATCTCGCCGCCGTACTCGCCGCCCTCCGGGCCGAGGTCAATGATCCAGTCGGCACACTTGATCAC
This sequence comes from uncultured bacterium, assembly GCA_965369835.1. GTDB lineage: Bacteria > Auribacterota > JABMQX01 > JAFGEW01 > JAFGEW01 > CBDUSE01. The sequence continues at coordinate 8,984 of CBDUSE010000025.1, forward strand.
GTCGAGGTTGTGCTCGATCACGACGACGCTGTGCTTGAATCTGACGAGCTTCTGCAGTGTCGCCATTAAGGTCGAGACATCGTCGGGATGCAGGCCGGTCGTCGGCTCGTCGAAGAGGAACAACGAGTGCTTCCACTGCTCGGTTCGCAGGCGGGCCGCAAGCTTCAGGCGCTGCGCCTCGCCGCCCGAGAGCGTGGTGATCGGCTGGCCGAGCCGAAGGTAGCCAAGACCGACCTCCGTCAGCGGCTCGAGCGCCATGAGGATATGGTAGTCCTCGAAAAAATCGAGCGCCTCGGAGACGGTCATCTCGAGTATCTCGAAAACGTTCTTCCCCGCGAAGCGCACGTCGAGGAGCTCCGGCTTGAAGCGTTTTCCCTCACAGTCAGGGCAGGTGACGTAGACGTCGGAAAGGAACTGCATCTCGATCGTGAGGAAGCCGGCGCCTTTGCACGTCTCGCACCGGCCGCCCGCTATGTTGAATGAGAACGCGCCCGGCCCGAAGCCGCCGCGCCTCGCCTCCGTCGTCGAGGCAAGCGCCTCACGAATGAACTTGTAGGCGCCCATGTAGGTGGCCGGCACCGCGCGCGGCGTGCGCCCGATGGGCGACTGGTCAACGAGGACGACCTCACCGACGTGCTTGTGTCCCTCGATTCGCTTGTGCGCGCCTGGCTCAACGGTTGAGGTCCCCTTGAGTCGCGCCAGGCCGCGGTATAGTACCTCCTCGACGAGTGTGCTCTTGCCGGAACCGGACACGCCGGTGATGCAGACAAAACGCTCGAGCGGAATCTCCACGTCGAGTTCTTTCAGGTTGTGCGCGGACGCGCCGCGAATCGTGAGCTTCTTTGCGCCCGTGACGGAACGGCGCGCCTCGGGCAGCGGCACGCTCTTCGCACCGCTCAGGTACTTGCCCGTGAGCGATCGCTTCGACGCGAGCAGCCTTTCGACGGGGCCTTTGAACACAACGCGACCTCCCCGCTCACCCGGGCCGGGGCCGAGGTCCACCACGTGGTCGGCGGCGCGGATGACGCCGGCGTCGTGCTCGACGACAACCACCGTGTTGCCCGCGTCTGTGATGCGCCGCAACACGCCGATGAGCCGGCCCACGTCGCGCGGGTGCAGGCCGATGCTCGGCTCGTCGAGAACGTAGAGCGTGTTGACAAGCCGGCTGCCAAGGGCGGTCGTAAGGCCGACGCGCTCGACCTCGCCGCCCGAAAGGGTGCGCGACTGCCGGTCGAGCGTGAGGTAGCCGAGCCCGACCTCTACGAGGTACTTGAGCCGCGTGCGGACTTCATCCAGCAGGAGCGCCGTCGCCTCATCGTTCGAGCACGTCGTGCACAGCGCCGTGAAGAACCCGAGCGAGCGCTCGATCGGCATCATCCAGACGTCCGCCAGCGACTTCCCTTCGATGCGGTAAAGCAGCGCGGTATCGTTGAGCCGGCGGCCGTGGCACGTGCGGCAGGTCGAGTAGGCGCGGAACTTCGAGAGATAGACGCGCACGTGCATCTTGTATGTCTTCGTCTCGAGCCAGTCGAAAAGGCCCTTAACGCCGTAGAAGTCGTCGGTGCCCTCCCAGATCATGCGGCGCTGTTCGCCCGTGAGCTTCCTCCATGGCACATCCACGGGGATGCCGCGTCGGCGGCAAAAGGCGATGGTGTCGTCATAGCCCTGGCGGAACGCCTTGCCCTCCCACGGCTTGATCACGCCCTGCTCGATACTGAGCATGGGGTCGGGAAAGACGAGCGTGGGATCAATCTCGATCGTCCGGCCAAACCCGCGGCACGTCGAGCAGGCGCCGATCGGGCTGTTGAACGAGAAGAGGTTCGGGACCGGATCGTCGTAGGCGATGTCGCACTCGGGGCAATGCAACGCCGACGAGAACTTGAGGACGCGCCCGCCCTCGAGAACAACGCCGAGCTTGCCCCGACCGAAGTGCAACGCCCCTTCGAGCGACTCGACAATGCGCGCGCGCCGCGACCGGCTGATGCGCGTGCGGTCGTAAATGACGGTGGCGGTTCCCCCCACCTTTAGCGCGCGCGGCTTCTCGTCGAGCTTCACGACCTCGCCGCCCACGAGCAACCGGCCGAAACCCTGTTTGGCAAGCGCTTCGGCCACCATCTTGCGGCCGAGGCTGCGGGGCACCTCGACGTCGAAAGTGATCAAAACAGACCGGGCCGACGCCTCGGCGATGAGGCGGGCGAAGATGCTCTCGGCAGTGTCGCGCACAACCGGGCGGCCGCAACCCCGGCAGTGCAGCACGGCCTTGCGCGCCCAGAGGAGTTTCAGGTAGTCGTTGATCTCCGTCATCGTGCCGACGGTCGAGCGCGAGGTGCGAATCGGGTTGTTCTGATTAATGGCGATGGCAGGCGGGATCGCCTCGATCGCGTCAACGTGCGGCTTGTCCACCCGGTCGAGGAACTGGCGGATATAGGGCGAGAAGGTCTCGGCGTAGCGGCGCTGCCCCTCGGCGTAGAGGGTCTCGAAAGCGAGGCTCGATTTGCCCGAGCCGCTCACGCCGGTGACGACGGTGAAGCGGCCCACGGGCAGTCGCAGGTCGAACCCCTTGAGATTGTTCTGCCGTGCACCGCGCACGACGATCGCCTTGCGGGCCATTGCGAGGACGCCCCCGATTCAAGCTTCGCGGCAATTGTACCATCCGCGCAATGGTAAAAACACAGCGAGGGCGCGCGGGATTTTTCGGGAGGATCGCGCGTGCCTAGGCTTCGTCGGCTGGTTGGGGTTCGGGGAGTGCGTCGCGGAACTTGACCGAGACGACCTTCGAGATGCCCGAGCGCTCCATCGTGATGCCGTAGAGCAGGTCGGCCATCGCGATCGTGCTCTTGTTGTGCGTGATGATGATGAACTGCGAGCGCTTGACGAACTCTTTGAGCGTGTCGTTGAACCGGACGATGTTCGGCTCGTCGAGCGCGGCGTCCATCTCGTCGAGAATGCAAAACGGCGACGGCTTGACGCGGAAGATCGCGAAGAGGAGGCAGATGGCCGTCATCGCCTTCTCGCCGCCGCTCAGGAGCGTGATGCTCTGGAGCTTCTTGCCCGGCGGACTGGCGACGATCTCGATGCCGCACTCGAGGATGTCGCCCTCGTCGTCGAGGATGAGGTCGGCCTTGCCGCCGCCGAACAGCGAGGTGAACGTCTCGCGGAATGACTCCCGGATCTCCTCGAACGTTTCCTTAAAGAGCTGGCGGCTCGTCCGGTTGATCTTCGAGATCGCCTTGAGGAGCGACTCCTTCGCGCGGATCAGGTCCTCCTGTTCCTTGACGAGGAACGCGTGCCGCTCCTCGAGCCGTTCGTACTCCTCGATGGCGTAGAGGTTCACGGGCCCGAGCGACTCGATCTTCGACCGCACGGCCTCGATGTGGGCGGCGACCTCCTCCCAGTTCGAGTCCGCGGGAAAGCGCTCGGCTGCGGGGTCGTCGTGGGTGAGCTTGTACTCGCTGCGCAGCCGCTCGTCTATGCGCTCGACGGCGAGCCGGGCCTCCGTCAGGCGCGCGTTGAGGTCGGATTCGGCCTCCTGCGCCTCGCGCAACAGGCGCCGCTTGTCCTTGAGCCCGGCCTCGAGCGCACCGAGCCGGTTGCCGATCTCGCCGCGCCGCTCGTCGAGCGTCTCGATCGAGCGCTCGGTCTCCGCCTTCTGGTGCGACAGTTCCTCGATTCGCCCGCGGGCCTGGTCAATCTCGCCGCTCAAGCGCTCCGCGTGGCCGTGGTCGGCCCGGATCTGCTCACGGCGCGCGACGATTTCCTGATTCCGCCGGCGGATGTCGCCGGCGATCCGGTTCTGCCGTTCTCGGGCTGCTGCGAGGCGCTCGTTGAGCGAGGAGACCTGTACTTTGAGCTCGGTGAGGTGGCGGTGGGCCTGTGCGGCGCCGGCCTGATGCTCGGAGACGGCGGTGTTGCGGCGGCGGCTCTCCTCGTCGGCGACTCGCTTCTCCTGCTCGAGCGCAACGGCAGCGAGCGACAGCTCCTCGCGGCGTGCCGCGTGCCGGGCCGCTTCCTCGCCAAGGGCCGCGAGGCGCTCAGCGATCGCCTGGAGCTGGGTCTCGACTGCCTCGCGCGAGGCGCTCGCCATGGCGAGATCGCGCGCGACCTCGGTGGCCTGCTCGTCGAGCGAGCGGGTTCGCCTGGCGATCTCCTCGAGCTGGAGTTCGAGGGACGCCGCGTCGCGCGAGCGCCCCTGTTCCTCGGCCTGAATGGCGTCGTGCTCCGCGGCGAGCCGCCGCGCCTTCTCGTCGAGCTGCGCGATGCGCGTCTCGCGCGACAGCAACCCCTGGTCGCGCCGACCCACGCGGCCGCCGCGGATGATGCCGCGGCCGGGGAAGACCTCGCCGGCTCGAGTGACGAGCCGGAACGGGTAGCGCTTCTGCTCGGCGACGCGGAGCGCCACATCAAAGTCCTCGACGAGCACCGTGTCGCCCAGAAGCATCTCGACGAGGATGCGGTCGCGCTCGTTGCACGAGACCGCCTCACTCGCCGGGGCGATCAGGCCGGAGTTGTTCTCAAAAAGCTCCCGCATGAGCTCCTGGTTCGTCGAAGGCGGCCGCAGCAGGTCGTAGGGCAGAAACGTGGCGCGCCCGCCGCTGGTCTCCTTGAGGTGGGCGATCGCGCGCTGCGCATCGCGCCCGGTCGCCACGGCGATGTATTGCAGGCGGCTGCCAAGGGCGGCCTCGAGCGCGACCTCGAACTCCTCCGGCACTCGCAGCAGGTCGGCCACGGTGCCGTACATGCCAGGAAGCGGGTCGTTCTCGTCGGCGGCAGCACGCAGGACGCTCCGAACGCCGCGGTGATAGCCCTCGAAGTTGTCGCGCATTTCGCACAGCAGCTCGTGCTGCGAGCGGGCCTCGGCAAGCTCCCTGGCGAGTTGCTGCCGCCGCGCGATGTCGCGGTTGAGCTGCCCGCTGAGGTCCTGGAGCGAGCGGCGCAAGGCCGCCTCCTCGTCGCGCACCTGTCTCGCGTCGCCGCCGATCGCCTCTCGCCGCTGCGCCAGAGCCGTCTGCTCCCCGTCAAGGCGCTCGCGGCGCTCGCCGAGCTGCTGCTGCTCGGTGCGCAGGGCCGAGCCGGCGGCGCGCTGCTCGTCGAGCCGGCGGTCGAGCGTTTCGAGCTCGTTCGTGAGCTTGATCTCGCGATGAACGAGCTCAAGCTTTCGGCGCGCGGCATCGGCCACGGCGGCTTCTTCCTGCTCGAGAGCCGCGGCCTCGGCGGCCCCCTTCTCTTCCTGGGCCGCCAGCGACCGCTCCGCTTCGCGCAACTCGTTCTCATGCTCCTCGAACTCGACCTGCCCGCGGGCCAATTCCCGACCCAGATCGTCTATCTGCTGCTCGAGCGCCTCGATCTGCCCCCGAGCGGCGACCTCGGCGGCACGGGCGTCGGCGATACGCTCGTCGCTGAGCGCGATCGTGTTCCGCTCGTGATCCATGGCGCGCAGGACCTCGAGCTTGCGCATCTGGAGCGTCTCGAACCGCCCCTCCTGCTCGCCGAGCGTGGCGCGCAGCGCCTCGATCTCGCTGTCGCGGGACTCGATCTCGCTAAAAAGGTCGCGCAGGCTGGCCTTCACCCCCTCGTGCTCGGCGGTGAGCCGCTCGAGTTCGGCGCCGAACACGTCGCGGTTGTGCAGGAGCTGGCCCACCTCGTAGCGGCCGAGCTCGTCGGTGAGCCGCTTGTGGCGACGGGCCTTGGCGGCCTGGCGGTCGAGTGAGTTGATCTGGCGCTTGATCTCGCGGATGATGTCGTTGATCCGGACGAGGTTCTCCTCGGTCGCCTCGAGCTTGCGCATGGCGGCGCGCCGGTCCGCCTTGTATTTCATGATGCCGGCGGCTTCCTCGAAAACGGCCCGGCGCTCGTCGGGCTTGGCACTCAGGACCTGCTCGATCTCGCCCTGCTCGAAGTGCGAGTAGGCATCGAGGCCGATGCCGGTGCCCACCAGCAGGTCCTGGATGTCCTTGAGCCGGCACAGCTTCTTGTTGACCAGGTACTGACTCTCGCCGGAGCGGAACAGGCGGCGCGTGATCGTCACTTCCTCGAAGTCTATGTCGAGCAGGCGGTCGGCATTCGACAGCGTCAGGCTCACCTCCGCCATCCCCATCGGCTTCTCGTCGGCCGTGCCGTCGAAGATCACGTCCTCCATCAGCTTGCCGCGCAGGTCGCGCGGGTTCTGCTCGCCGAGCACCCAACGGATCGCGTCGCTGATGTTGCTCTTGCCGCAGCCGTTCGGGCCGACGACGGCAGTCACACCAGGCTCGAAGTCGAAGACGGTCCGGTTGGCAAACGATTTGAAGCCGATGAGCTCGAGCCGCTTGAAGTACACGGCACTCCTTTCAGCACAGGACGCCATAAGGCACCTCCGGCGAAAGCGGGAACGCTTTACCAGAAGCCCCAGTCGATGCCAGGATAGCAGATCTCAGACACCCGGCCAAGTGAAAAGTACAACAATTTCTGGTAGATCAGGCAGAACAAGATACATCATATAGTGGTATAAGAGCGGCGAATTGCCACGGATCTTGTGTGGGTTCGAGCGGACGCCGAGACAACTAACGAGAGCTCCCTGGGAGCGTTGTCACGCCCATGCAGGCCGTGATAGGTTTGCGCGGAACCGAGCATCACGCGTGGTGGGCGCTCCGACTGTCTCGCACAGCTTGGCTAACCGCTCGATGGAGACGGCATGGCATCAAGGCTACTCGGACAGATCATCCGACCTCCCGAGGACCTGACAAAGGGAAACATCCTCCGGAACGTGGTGATTCTGTCGTTGCCGGTGGCGCTCACCCAGTCGTTCACGGTGCTCTTCCAGTTCGTGGACACCATCTTCATCGGGCACCTGCCGTACAGCCGGGACGCGCTCGCCGCCGTGGGGGCTGCGGGCCAAGTGATGTTTTTCATCGTGACGATGCTGATCGGGCTGACGATCGGCACGACGGCGATGGTGGCACGCTTCGTCGGCGAGAAGGAGCCGGACAAGGCGGCGGTCACGGTGTTCAACTCGTTCATCCTGTGTCTGGCGCTTTCGTTGGTCCTGGCGCTCGTGGGCATCCTCTTCTCCAGGCCGATCCTGTGGACGCTCGGGGCGAGGGAAGACGTGCTCCGGCTCGGCGTGGAGTACCTCGAGGTGCTGATGGTGGCGAGCGTGGCGATGGTGATGCTCTTCCTGATCGGCTCGATCTTGCAGGGCGCCGGGGACGGGATCACGCCGATGTGGCTTTTCGGGGGCGCAAACCTGGTGAACCTGGTCCTCGACCCGATCTTCATCTACGATTGGGGCCTCGGGCTTGGCGTCAGGGGCGCCGCACTGGCCACGGTGATCGGCCGGGGAACCTTCTGCCTCATCGGGGTGTTCGTGCTGCGGCGCGGCCTGTCGCGCGTCCACGTGCAGCCGAAGCACTTCGAGATTGATCTCGGGGCCATCTGGCAGCTCATCGTGATCGGCGTGCCGAGCGCGCTGCAGATGATGATCCGCTCCGCCTCGGGCCTCGTGCTGTTTCGGATTATCGCCGTCTCTTTCGGCAGTACCGCCATGGCAGCGTTCCACATCGGAAGCCGAACGGTCATGCTCGCGCTCATGCCGGGCTTCGGGATCGGGCGCGCATCGGGTGCGCTTGTGGGTCAGAACCTTGGCGCCGGCAAGCCCGAGCGCGCGGTCCGTTCCGTGTGGACCTCGGTGACGATCTACGGCGTGTTCATGGCGGCCTGCACGGTGGTCGGCGTCATATTCCCGCGCTTCTTCATCCGCCTTTTCACATCGGACCCTGCGGTCATTTCGACCGGCGCGGTGTACCTGCGATACGCAGCCTCCGTCTACCTCTTCGTCAGCATCACAATCGTCCTCAGCAAGTCCATGGAGGGAGCCGGATACACCTTCGTCCCGATGCTCCTGACGCTCGTCGCCCTCTTCGGCGTGCTGATTCCTCTTGCGCTGGTTCTTCCGAAGGCGCTCGGCATAGGGCTCCACGGAGTATGGATCGCGATGGTGGTTGCCTACACGCTTCACGCCGTCGGCGCGTTGGTCGTCTTCCAGCTTGGCCGATGGAAGGTAAAGAGGATCGAGCTGGACTACCGCGAGCTAGCGATCCCGCCCCAGGAATCGGTCGCCGCCCCGGAATAACCGCCCACCCGATCCTGAAGCCGGCACCCGCCCAATGCACTCGCCGGACCGGGCGCCGCGTGCTTGACATCGAGCAAACCCCATCCGCCTGAGCACGCCTCTGCCCAGAAGTTCCTCCCCTGCCACAGACGTCCTCAGCCTTCTCCGAACTGCATGCGCTTCGTGAGCCGGAGGGGCAGATATTTCCGGTCCGGGGCATCAGTCGTCGTCCAGAAAAGGCGGAAAGACTCCTAAACCGGACGGCGCTTCTTCCGATGATTTCACAGCAGAGGTTCTGCAGGTGTTAACGGACTAACACACGCGCCCCAAAGGACTGGACGCATGGATTTCCGTCTCCCCTCCCGTGATAACAAAGCCGCGCCGTCACCGGATGATGTGATCTCGATTCTCAACCAAACGGTCGAGGACCAGGAGGACGTGATTCCGACCGACCGCGAGGTCAGCGTGATCTCGAGCGCGCCGAACCATTATCACTTCATTACCAAGCACGAGACCGACGCGCGACTGATCTACACCAACATCTACTTCATGGACAAGAAGATCGGCAAGCCGAACCTGAGCCACTCGGGCATGGTCTTCCTCGAGTCCACGTTGCTCAAGCTCCTCGACCTCTACAAGCGTTCGAGCGACGTGTTCCGCTCCGAGATGGAGGAGAACCTTGACCCAATCAGTTGCGACAAGCGGCTGACCGTGGACATCAGCATGGACAACTCGCTCGGCGCGTTCAGCATCCACTCGTTCTTCGATTTCAACAAGGAGCAGCTCGACATCAAGAAGCTCAAGGTGGACAAAGACGAGGCGGAGGAGTTCGACCGCGAAGCGGAGATGTTCATCCAGATCGATAGCGAGGAGAACTACGTCGTTGATCCGGACGATAAGGCGCTCTGCTTCCGCAAGAAAATCTTCATCACGGCCCGAAATTCATAGCTCGCACCCTTTCAACCCGTTTGGATCGAGCCGGTCACGCCCACGCGGCTTGGCCGGCCTTTTCTTATCCCGTCTCCCCGATTGACATGCCTGCCTCCCGCCGGTATCAATGCTTGGACCATACGCGCTCACGGAGGAGACCCCATGACGGCGTTCAAGCCACCGACCGGATGGAATACCTGGGACTTCCGGTCGTACGTGATGTTCGTGTACCTCGACGAGGGCGTGCGGCGGGCGCGGGTGCGCCTCGCGTTCTACGAACCGGAAACGAGGACGACGTACGACGACTTCTGGTGGCCCGAGGTCGCGCGGCTCGGCGAGCACGCCTGGGACGGCGCCTACGTCTCGCTCGGCTTGAAGATCGGCAACGACGTGTTCGACATCGAGGCAGCCGGCGATGGCACGCGGCTTTGGTGCCGTGTCAAGCCGAAGGGCGTGACGAGCAAGCGGATCGCCATCGTGCTCACGCCGGAGGGCGCAACGGGCTGGCAGCAGGAGAAAGGGCGGCTGGTGGCCGGCGATTATGCGCTCGGCTTCCGCGGCGCGACGCACAACGACGATCTCTTCCTGAGCATCAATGAGCCGTACGTCGTGGGCAAGCCGGGCGGCACCGTGACGTTTGTCTGCGCACCAAAGCGAAGCCGGGCGGCTGTGGGCGATGCGGCGCGAGCGCTCGCCGCCGCGCGGAACTCGTACCGGACATGCACGATAGCGGGGTCGGGCTTGCTGTCCGATGTCCCGGAGGGGGCTGTGCGCGGCGTGACGTGGAATACCGTGCACGACCCCTACGTCTTCGGTGTCTGCACGCCGGTCTCCCGCACGTGGAGCCGCAACTGGGGCGGCGTGGCCGTGTTCGACTGGGACACCTTTTTCGCGGCCGTGCTCAGCTCGATCGAATCGCCGGAGCTCGCGTGGGCGAACCTGAACGCCGCGCTCACCAGCGTGGACACGCTCGGCTTTGTGCCGAACTACGCGGTCTCGCACGGTGCGTACTCGCTCGACCGCTCGCAACCGCCGGTCGGCGCGTACTGCACGTGGAAGGTGCACTGCATCGCGCCCGACACGGTGCGCCTCAAGGCGCTCTACCCGAAGCTGCTCCGATGGCACCGCTGGTGGTGGAAGCACCGCGACGGCAACAACGACGGCCTCCTCGAGTGGGGCAGCAACGGTGTAAAGTACGAGTACCCGTTCCTCGACAAGCAGCTCGGCAGCGTCAATATGATCAGCGACCGCCAGCACGCGGCGTTCGAGTCGGGCCTCGATAACTCACCGGTCTTCGACGACGTGCCCTTCAACACCAAGACGCGCACGCTCGAGCTTGCCGGCGTTGACCTCAACGCCATGTTCTGCGCCGACGCGGAGTGCCTCGCCAGGATCGCGCGCGAGTGCGGCGATACGAAAACGGCACGTGCGCTCGAGCGCGAGCACGCTGCCTTGGCGTCGCGCATCAACGACCGGCTCTGGAGCAAGGAGCGCGGCGCGTACCTCAACCGTTTCTGGGACGGTCGGTTCTCACACGTGCTGACGCCGATGACGTTCTACCCGCTGCTCGCGGGGATTCCGTCGCGCGAACGGGCCGAGCGCCTCGTCAACGAACACCTGCTCAATCCCGACGAGTTCTGGGGCGAATACGTGATCCCGAGCGTGGCACGCAATCACCCGGCGTTCGCCGACAACAGCTACTGGCGCGGGCGAATCTGGGGGCCGATGAACTTTCTCGTCGCCGAGGGGCTGACGCGCTACCGGTTCGACGAGGTCGCCTACGAGTTCGCCAGGCGCGGGCTCGGGCCGTTCGCCGAGAACTGGCGCGCGCTGAATCGCGTTTTTGAGAACTACAACGCGGTCACCGGCGAGGGCGGGGACGTCGCCAACTCGGAGCCGCTCTACCACTGGGGCGGTCTCCTCGGATACATCGCGATCCAGCAGCTCGTGGACGTGGAGCCGGACGGCGGCCTGCGCTTCGGCAACCTCTCGGGCGAGGAGGCAGCGGTCGCCAACGTCCCGGCGCGCGGCCATCGCTACACGGTCCGCGCCGGCCCGAAAGGGATGATCGTGCTCAAGGATGGTGCGAAGCTGCTTGCGGCGAACTGCCCGGCCATCGTGCGCGCGTTCGAAGCGCGCGGCCGGATGATCCGCTTCGATCTCTACTCGGACCGGCCGGAGGTCAAGATCACGTTCTTTGGGCTGAAGCCGAATAGCACTTACACGATCGAGCTGAGCGGCAGCCGCTTCACGGCACAGAGCGACGCGAACGGCACGCTGCGCGTCGAGCAGAGCAACGAAGCGCTCACGTAACCGTCCCCCATTCCGAGCCGCGATTGACAAGCCGCAGTGCACCGTGCACGATTCGGTCGCGAACTCAACGATGCATTCCGACCGAGAGAATGAACAAGCGAGTCATTGTCGGCATAAGCGGCGGCGTGGACTCGAGCGTCGCGGCGGCCCTTCTCCAGCGGCAGGGTTACGACGTGATCGGCGTCACGCTCGTGCTGGCGCCGGAAGCCAAGACCAGCCAGGACGACGAGTCACCCTGTTCAGTCGAGGCGGCTCGCTCCGCGCAGACCGTGTGCAGCCGGCTCGGCGTTCCGTGGCACGAAGTCGAGCGCCGCGAGCTGTTTTGCCAAGAAGTCGTCTCGCCGTTCTGCGAAGAATACGCCCGTGGCCGCACGCCGAACCCCTGCGTAATCTGTAACCGCCGCGTGAAGTTCCCGGTGCTGCTCGAGACGGCGCGGTCGCTTGGCGCGGAATTGATCGCCACCGGGCACTATGCGCGCATCACGCGCCACGACGAGCGATTTGTGCTTCGGCGCGGCCTCGATGAGATAAAGGACCAGTCGTACACGCTCTTTAGCCTCGATCCGGCCATCCTACCGTCTGTGCTCATGCCGCTCGGCGAGATGCGCAAGAGCGAGGTGCGGCGCATGGCGGCAACGCTCGGGCTCGACGTGCACGACCGGCCGGCGAGCCAGGACGCGTGCTTCGTCCCGGAAAACCGTTACGGCGATCTGCTGCGCCGCCACACGGACATCCAGCCCGTGCCCGGCCCGATCTACGACACGGAGGGCAACCTGCTCGGCGAGCACAGGGGAATACAGTTTTACACGGTCGGCCAGCGGCGCGGCCTCGGCATCAGCGCCCCGGAGCCGCTCTACGTCATCGAGATCAAGGCCGGGTGCAACGCCCTGATCGTCGGCACCGAGGGCCTGTTGGAAACCGATGCTCTGATGGCTGCTGCGCCGTCGTGGATCAGCATTGACCCGCCGAGCAAACCGTTCGAGGCGCACGTAAAAATCCGCTACAACCACGCGGGCACGATGGGGCGGGTGACACCGCTCGACGAGAACATGGTCCGCGTTGACTTTCACGAGCCGGTCCGCGCCGTCACGCCCGGCCAGGCGTGCGTCTTCTACGATGGCGATCTGGTCCTCGGCGGCGCATGGATCGAGGGCGGCAGTACAGGCTAGTGCAGAGCAGACGGTAACGGAACATGGATTACAGCCGAGTCCACCTCGCATTCCCCCATCAGTATGAAGTGGACCTGGAAGCGGAGCTGCCCCCCTGCCCGGGCAAGGAGAGGGTGCTCTACTTCCCCCAGGAACCCTACAGGGGCGGGCGAGGAGGGGGGCTCCTTGCGAGAATCATCCCTCACGAAGGCCAGCCGTGGATCGGCATGTTTGCCGGAGAAGGAGAAGGACTAGACAAGGTCCTCAGCACCCCCGACCAGCACCGCGTCTGTGTTGTTTCTGAGGGCGAGGGCTACCTTGTCACGGCCAACGACCCGAAGCGTTGGGAATCCGTTCGATGCTGGCCTATTCTCGACGCCAGGCCGATTCCAGAGCAAGGGCTCATTGTCTTTGCCGACTACACTCAGCTCACCGCATATTCGCGAGAAGGTCTCGCGTGGACCACAAGGAGACTGGCGTGGGATGGCCTCAGAATAGCGGAGGTCTCGCTGGAGCACATCAGGGGCTTCGCTGAAGATCCCTTCGAGAATCGCGACGTCGAGTTCGTCGTGGAAACCAAGACAGGGGCAGCGCACGGCGGATCGTACCCACTGGAGTTACAGGAGCAGGGGCGCCCCCGTTCACTGCTGGCTCGCCTTATCGCTCTCATCCGTGGGAGATAAGAGCTGAGTCCGACCGATTCGCCAAGCTCCTCGGTGGTCCGCCAAAGCCGCCTCAAGGCCTTGTTTCAACGGGGTCCTGTTGACCACGGGCTTCAGCTGGCGGCGAACAGAATGCCGCCTGGAAGCGACAGAAGCCGGAGACAATACATCCGGACACAAATCCCGGGAACCGCACGGCTGAAGCGACGCGGCACTAGAGGACAACGAAGTCCTTCCGCTCCTCGTCCCACTTGTGAAACGAGTGGCCGGTCACGGTGCCGTCCTTGACGGCGACGACCATGTACGCGACGCGCGGATGCAGCGGCGAGCCGTCGTAGGAAAGGGCCGTCGTGCGGTCGGCGGGCGAGAGCTGCGTGTCGCCGTCAGGATGGCTATGGTAGATGAGCTTCATCCGCCAGCCCTTGGCGCGGCACTCGGCGTCAATCAACAGGAGGCGGTCCGGGTTGATGACGAAGCCGGACTCGGCGCCGCACGGGTAACGCTCCGGATCGCATTCGTGCAGTTGATCGAGGACGTTGACGCAAGGGATGATCCGGTCCTGACTGCTCGAGCCATCCGGCCCAATGACGAGGCCCACGGCTTCCTTCGGGTAGGCACGCCGGCACTGCTCGTAGATCGCGTGCAACTGTTTGCCCGAAAGCATCATGGTGTGGCCTCCACACAGCCATACAGGCGTGTGGCGTCGCACGAGATAATACGGACAGAACAGAGCGCGCCCGCCCCGCCTTCGCTCAAGCTTCGGCGGGCAAGCTCGACATCGTCCACCTCGATCAGTGTTCTGAGGTAGTTGGGCGTGAAGCCGTGAAGGAACCGGCTGTCTTTTGTCCGTCCCTCGACGAGGACCTCCAGTGTCCGGCCGACGAAGCGCTCGCGCTGACGCATCGCCACAGCCTCCGAGACTGCCGCAACACGGGCCAGGCGCTGCTTGACGACGTCGTGCTGGACGAAGTCGCTGCGCCCGGCGGCGGCGGTGCCGGCCCTCGGGCTGAACGGGAAGACGTGCACTTTGCTGAAGCCGACCGCCTCGATCATGGCGAGCGAATCGGCAAACTCCTCCTCGGTCTCGCCGGGAAAGCCGACCATGAGGTCCGTGCTGACGGCGAGATCGGGGATCGCGGTGGAAGCGCGTTCGACCGTGCAAAGATAGTCCTCGCGGGTGTGGCCACGGTTCATCTGCTCGAGCACTGCGCTCGACCCGCTCTGCAGCGAGACGTGCAGGTGCGGACAAGCCGCGCGGCTCGACGCGATCGTCTCAACGAGATCCGCGGTCACGTCCTTCGGGTCAATCGAGCTCAGGCGGACGCGCAGCAACCCCTCGATGCCATCGAGCGCGCGGACCAGCTCGGCCAGCCCGTTCCCACCGTCGGCGTAGTCCCCAAGGTGCACGCCGGTCAGGACGACCTCGACGTAGCCATTCTGGGCTAGACCTCGTGCCTCGTCCAGAATGGCCGCCATCGGGCGGCTGCGCGAACATCCGCGGACGTATGGGACGATGCAGTACGAACAGAACTGGTCGCAGCCATCCTGGACCTTGACGAACGCGCGCGCATGCCCGGCGAAGCGCGAGATGCCCGAAGGCAGGTCCGTGCCGTCATCCGGCACAAGACCGAGGCTTTCGACGAGGTGTTCCTTCTGCGCGTTGTCGAGCACGTGGTCAATCTCCGCCATCCGCTCGAGGCCGGCGCGGTCGCGCTCGGGATAGCATCCGGCGGCCACGATTACGGCGTTCGGGTGCTCGCGGCGAAAACGCCGCAGCGCCTGGCGCGACTTGGCGTCCGCCTCCTCGGTCACCGTGCAGGTGTTGACGATGCAGAGGTCCGCTGCGTCGCCGTTAACCAACCGGCGCCAGCCGAGCGCCTCGAGCTGCTCGACGAGCCGCTGCGTCTCGTACTGGTTGACCTTGCAGCCAAGCGTTCTGACAGCAAACGTGCGCATCCTAGTCCTCGTCGTCTTGAGGCGCGGCGCGGCGCGCGCGCCGGCCGCCCCAGAGCTCGAGCAGGGCGACGATCGTCAGCACGAGCGCGACGAGCAACAGGTCGAGCAGCGCGCCGACGGTATCGAGCTGCGGCAGGAGCAGCGCGGCAACGCCCGTGGCCGCCGTGACAAGATAAATGAAGCCGACCGCGCCGCGCACGCCAAGCCCGAGACCGCGCATCCGAAACGAAAAATGGTGCTTCGACGCCTTGAATGGCGACAGCCCTTTGTTCAAACGGATGGCTGTCACCGTTGCCATCTCGTAAAGCGGGATGGCGAGCACCACCAGCGGCACAACGATAGGAAAGGTCGTCGGGTTGGCCGGGCGGTAGTACGTGCCGAGGACGGTC
>CBDUSE010000026.1:0-24227 GCA_965369835.1 uncultured bacterium
CAAAAAACGGGGCAATATCCAACTTCATCTGCCCTTTTTCAGCAACCTGCTAGACAGCTTGGCCTATTGGGAGAGGGCCTTCGAGGAGACGGAAGAGAGAGTAGATCAGGGCGAGTATTCCGCCGAGCAAGCCGAGGCATACTTGCTCCGGGGGCGAGCGGAGCTTGCCGCGCGCAGGCTCGAGCATCAGGCGGCACTGATTCGATACACCGGGGATCCGGCGTTCTTTCGGTCTCCTTTTCACTCTATAATCCTGTGGCTGCTCGCTGGAATTTCTTCGGCGTACGGAACGATCACCCTCCTTGAAAAAGACCGTCAAGAGGGCGTTGCAGGCGAACCGGGCTCCATGACGCGGGGAACCTCTAGTGACGAACTCTGACACAGCGTTCGAATGACCCCGCCCTCAGAGCTTCGTGATGCGCGCGGCTTCGAGGAGGGAGCGGATTTGGTCGGCGGTGCAGGCGCCGGGGGCCCAGACGGCGGCGTTGGCGGCGCCGGCGGCGGCGCCCCAGCGCAGCGCCTGCTCGACGGGGACGTCGTTCGACAGCGCGTAGAGTAGCCCGGCGGCGACGGCGTCGCCCGAGCCGATCGCGTTGACAGCGCGGACCTTGGGCGGCTCGACGAGGTAGGTCGCGCCCTCGTAGCCCGCGAAAAACCCCCGGCGACCACGGGTGATGACGGCGAGCCGCACGCCGCGCTCGTGCATGAAGGCGAGCGCGCGCTTGGCGGCCTTGACGCTGCGGATGCGGTGGCCGACGAGGGTTTCGCACTCGGCGCGGTTCGGCTTGGCCAGGAACGGGCCGGCGGCAATGGCGTCGGCGAGCGCGCGGCCGTAGGTGTCGAGCGCGGTGACGATGCCGCGCGTATGCGCCGCCTCGAGGACCTCGCGGTAAACGCCGGCGAGGTTGACCGACGGCACGCTACCGCCGATCAGCAGGTAGCGGGCGCCCTTGAGCGCGGCGATCATTTTTTCGCGAATGGGCCCGATCTCGGTGTTCGGTACCATGCCGGCTTCCTCGAGCACGCCGACCCATGAGGTCGGTGCGCCGACCCAGCGGTTCGCGTTCTCGCGGACGACAGATTCATCCTTCGTTGCTGATCTGCGGCGGACGATGGAGGTCTGGGTGCGCGTGGGAACGTCAATCCAGGCCGTCATGAGGGGGATGCCCTCGTCCTTGACGAGGCGCTCGTAGAGCTTGCCGGTCTCGCCGCCCAGTAACGCAAACGCCTTGACCGGTGCACCGAGCGCCTTGAGCACCCGCGCGGCGTTCATCCCCTTTCCTCCGGCGACCAGCTCGACGCGGTTCGTCCGTTCGAGTTTCCTGGGGCGGAGCCGTTCGACGTACAGCGTCCTGTCTATGCACGGATTGAGCGTCGTCGTGAGGATCATCGCTCGATGCGTTTCCCCCAAGAAATTCGCGCGATGTTAGTCGGCGTCGAGGGTGGAGGGAAGAGGAATCAGCCACAGATTTCACAGATGGCACGGCAAGGCCACTTCGCGGCTGATGGGACGGGGCCGGGATGGCGGCGCTACACTCGGACAGGATAGTAGCGCCGGCATCTTGTCCGTTCTCCGTCTCGTGTTACGTAGCGTACTTCGCAGAATAGTCAATACTACGAAGGATGAACCGGGTGTCCGGCGGGCATCTTGCCCGCCGTGACTATCCCCGAGACGGAGATTCGCGTTGCATCGGTTCGCCGCGCGATCTAGCATGATGTTTTCTTGGATTGGAGTGCGCTAGGACACGAGTCAATCGGGGAAGCATGGGCGACACAGGCTGTGTTTTAGTTACCGGCGGGGCCGGGTTTATCGGGTCGCACCTGGTCAAGCGGCTGCTCGGGCTTGGGTGGCGCGTGGCGGTGGTAGACAACTTCTGCGACTTCTATGACCCGGCGATCAAGCGGCGGAACGTCGCCTTGGTGGAAGGCAAATCGGGGTTCACGCTCCGCGAGGGGGATATCCGCGACGCGGCGTTTCTCCAAGATGTCTTCAAGGCGGATCGGTTCGACTGCGTGGTGCACCTGGCGGCGATGG
Organism: uncultured bacterium; assembly: GCA_965369835.1. Taxonomy (GTDB): domain Bacteria; phylum Auribacterota; class JABMQX01; order JAFGEW01; family JAFGEW01; genus CBDUSE01. The sequence continues at coordinate 2,036 of CBDUSE010000026.1, forward strand.
CGGGCGTGCGGCCCTCGATCGAGCAACCACGCACCTACTCGGATGTCAACGTCAACGGCACGCTCAATGTGCTCGAGTGCTGCCGCGCCCACGGGCGCCCGCGGTTGGTGTTCGGGTCGAGCTCGTCGGTATACGGGATCAACACGAAGGTGCCGTTCAGCGAGTCGGACCGGGTCGAGCGGGCGATCTCGCCGTACGCGGCGACGAAGCTTGCGGGCGAGGTGATGTGTCACACCTACCATCACCTGTACGGGTTCTCGGCCGTGTGTCTCCGGTTCTTCACGGTGTACGGACCGCGCCAGCGGCCGGAGATGGCGATCGCCAAGTTCATCCGGCTCATCGAGGCGGACTATGAGGTGCCGATGTTCGGCGACGGCACGAGCCGGCGCGACTACACGTACTGCGACGACATCGTGGACGGGATTTTAGGGGCGATGGAGCTCGACGCGCGTGCATCCGCACGCGGTGGGTTTGAGATCATCAACCTTGGCAACTCGCGCACCGTCGAGCTGCGTGCGCTGATCGGCCTGATCGCGGCGGCGCTTGGCAAGGAAGCGCGGATCAAGCAACTCGCCCCCCAGCCGGGCGACGTGCCGATCACGTACGCCGACATCTCGAAAGCGCAGCGGCTCCTGGGCTACAGCCCGAACTTCCCGATCGAGCGCGGCATCGAGCGGGCGGTCGCGTGGTACCGCGAGCAGCTTGCGCAGTGACAATTTTTAGGCCCGTCCATTCACCCAGTGACAATTCCCGTTCAGTCTCAAGAAGGCCACCCCTACTCGGTCTTTTTCTAACTCACGCGAATCGCGTGGGTTACGGGCGCGCCAACGAATCGCCCAGCCTCGCGGCACGCTGCTTGTTGAAGCAGCGATAGGCGGACGGGGGCGCGATTGAATCGCGCCGAATCTGCCGGACATGCCACAAGGACTCGACGGACCGGTCGTGATTTTCGGCCGTCGCCGAAGTGGGAAAGCGAGAGCTGGGCGTACTGGGCCTTGGGCGGGACCGTGGCTTTCACTGAGGCGCACGGTAACGTGCCGGGAGAACGGCACGCTTCTGACGGAATGCTCGAGCGAATGTCTTCCGGTGGGTTCTCTGCCTAACACACAGCGCGGGGCAGAACCTCCAGCAGGGGCGGGCCCAGGGCGGGCTCGCCCCGCCTTCTCTTCGGCCACGCGCGCAAATTGCCCCCTCGGACCGCGGCACGCGCCTTCCCATGCGGCCTGTTGAACCCGAGAAATCAGTTGCCTTGAAGCGCCTAATCGTCTATCATTGTTATTGGCTTGTGTGTTGCTATGGCTCCGTAGAGGGAGGGAAATGTATGGCGCGCATCGCAGGCATCGTCGCCTTCGTTCTTTTAGTCGCGCTTGCCGCAACGAGCGCGGGGGAGATCGTCAAGATCACCGCTGAGCGGACGAAGATCTACGACGGGGAGAAGGTCAAGTGGGCGAAGATCAAGGGCAAGCGGTTCATGGTCTATGGCGCTGCGAAGGACTGGTACCTCGTCGAGATGACGATCAACAAGGAGAAGAAGCACGTCTGGGTCCCCAAGGCGGACGTGGCGATTGACTGGGGCAAGACCAAGACGGCGCAGGTGGTCACGGTCCACAACGTGAACACGCTCGAGTTGTTCAACGGCGACTGGGTGCAGTTCTGCGGCATCCTGGTGCCGATGGAGGAGACGCCGCTCAAGCGCCAGACCGAGGCATGGCTGAAGAAGCTGCTCGAGGGCAAGGAGGTGACGGTCGAGTACGACAGGAAGGTGCGTCAGAACAAGCGCGGCTACGACCTGGCGTACGTGTACGTGGACGGGATGTTCGTCAACCGCACGCTCGTCGAGTACGGCCTGGCACGGATGTCGTATCAGTATCAAAAGGCCAATGGGCGCTACGCTCAAGTGTTCGGCCACTTCGTCCAGGAGGCGCGCAAGACGGGCAGGGGCATCTGGGCCGAAGAGGAGCCACCGGAAAAAGAGAAGCCGCCGGAGCTCGAGGAGGCATCCCCGGCTGACCTGGCCGAGCCGGAGCGCCAGTACGTACGCCACCTTTCCCACGCAGAGAAGACGCAGTGGGCCCACAACCTGCAGACCGACATCACGGTGACGGGCAAGCGCACGAAGACGGACGTGAGCTGCGAAACCGGCTGTTGCGACAAGACCTACATTGACGAGATCTGTTGGACCAAGACGCTCAACATCACGCTGAAAAACGGCTGGGGGTTTGCGCTCGAGGGACTGACGGCTCAGTACGACATATTCGGCAAGACAGGCAAGACGTCGGCGAGCGTGATCCTGTCCGAGTCAGGCGAGTTTGCCGATATGGACCTGAAGCCGGGCGAGACGCGACTGTTCAAGGGCGAGCCGGTCGAATTCAAGGGCACCGATTCGTCCAAGACCGGCTGGCAGGGCCGCAAGTACTACGGCTACCGGGTGACGTTCTACTACAAGGGCACGCCGGTGAAGACGGTAGCAGTACCCACGTGGCTCGCCGACTACGGGTCGGCAGTCACCGACTGAGGGGCACTGAAGGTGTGACTCGCTTCGGGGAGGCGCAGGACTGAATCTCTCCATTTCTTGTTCTGTGGCCGGCCGGGTCTTGACATCGGGGCCTGGCGGCCGTATCTATTTGAACCCACCGTGCCGAAGTGGCGGAACTGGCAGACGCGCTACGTTCAGGGCGTAGTTTCCGTAAGGGAGTGGGGGTTCGAATCCCCCCTTCGGCATTTCCTCCCCATCTTGTTCCCGGCCAGGGCCGCTTTCTGCGCAGGCTGGCTATGTCGCCTCGCTCGTGGAGGCCGGCGCCGGCGTGCGGGGGCGGCGGTTCATCATCGCGTGGGAGATGGCGAACCCGATCGGGATCGGCAGCCAGAAGTTGAATCCCCGGAAGAGAATCGTCGCGGCCAGCGCCGTGGCCGGCGTGATCCCAAGCGCGATGAACATGCCGGCCATCCCAAACTCGTAGATCCCCAGGGCGCCCGGGACGAACGCGAAGGTGTAGAGGATGATGCCGACGACGTAGCCGGCCACGACGAAGCGGTAAAGCACCTCCGGATGGCCGAGGCCGTGAAAGATCACGAAGAGGGTGGCGGAATCGGCGAGGAACATGACGAGGTTGGTGATCACCGGCAGGATGAAACGCTTCTTGGAGCGGCTAATCAGCGCCCGGCCCTCGAAGAAGTCGTCCACAAAGTGGTCCGGAATGGGCTGAGACAGCGAGCCCCGGGTGAGCCTTGCGACGACTCGATTGATGTCGCCGATAGTGCGATGGAGCCGCTCCTTGCTCTGTGTACGGAAGCGGATCCACATGAAGAGCGTACTCATCATGGATAAGAAGACCCCGAGGCCGGCGAGGTGTCCGCCGCGTAGCGCGTGGACCAACCCGAGGTGAACCACCGCCCCCAACGCAAGCAGGAAGAAGGCGATGTGGTACGTGAGTAGGTTGAGGATGGTGACGATGATGGCGCCGCCGCTCGAGACGCCACGGCGCTGGAGCGCGGTGTAGATGAACGCGTTGCCGCTCGTGCCCATCGAGGGAACTGCCTGGTTGAGGAAGACCATCACCAAGCCCGAGCCGAACAGGTACGGGATCGGCACCCGGTGATTGAGCACGCGCAGGAGCAGATGGAACGTGAGCGCGACGGCTAGGAACTTGCCGAACTGGCAGGCCAGGGCAAGCAGAACGGTTGTCGTATTGAGCGCCTTGAGCTCGCGCCAGAGGGCGAGAAGCTCCTGGCGCTTGGTGGCGGCAAGAGCAATGACGGCCACGACCAGCAGCGCCAGGATCACGTAGCGCGGGTCGCGGTAGAACGCTCGCCCGCCGACCCGTGGCACCCCCGGCCTCTGCTCGGGCCGCACAGCTTCGGCCACTCTCCACTCCTTCGACGCGGTTTCGCTTCCCCAGCAGAACAACCCCGGCGGATTCTACCACGGCCATGACGAAGATCAAGCCCCTGATCGTGCTGCACTTGCGTCGCTAAACCTGACGGAGGGAGTGCGCGGAACGGGGGACACCAGCTCGTGTGGCACGGGCGCTCGCCTGCCGAAGGCTGGTCCCGCCCGTGACGAGAAAGAAGACATGTCCCGCCCGTAGGAGTCATGGGCAAGATGGCCATGCCACGCTCGCCCGGCCCGCGCCCCCCACCAGCAGACCAGCAACCACTTGATCGCTCGGCAGAGTTGGGGCAGATTTGGAGACACCTCACTTGCTTCTTGCGGGGCAACGGCCGAGGCGTTCCGGCGCCATGAGCGGACAGGGCGCGCGTTGGGCTATGACCGATTCATCGAGCGTCTCCAGGGCTTCCTTGGCCGCGCCCTCCGGCGCAAGAAGCCCGGACCCAAACGGCCCGAAGCGGAGAATTAAGTATCGTGTCCCAAAATCTAGATCTTCTGTCTGGCCCGAGCGCCATTTGGTCGTTCGCACATTAAGGAGGGAAACGGAAAATGCGCAAGGTCAAGTCGTCTACGACAACTGGTACTACTTCGACAAGTGGATTCCGAGGGCGTCTACTGGGCGCGACAACTAGTTGCGCCGCATGTGCTGTGCTGGTGGCGCTTGTCGTTGTCATCGCTACTTCGTCGGCCGCTTTCGGCCAAGAGGAAGAGACGAACCAAAGCAGCCCTGCAATTGCTGGTGAGGGCGCCGGATGGCGACCAGCAACCGCGAGAGACAAGGTGGAGATTGCCGAGCTTCTCAAGCAGACCGCGACATTCCGCCGAAACAAGGCGCGGCCGGAGTGGGAGAATCTCACGACGGAGGATTTCATATGCTCCGCTCCGTGCGAGCAGAGGCTAGGACTCTATTTCGGCGCAGGCGCAGTGTACCTCAAACTACGCCAATACACTCTCGAGCAGGAGGGAGGGCAGTCCCTGTGGTTCGTGATCGATCCCGATAATGCCAGGATTCACCGGTACTGGTGGGATGGGGCAGAGAACCTGGTCCAGCAGGAGCACGAGAACAGGATACTGAGGCCGCTGAGCCTGACACCAGGGGAGGCGGTAGAGAAGGCAAAGGCATATGTGAAGGACCTCATGGGTGGTTTCCCGAACGACCTTGTTCTTGACTACATCTACGTGCCAGGCCCTGCGCCGAGCAAGAGGATCGAAGTACCGGAAGAGCTTGGCGGGACGGACGAGCCAGATGTACGGAGCGAGACCTTCTGGGAAGTACGCTTCACTCGGTATGCAGGTGCTGTGCCGTACGACCGGCAAGCGGTACTCATTAGGTTTTCCGAGCACTATGGCGTCCTGAGCTACACGAACCAGTACTTCGACAAGTGGGAAGGCAAGGTCACGGTCAGTGCTGAGAAGGCGATTGCCATCGCCGAGAGAGCCCACGAGAAGAATCCGGAGAATTCATACTTCTATTTTTCCGATCAGGCCAATCCGCTAAAAAACATACTCGAGCGTCCGATGTACGTGAAGGACGGGCGCCCTTCCCTGAAGCCCGTGGTCAAGGACAACCCAAGAGCCGTCCACGCTGTGTGGACGGTCGTGCTCCCGTATGCCATCGTCCGCGAGAAGCATGGGCCTGGGCCACTTCGTTGGGAGGAATCGGAACTCTACGTGGACGCCGAGACGGGCGAGTTCTTAGGGGCCAAGGAGTACGGCTAGAGCTAGGCACAACTAGCCCACAGCACCGGTGGGCGGGTTGGTCGGCGTGCCTCGATAGAAAGGTATTGCTGTGCGTGTGCAGGTGCCCGTATCAGCCATTGAAGGGCGGGATATCAGCACACCCTACCCGCCATAGCCGCCCCTAACTCAAGCGCCCGTTCAGGCCGCACGCCCCGCCTGCGAACTCCGCCTCTCCCGTCCCCGACCGACCTGAAGCCTTGAGCGCTCTGCGTGAACGGCAGTGGCACGACCTCCATCGCCCTGCTGGTCGGCCACGGGTGAGCGGATCGGCCTTGCCGCGGAAGCCTCCAGCGCCTCGCCGGGTAGGCTACAAGCGCTTCATGCGTATCCCCCAACGCAGGCCCGTGGTTCTTTCCGAATTGCGTTGCTAAGCCGGGGCGGCCGAACGGCCGATATAGACGAGCGGCGGGAGTTTGTTCGCCGGCACGGCGCAAGTCCGTCTATCGAAGCGGGAGCGCACGCATGCCACGGGAACACGAGACAGCGAAGCCGGTCCTGACAATCCGCGGCCTCGAGGTGACCTACGGCAAGGGGTCGCGGGCGGTCAAGGCGCTCGACGCGGTGAGCATCGAGCTCGGACCGGGCGAGATCTTTGGGCTGATCGGCCCGAACGGCGCGGGCAAGACGACGCTGATCAAGGCGGTCGTCGGCCTGCTCGAGCCGGAGCGCGGCGAGGTGCGCGTGTGCGGCGAGCCAGCGGGTTCCGTCGAGGCCAAGTCGAAGCTCGGCTACATGCCGGAGCTGGCGTACTACTACGAGTTCCTTCGCGCGGGCGAGTTTTTGCGGTTGTGCGGGCGGCTGTGCGGCATGCGCGGCCGAGCGCTCGAGCGGCGCATCACCGAACTGATCGAACGGATCGGTCTCGCGGCGCACCGGCGCAAGCTGATCAAGCACTACTCGAAAGGAATGCGCCAGAAGCTCGGGCTGGCGCAGGCGATGCTGCACGAGCCGGGGTTGCTGCTGCTCGACGAGCCGACGAGCGGGCTCGATCCGCTGGCGCGGCGCGACGTGCGGCGCCTGATGCTCACGCTGCGCCAAGAGGGACGCACGGTGCTCTTCTCGTCGCACGAGCTGAGCGAGGTTGAGATGGTGTGCGACCGCGTGGCGATGATCAACGGCGGCCGCATTATTGTTTCGGGCACAATAGATGAGATCCTCAAGCCGTATCGCTCGTATCGCGCGCGGGTACGCACCGACCAGGTCGAGCGGTTGCGCCAGGCGTGTGGGTCGAGCGCGATCGAGGCGCAGATGGACTCGTACATCCTGGTGGCCCGGACGATCGAGGAGCTGCCCCCGCTGATCGAGCGCGCGCTGGCAGCGGGCGCCACGCTCGAAGACGTGGACCACGGCTACGAGAGCCTCGAGCGGCTCTACGCCGAGATTGTGGAGGGCGACTGATGCTGGCAGACCGGAGTCTGCGCGCGGAACGGGCCATCGGCCGGACGATGCTCATCGAGCTGTTCCGGCGCAAGGACCTCTACGTGCTGGGGCTCCTGGTGCTGGTGCTCGTCGGGGCGGCGGCGGCGATTGATTTCTTCGGCGTCGAGGGGATCGAGGTGTACCTGCGCGAGCTTTCGACGACGCTGACGTTGCTGTTCACGGTGATCATCGCCGTGGCGGTGGTGGCGCGGCAGATCCCGCGCGAGATCGAGCGCAAGACGCTCGTGCCGATCCTGGCGAAGCCGCTTACCCGGTGGCAGTTCTTGTTTGGCAAGTTCCTTGGCGCGGTGGCGTGTTTCACGGTGGCGCTTATGGTCTTCTGGGCGTGCTCGGCGCTGATCTCGGCGTTCAAGGGCGTGGCCGTGACGGGGCTCGTGGTACAGGCGCTCGTGTTGCAGTGGCTGGGGCTCGTGATGCTCACCGCGATGGCGTTGCTCTTCTCGACCCTGGTGAGCGAGACACCGGTGAGCGTGACGCTTTCGCTGCTCGCCTACTTTCTCCTCAAGGGGTTCACGTCGAACATCCACGTCCTCGGCAGCAGGGCGACGGGAGTTGGCGCCGCGACGATCGGGCTTCTTTACACGCTCGTGCCGCACTTCGAGTTCTACGATGCGACGCAGATGATGGCCTTTGCCCCGTTACAGAAGGCGTTAGGGCCGGTGGAGTGGCTGTTCTTCGTCGGCTACGCGCTCGGCTACACGGCGGTGTTCCTTGGCGCGGCGTCGCTGGCGTTTCGGCGCAAGCAGTTTTAGGAGGCTCTCAGGATGAAGCGTTTCCGGGCGCTGCGGACCACGTTGGTGATTGCCGGGGCGATCTTCCTGTGTGCCCAGATGAGCGCGGAACTGACGGTCCGGAGGTGCCGCCGGGCGGCCGAGACCGGGGCGCCCGGTCTTGAGCGGCCGCGCACGGTGCTGTCGCTCTTCATCGGGAAGCTCGAGGAGCTGGTGGGCGACGTGCTGCTGCTCAAGGCGGACAACTACTTCCACGGCCAGACCTCGCTGCTCGGGCAGACGCGCGTGGGCAAATGCGATTGCATGCACGAGCACCACGAGCATGCACACGAGCATCACGAGGACGCGCACGGCCACGGGCATGAAGCTCATCACAACGGGCATGAGGCCGAGCACCACGGCGACCATGAGGCGCACCGTGGCACGGGGGCGCTCTCGTACGATCACTTCCTGTACCGGCAGTACCTCAAGGTCGCCCCGACGGTGCACGTGCACCTGCATCGGCGCGAGGAGATCGTGCCGTGGCTCTACGCGAGCGTGCGGCTCAACGCGGGCAACGAGCGCGCGGCGGTCCTGACGGCCTACTGGCTGGGACGGCAGCTCGACCGGCCCCGGGAGGCGGAGCAGGTGCTGCGTGCGGCGCTTGCCGTGCGACCGTCGAGCTGGCGGCTGCAGGCCGCGCTCGCCTGGCTTCACTACCACGAGGGCCGTTTCGGGCCGGCGTTGCGGCAGTGTACGAGCGCGATCCGGCTGTTCGAGCCGGTCAAGGACGAGGAGCAAGCGCGCCTCGAGCTGGCGGAGCTCTGGCGCCTGGCGAGCGTGTGCCACGAAACGTTGGGCAACCTCGAGCGCGCGGTGGCGTGCGCCGAGACGGTGGCCCGCATACTGCCCGAGTGCAGGAAGTCTCCCAAGCGTCTCGTGGAGCTGAGAGCTCGCCTGGAGGCCGAGTCGCCCGCTCAGGCCGAACCGTCCGATCCCCATTCCTCGCGCCCGTAACTGCTTGCCGTCGTTCCGGCCGGCAATTCCCGCTAAGGTCCGGGCGCTCCAGGTTCGATACCTCCTGTGTAGGTCTCTGTGCATCCACGGGAGAGGCGTGTGCTGAACCGCGACCAGCCCTGATTGGGCGGCGTAAGCAACCGGTCTGTCTATGAGCAGCCAGAGCATCGGAGTCGAATTTCATCCGTGTGGCATCCGAACGGCCCGGGTGCAGGCGAGCGCCAAGGGGATCCAAGTGCAGTACATTGCCGAGGCGAGCTTCCCCAAGGGGACGTCGCTCGTTTCACTCGAGGCGGGCTCGGTTCCCGAGGAGATCGCGGCGGTGCTCGATCCGCGCCAGTTCAGCGGGCGAGAGACCGCCGTCGTGGTGGACCACCCCTCGGTTTTCCTGAGCACGTTCCGGCTTGCGGCGGGATTCACCGACGAGCTGAGCACGAGCATCAAGTGGTACGCGGAGCAGTACATGCCGTATCCGGTGGACCAGGCGGCCGTGGATTTCCAGGTTCAGGACTCGCCCTACGGGGGGCAGAAGACGGTGTTCCTGGTGGCGCTCCAGAAGGCGGTGCTGGAGAAGGTGATGGTGCTGCTGCCGCCAAGGCGAGTGAAGCTGCGGCGCATTGACGCGGTGCCGTACGCACTCTACCGGCTCTACCGGACGCTGGTGGCCGACCGAGGCGAGCCCGTCGAGCCTGCGGTGGTGGTGCACGCAACCGGATCGAGCGGCTACGTGCTCGTGACGCACCATGGCCGGATCGAGGCGGTTCGCCACGTCCGGCTCGGCGAAGGGCTCGTGGTCTCGCTGGCCGAGAAGGTGCGCCAGACGTGCCAGTACTACGAGGTACATCATCCGACCGAGAGTGTCCGGGCGGCCCACGCGACGCTCCCGACGCTGGCGGCCGATGGGGTGTGCGAGGGGCTCGCGGAGGAGCTTGGCATCGAGGTGCAGGCGCTTGACCTGGCATCGTCGGTGACCTTTGCCGGCGACAAAGGCGAGGCCGGGCCCGGTGACGGGTGGTCCGAGAAGTACTCGCTGGCGGTCGGCGCGGCGTTCTGAGAGGGAAACGATGGACGGTTTCAACCTGCTCCCCGAGGAGTACCGGACACGGCGTGGGGCACGCTTTGTGCCGATCTCGATGCTGGCTACGCTGGGGATTGCGGTGTTCGCCCTGCTGCTGATGGAGCTTGGGGTGATGGCGCGAGCGGGTCGCGGCTCCGGCTCTGTGCTCGGCGAGACGCTTGCGGACCGGCGAGCGGATCTGGCGCAGAGGCGGCAGAAGCGCCTCGCGATCGAGCGCGAGGTCGAGCCGCTCGCCGCGGTGCTGTCCCGGACGCCGGTATGGTCGAACGTCTTTATTGATGTGGCCGCCGTGATGGGGCGGGATGTCCGGATCGTGCGCTGGAGTTCCGACGCCGAACGGGGTCTCTGCTCGATCCAAGGGCATGCGACAACGAACGGCGATGTGTTCGCGCTGGTGGCGGCGCTCGAGGCGCTGGCGCACTTCGAATCGGTCACGCTGGCCGGCGTGGCTAAGGAGAACGATGAAGAAGGCCACGGGGTACACTACGAGATTGTATGCCGGCTGCGAAAAGCTGCTCGGTGATCTCTGGAACGGCCGCAGGTGGTTCGCCCGTCTGGCGGAGGCGCCGCGGTGGCGCGTGCTGCTCATCGAGTGCGCGGTGCTCGCGGTCATCTGCGGCGGCTACTACCTGCTGCGCTACGAGGCAGCGGCCGCGCGGTGCCGCGAGACGCTGGGCCGCACCTCCACCGAGCTCCAGACGGTGGTGCTCGAGCTCGAGGTGGAGCGTCGAGAGCTGGACGCTGCGCGGCGCCGCCGGGACGTGCTCGCGGGGTTCGTGCTCGACAAGGAGTCACGGGCCCGGCTGCTCTCGGCAATCACCGATCCGACGGCGCATCCCGGCCTGGCGTTCGTTTCGATGTCGCCGCTGCCGAAGCAGAACTTCGAGAAATACGCCCGCTGTCGCACCTCGCTCACCGTGGCGGGCGCGTTCGAGGATTTCCTCGGCTTTCTCAGGAAACTCGAGTCGGACGGGACGCCGTGCTCAGTAGTCCAAATAGACATGGTGTCCCGCTGGGACAAGGAGAAACCGGAGCGGTTCTCGTTTCTACTCGAGACGTACGCGGAGGCGGATGCGCAGTCGCTCGAGGGGGGGCCGGCGCGATGAAAACGAGCGAGAAGATCCTGCTGGCAGGCACGATCGGGCTCGGCCTTGTCATAGCGGCGGCACACCTGCCGGGCAAGGGGCGCGGGGGGGCTGCGCCTCCGGGGCCGGCGATGCGGTCGGCTGTCGGCAAGTCTGCCGCGAAAGTGCCGCCGGCGACTCTCGAGCTATTGGCGACGAAGCAAGTGGCGCTCAAGCCGCTACCGCCCAAGATACGCAACCCGTTCCGCCCCGTTCCGGAGGAACCGGTGCAACAAGAGATCAAGGACCCGGCGCCCGTGACGACCGCGCGCAAGATCGGCGCGGAGAAGGTGGCACGGCTGCGGCTCACGGGAATCTTCGATGAGGCGGGCGGGCTGGCGGCGCTGGTCAACGGCAAGGTTGTGCGGGCCGGCGACCGGATCGGCGAGCTCAGTGTCGTACGGGTGACCGCGCGCGGCGTGGTACTCGAGTATCGGGGGGAGCGGTTTTTCAAGGAACTCTACAAGCGGTTTGGTGAGCCGCCGGAGCCGGGACAGGGCTCCTCGACCACCGAGCCCGGAGAAACGAACCTGGCGAATCGCTGAGGGCGGAGTCATGAAGGCGAATCTGAAGCTGCTGGTGATTGACGACGAGGAGATGATGCTGTCGCTGTTCGAAGCGATCATGGCCGAGCGCGGTCACATGATCGCCACGGCGCGCAGTGGCCGCGAGGGTGTCGAGATCGCCCGCAGCGGGCAGTTCGACGTGGTGATCACCGACATCAAGATGCCGGACATGAACGGGATCGAGGTGCTCGAGGCGATCCGGGCGCACTCGGACGAGATCGGCGTAGCGCTGATCACCGGCTATGCCTCGATCGAGACGGCGGTTGACGCGCTCCGGCTCGGCGCGGACGCGTACTTGCTCAAGCCGTTCGAGGACTTCGAGCGGGACGTGCTCAACCCGATCGAGCGGATCGCGCAGAAGTACGGTCTGCGCCGCGAGAACAAGCGGCTCACCGCGGAGCTCAACGCGGCGAACGAGCACCTTAAGCGGACGAACCACGAGTACCGCCGGACGCTGGCGCACCTGACCACCCAGCAGCAGATAGCTTCGATGCTCTCGGGCGCACAGGACGTCGAGACCGTCGTCGGGATCGTTGACCAAGCGCTCGTCTCGGGCTTCGAGACGCACGCGTGCGCCCTGCTGCTGGCCCAGGGCGAGGGGCGCTTCGAGCTTGTCGGCGGCTCGGGCCTGGCGGCCAAGCCGGGCGAGACGGTAAGCGTGCAGGCCGGCTCGGGGGCGCTCGGCACGGCCCTCGAGCAGCGCCGGCCGACGCACCTCGAGCTGTGCGCGCCGGATGCCGAGGGACGCGAGCCGTGGATGCCGCAGCAAACGGCGGCGCTGGTCGTGCCGTGCGTTGCGGTCGGCGCGGTTGTTGGTGCGCTCGTGCTCTTTGACCCCAATCCCGAGCACCTGTTCGCACCGGAGACGGTGAGCCTCTACAGCGTCCTGGCGGCACAGATCGCGGCGCCGCTCGCGTTGGCGAGGCTCGGCAAGGTCGGCGTTACTTTGTAGGCCGCGCGCGGAGAGGCCTCCGATGAACAGAAGACGCTGTGAGGACTGGCGAGGCGGGTACACGCTGCTCGAGCTCGTTCTGACGATCGCCATCATTACGCTGCTCACGCTGCTGGTCGTTCCGAGGCTCATAAACGCCTCGCCCCGGATTGCCGTCGAGAGCGAGGGGATCCGCCTGCGTGCGGATCTGGCCTATGCGCAGCAGCTTGCCATCGCCCAGAGCCGGGCGCACCGAGTCCTTTTCAAGAGCAGCCAGGAGGCGATCAGTATCTACCGCGTGGAGACGCCGAAGCCGCCCGCGCTGGTTGTGGAACGGTCGCTGGGTCACGGCATTGACCTCGTCGGGTGCACCTTCCAGAGCGAGTTGCTGGAGTTCAACTTGCTCGGCGAGCCGAGCGAAGGGGGTACAGTGACGCTGTGCGGCTCCGATGGCGCGACGGTCACGGTCACGGTCAAGCCGGGCACGGGCCTCGTGACCGTCGAATCCAGCGGCAAGCCGCTCTGAGCTGCGGCGTGCCGCGCGCGTGTTTGGCCGGTTTCGAGCTGCGATAGAAACGCCTCAATCGGCCCCTCGATCCCACCGATGATCTCAGATGCAGAAGAACTCTGGAAGGGGAGAAGTGTGTCCATGGACCACCGGACAGAATCGGCCCACGTTCGTGCGCGCCGCGCCGGCTTCACGTTGCTCGAAGTGATGATGGCAGTGCTCGTGCTCGGCACGGCGCTGGTGGCGCTCACGAGGATGCTGGCGCTGGGGCGCCTGAGCGAGGAAGCGGACGCGAAACGCGTCGTGGCACTGAGCATCCTGCGCCACGAGGCGGAGCTCGTGCGCGCGCGCGGCTACGACAGCGTGGCGACTGAGGCGGCCACACCGGTCGCGGGCGCGCCGGGCTATTCCCGCTCGATGACGGCGGTCTACGTCGGCGGGGGGCTCAAGTGGGTAACGGTGATGGTGTACTGGACGTCGCCGACGGGCACGAGCGTGTCCGAATCGGTCCAGCTCCTGATGGGCGATACGGTGCTGCCGGTGCGAACCTGGGAGGTGCCCTGAGCGATGACCGGGTTGACGCACTCGGGGACCGGCCGGCGCGGGGCGCGCGGCTTGACGCTGGTCGAGATGTGCCTGGCGATCGCGGTGCTCGCGATGGTGGCGGCTTCGATCGCGACGATCTTCATCGCGGCCTCGGACCTCATCGAGAAGGGCCGCGGCAGGACCGAGCTGGTGCAGGCGGGCCGGGCGGCGATGAACCGGCTACTCGCAGAGCTCCGGACGACGGACGAGATCGAGGAGCGCTCGGACAACTACCTGTGCATCTTCACAAGCGGCACGACGGGGGCCGGGAGCTTTGCCCGCCGCGTGGAGCTGTGCGCCGAGGACGACGCGCTCTGGCGCCAGGTCGAGTTCGAGGAGAAGCAGGCGCTCGCCGAGCAGGTGACGAGCTTCTGGACGGGCGGGCTCACGTTGTGGAGCAAGCTCGACGGGGCAGGCGATGTGACGGATCCCCAGGTGGGGCCCGCGGGCTACCTCGCGGGCGTCTCGGCGTGGCGCGCGGTCCACTTCGGGTTGGGCTGCTGGTCGGCGGCCGGTTCGGGCGGGCGTGTGTTCTTTCCCGCCAGCAGCGTGCTCGACAACGCGTGCGGCACGCTCGAGTTCTGGCTGAAACCGGACTTCTCGGCCGAGTGGCGGGGTCTTAACCAGGACAAGTACCTGGTGGCCGCCGAGGCAGGCGGCGGGAAGATCGCGCTCTTTTTCGACCATTCCCAACGGAAACTCGTGTTCCAGATGAACGGGAGTAGTTCAACCCAGGTGAAATGGGAGCCCACCTGGGCGCCGGGCGAGGTGGTGCACGTCGCGCTCGTGTGGGACTGCACGGGTCGCCGGATCGGCGACGGCCGCACGATGGCGCTCTACGTCAACGGCCTCCTGCGCGAGGAGACGATCGAGACCACCACGTGGACGCCGCAGGATTTCGGGCCGTTCTTTTCGCTGGGCGAGATCGGGGGGGACGAAGCGGAGGCGGCGTTCGACAACCTGCGCGCCTATGACTACTGCAAGACCGATTTCCGGGACCGCTACCGGGAGCAGGCGCTCGGGCTGATGCGGGTGCGGCTGGTGCTCACCGACGACGGGACGGGTGAGTCCTTCACGATCGAAAGCGGGGTATTGACGCAATGAACGAAGCACGCGGGCCGATCCGACCGCGGGGCGAGGGAGGCTACGCGCTGGTGTTCGCGCTGGCGGTGATGCTCGTGATTCTGGCGGTCGGGATGCGCTTCCTGGCGGTGGTACATTCGCGGCACAAAGTCTCGGACAACGAGAAGACCGCCCTTCAGGCGACGCTGATCGCCGACGCGGGCCTCGAGCGGGTCGTCCGCGAACTAAGCCAGGACATGAGCTGGAACGGGTCGTTTTCGGACGTGCCGTTTGCCGGCGGAACGTACTCGGCCAGTGTGACCAGCCGGGAGTCGGGGTACGTGGTGGTCGCTGCGCAGGGCACCTTCGGAACGGTCACACGGCAGCGGGTGGCACACGTCTATACGCCCACCGATTCGGGCAGCCTGCACATTTGGGCAAGCCACTACGGCACGGGCACGAACGAGTGGCAGGACGAGCAGAACCTGATCGACAGCGCCGAGGGCGAGAGCGGGTGGTACGCCCATCACAGGCTTGGCGAGGGGGCTGACCAGATGTCGCTCGCGGGGCTAGGCAGCGACGTGCGGGCCGTGCCGATCACCAAGGTCGAGATCGTCATTTCGGGCTACGTCAGCGATGATCCCGACGACGACTACCTCAGGGTGCAGTGGCACTTCAGTGTGAGCGCGGCCACCGGCCAGTGGCACATCTGGCCGAACGACGAGTTGGACGACCATGAGGGGATAGAGAACACCGGCCGGATGTACCTCGACGTGACGGACGA
The DNA here is from genome assembly GCA_965369835.1 of uncultured bacterium. GTDB lineage: Bacteria > Auribacterota > JABMQX01 > JAFGEW01 > JAFGEW01 > CBDUSE01. The sequence goes on from CBDUSE010000026.1 coordinate 17,470, forward strand.
TCCGCCGCCGGGCGGCTGGCACTGGGAGCAATTCTACCACGGCACAGACCTCGAGCTGCGCCTCGCCTCGGTCAAGGTCGGAGATGACGACAAGGTGGAGCTGTACGTGGACTGCGCCGGGTTCCGGGTGACGTGGGACACGGGGTTGTAACAACCGAACGAGGGATGCACCGGTGGCGGGCGCTGCGATAGAGGGCAAACGACAGCTCGGCAAGTACCGGGTCGTGCGCGAGCTCGGGCACGGCGGCATGGCACTCGTGTACCTGGTCGAGGACACAGAGGCCGGGCGAAAAGTGGCGCTCAAGGTGTTGCCGCCGACGATGGTGGACCGCGCCACGGTGGCGCGCTTCCATCGCGAAGGGCAGGCGCAGATGAAGCTGACGCACCCGCACATAATCGAGGTGTACGAGTGCAGCTCGGCCGAAGGGGTGCACTACATCGCGATGGAGTATATCGAGGGCCGCACACTGCGCAGCGTGATCCGCCGTTCAGGACGGCTCACCGTCAAGCGTGCGCTCGAGATCGCCGCGCAAGTGTGCGAAGCGCTCGGGTACGCGCACGGGATGGGCTTTATCCACCGCGACATCAAGTCGAGCAACGTGATGCTCACCGAGTCAGGGCTGGTCAAGCTGATGGACTTCGGGCTCGTGCAGGTGACCGGCCAAACCATACTCACTAAAACGGGCGCGGTGATGGGCACGCCCGAGTATATGAGCCCCGAGCAGATCAGCGGCGAGGAGGTGGACCTGCGCACGGACATCTACTCGCTCGGCATCATGCTCTACGAGATGCTCACGGGCGAGCTGCCGTTCACGTCCGACAACCCGCAGACGATCACGATGATGCACCGCTACGAGCCGCCGCGGCCGATCCGCGACCTGCGGCGCAAGGTGCCGGGCGAGGTCGAATCAATCGTGATGCGCACGCTCTCGAAGCGGGTGGCCGACCGCTACCAGAGCGCGCAGGAGATGCTCGATGAAATTGCGGCGTGCCAGGCGGCGATGCACCAGGCCGAGCCCACCGAGCGGCGCCGGGAAACCGCGACGCAAGTGACTAAGCGAGCGCTCGCGAGCGTGGCCGGCCCGACCGAGGGGCGGCAGCCGCTGGCGGGCGCGTTCGTCTCGAGCGGCGCGGTGAGCCCGCCGCAGGTAAGCTCGGCGCTCTCGGCTATGAGCGAGCGGGGGGTGCCGCTTGTCGAGGCGCTCGTTTCGGGCGGCGCCGTCGAGGCGACCGAGGCGCAGCGGGTCGTGGCGGACTGGGCGGGGCTCGAGGTGCTGCCGGAGACCTTGTCGGTTGCCATTCCGCCGGACGTGCTCAAGGCGGTGCCCGAGAAGGTGGTGCGCAGGTTCGAGGTGGTACCACTGAGCCGGCGCGGCGGCGTCTTGCGGCTCGGCATGGCGGACCCGTTTGACGTCTCGGCAATTGATATGGTCGAGGCGCTCACCCGCAACGAGGTGCAGCCGGTCGCCGTTGCCAAAGAAGGGCTCAAGGCGCTCGTCGAGCGCTTCTACGAGCAGGAGGGGCGCTACGAGCAGATCCTGCAGGAGCTCGGCGTGGACGAGGAGCAGCAGGTCGAGGTGGTGGACGAGGAGGCCGAGGCGATCAGCTTCGACATGAGCGACGAGGCGGTGACCGAGGCGCCGATCATCAAATTGGTCAACTACCTGATCCAGCAGGCGGTCAAGCAGAGGGCGAGCGACATCCACATCGAGCCCGACGAGAACCGGCTGCGGGTGCGGTTCCGGGTGGACGGCTTCCTGCATGAGTTTATCACGCCGCCCAAGAGCTTCCAGACGGCGATCGTCTCGCGCGTCAAGATCATGAGCGACATGGACATCGCCGAGCGGCGCGTGCCGCAGGACGGGCGGATCAAGCTGCGCACGAACAACACGAACGTGGACCTGCGGGTCTCGACGCTACCGGGCATCTACGGCGAGAAGGTGGTGATCCGCATCCTCGACGAGTCGGCGATGCTGCTCGGATTCGACCAGCTCGGTTTCGACCCGACACTGCTCGAGCGCTGGGAGCGGATGGCGAGTCGGCCCTACGGGATCGTGCTCGCCACGGGCCCCACGGGCAGCGGCAAGACCACGACGCTCTACGCCACGCTCAACCGGCTCAACACGATTGACACCAACATCATCACGGTCGAGGACCCGGTCGAGTACCGGCTCGAGGGGATCACGCAGGTACAGGTGAACCTGAAGGCGGGCATCACGTTCGCCACCGGGCTGCGCAGCATCTTCCGCCAGGATCCGGACATCATCATGGTGGGCGAGATGCGCGACACCGAGACGGCGCAGATCTCGGTGAAGGCGGCGCTCACGGGGCACCTGGTGTTCAGTACGCTGCACACCAACGACGCGGCGGGCGCGATCACGAGGCTGCTCGATATGGGGATTCAACCGTACCTGGTCGCCTCGTCGCTGGTGGGCGTGGCGGCCCAGCGGCTGACCCGGCGCATCTGCTCGCGGTGCAAGGAGACGTACAGGCCCGATCTCGACGAGCTCGCCAGGCAGGGGATCACGCTCGAGCCCGGCACGCTGTTCTACCGCGGCGCCGGGTGCAAGGCGTGCGGCGGCTCGGGCTACCGGGGCCGGACGGTGATCGTCGAGCTGATGGAGATTAACGAGGAGATCAAGCAGCTCATCGTCACGACCAGCGCCGCGAACGCGATCAAGCAGGCGGCATGCCACGCGGGGATGCACACGCTGTGGAATCACGGGCTGCGCAAGGTGCTCGCGGGCGAGACCACGCTCGAGGAAGTGCAGAAGCGCACCGAGCACGTCGAGGAGGAGCAATGGTGCAGTACCAGTACCGGGTTATGAGCCGCGGCGGACAGGAGCTGCACGGCACGCTCGCGGCGGCGAGCCTGCGCGACCTGCGCGACAAGCTGATGGGGCAGGACTACCTGCTGCTCGACGCCAAGCCGGTCGTGGAGCAGAAGGCCAGGTGCCGCAATCGGTTTTCGCACCTGCTGCCGGTACACAACAAGGACCGGGCGATTTTTTCGTGGCAGCTCTACACGATGATTGACGCGGGCATCCCGCTCACCCGCGCCCTCGAGAGCGTGGCGACACAGACCAAGAGCCCGAGGCTGCAGGCGGCCACGCGGCAGGTGATCGAAGCGATCAACAAGGGGCTGTCGTTCTCCGAGGCGCTGCGACGCCACCCACGGGTCTTCCCGTCGTTCCTCGTGCACATGGTCGAGGTGGGCGAGGTCGGCGGCGTGCTCGACGAGATGCTGAGCAAGGTGGCCGAGTACTTCGAGACGCAGGTCGAGCGGCGGTCGCGGATTCTCTCAGCGATTTCCTATCCGCTGGTGCTGCTGACGGGGTGCGTGGGGATCCTGTTTTTCCTGGTGCTGTTCTTGATCCCACGCCTGTTCGGGCTGTTCGAGAACATGGGGGCGCGGATGCCGGCCACCACGGTCATCCTGATCAACGTGGCGCAATTCCTGCGCGCCTACTCGGTGCTGGTGGGCCTGGGGCTCGTGGGGCTGGTGGTGGCGTGGAAGCTGTACACGCGCCGGCCCTCGGGACGCTACCTGCGCGACCGGATGCTGCTCGAGCTGCCGATTGTGGGCTCGGTGGTGAGCCGGATTGTGCTGTCGCGGTTTGCCCACTCGCTGGCGATCATGGTCAACAGCGGGGTGCCGCTGCTGAGCGCGCTGCGCGTGGTACGCGAGATCGTGGGTAACGCGGTGATCGAGCGCACGGTGGACCGGATTATCGAGACCGTGAGCGAGGGGGGCCAGGTGCAAGACGAACTCAAGCGGCACCGCTATATACACGATATGGTAACGAATATGGTCGCCGTGGGCGAGGAGACGGGAGCGCTCGGCGCGATGCTCGAGAAGGTGTCGAGCTACTACGACCGCGAGGTCAACACAGCAATCAATAACCTGACGAAGGTGGTCGAGCCGGTACTGCTGGTGTTTATGGCGGGCGTGGTGGGGTTTATCGCCATTTCGATCCTCGATCCGATCACCGACCTGATCACGACGATCAATCAGTAGGTTCTCAGGTCATTGCGGATTCGTACGTCACACAAGAAGGAGCACTCAGGATGAAACGCTTCAGGAACATGCGCGGCTTCACGCTGGTCGAGATCATCCTGGTGATCATCATCATTGGGATTCTCGCCGCGATCATCGTGCCGAAGTTCGCGGGCCAGAGCGACAAGGCGAAGGTCGCCACGACCAAGGCGAACATCAACTCGCTCCGCTCAGCGATCCGGCTCTGGCAGAGCGACAATGACGGCACGCCGCCGACGGCCCTTTCGGACCTCGTGCCCAACTACATTCGGGCGATTCCCGATGAGGCGGTCACGCCGAGCAACGCTGTCGTGGCCGCCAACGACGGCAGCGGCGGCTGGGTTTACAGCACCGGCGATATGTCGGTGAACCTCGCGGGTAACGACGTAAACGGCGACCCGTACGCCGACTACTAGTCCGAGCGCCCGGAGCGAGGCGGCATGCGAAATAGCAGCGCTTGGGTGGGCAGCAACCAGTGTGCCCGGGCCAGGCGCGTGCGTGCGCGTGTGCTGGCTCGTTGCTACGGACCGCCGTTGAGCGTGCGCCGACGGGCAGTCGGGCAGCCTGCAGGACTGTGAGGAGATGCATAATGCACGAGACAGGGTCAGCCAGCCAGCCGATGCTCTACGTCATCGGCGGCCCGGCCAAGGGGCGAAAAATCCTGCTGGGCCGGGATGTGATGACGGTGGGCCGTCGTGAGAACATGGCGGTCATGATCCCGGACCCGAAGCTCTCGAGCCACCACGCGGACATCGTCTTCAGCGACGGCGGCTGCGTGCTGCGCGACTGCATGAGCACGAACGGCACGTTCGTCAACGGCGAGTTCACCGTCGAGGCGCGGCTCGACCCAAACGACCGCATCCGGATGGGCCGCAGCGAGTTCATCTTCACGAGCCTCGACAAGCTCGACGAGCTCGAGGCGATGCTCGCCTCGCGCGAACCGGCCGAGCTGGTCGTCAATGACAGCGCGACCTCGGTGATCGGCATGCCGAAGGTGCAAATGTCGCTGGCCACGCAGGCGGTGCAGGTGGCGAAGGTCTGCGGCACCGAGGAGCTTGCGACGGCGCACAAGCTTTGCTCGCTCTACGAGATCGCGCGTCGGATCAACGTGCTCGCAGAGCTCGATTCGCTTCTCGAGCTGGTGGTGTGCACGATCCTCGACGAGATGGACGCAGATCGCGCCGTGCTCCTACTGTGCGATAAGGCGACAGGCGAGCTCAGGCCGGTGGTGACGAAGTGCCGCGACAGGATGACCGTGGACGGGCCGGTGCAGGTCAGCGAGACGATCGTGCGCCAGGCGATGGGGTCGCACCAGTCGATCCTGACCGAAGACGCCGGGAGCGACGAGCGCTTCTCCGAGGGCGAGAGCATCACGCTTGTCGGCATCCGGTCGGCGATGTGCGTGCCGCTGCTGGCGAACGACAAGGTAGTCGGCGTGGCGTATGTGGACAAGCTGTCGCGCACGGTAGCGTTTGCCGCTGAAGACCTGGAGTTCCTCACCGTGCTGTGCAACTCGGCGGCGATCAGCATCGAGAATGCGCGGCTGTTTTCCGAGGTGCAGGCGACAAACCGCGAGGTAACGGAAGCACACCAGCGGCTCGAGGCCTCATACCGGCAGCTCGAGGAGACGCAGCAGAAACTGATCCAGGCCGAGAAGATGTCGTCGCTCGGTCGGCTCGTAGCGGGGATCGCGCACGATCTCAGGAACATCCTCACCTCGGTGACCGGCTACGCGCAGTTGTTGAAGATGCCGGCCTCCGATGAGAAGCGGGCCACCTACGTCGAGCGGCTCAACGAGACGACGGCGATGTGCACGCAGATGGTGCGCGACCTCATGGGCTTCGCCCGCCAGGACGAGGTGGCGCTCGAGCCGACGAGCCTCAACGCGCTGGTGGATGACGCGCTTGACATCGTGCGGGCGCCGCTCGAGGAGAGCGGGGTGGAGGTCGTGTGCCACTTCGCGGAAGCCCTGCCGACGGTGCAGCTCGATCCTCTGCAGATGGCGCGCGTGCTCACGAACCTCATGACGAACGCGGTCCAGGCAATGGCAGAGACGGACGGGCCGCGGCGGCTCACTCTCAGCACGGCGCGCGAGGGAGACTTGGTGCGGATTGTCATCGAGGACACCGGCCCGGGCATTCCCAACGACATCCTGGGCAAGATCTTCGATCCGTTCTTCACGACGAAACAGAAAGGCAAGGGCACAGGGCTCGGGCTGAGCCTGTGCCAGGGAATCGTGGCCGCGCACAGCGGCGAGATCGAGGTGAAGTCGCCCCCGGGCGAGGGGGCACGCTTTACGCTCCAACTGCCGATCGCAGGCCCGTCGTATCAGAGTGCCACTCCTACTGAGGCGATGAAAGGGGACTGATGGGGGAGAAGGCGACAGCGACTACGGCGGCGAGCCAGGCGACCATCCTGGTTGTTGACGACGAGGCGTTTGTGCGCGAACTGCTCTCGGGCTTCCTGAGCACGTTGGGCTGCACGGTCCACGAGGCGGCGAGCGGCGAAGAAGGCGTCCGCATGGCGACCGAGCGCCGCTACGACATCGTGCTCACCGACATCAAGATGCCCGGCATCACGGGAATCGAGGTGCTCGAGCGGGTCAAGGCGATTGATTCGAGCACGCAGGTGGTGGTGATTACCGGCTACGGCTCGGTCGAGTCGGCCGTCGAGTGTATGAAGCTCGGCGCGTTCGACTACATCGGCAAGCCGTTCCACCTCG
>CBDUSE010000027.1:0-24198 GCA_965369835.1 uncultured bacterium
CTTGCGGACAAGGGTGAGGCCCTTGCGGACAAGGGTGAGGCCCTTGCGGACAAGGTCTTGCGGACAAGGGGTGAGGCCCTTGCGGACAAGGTCTTGCGGACAAGGGGTGATGCCCGCTCGTTGACCAACCGGCGCACGCTCGAATAGAATCGGCGCCGATTGTGCTTGCCATCCGAGAGGGATAGCCGGTGCCGGCCAAGTTGCTCAACGCGTTGTTCGTCTGCATTGCACTGCCGCTGCTGCTGTTTATGCCTGGGGCGGTGCTGTGGCGCAGCGTGCTCGGGCGCTATGAGCGCGTGCGCCGGTTCTCTGGCGAGGTGCTCGGGCCGTGGACGGCGGCCGTGGTGCAGGTGGCGGCCTCGATGCTGGTGACGGGCTGGGTCGGGTTCGTCCTCGGCGAGGTGGGCGTATTCTCGCGCTACCTGCTCGTGGCGATCGTGGCGGCGCTTAGTGTGGCCGGGTTGTTGGCCGCGGGGCGGAAGCCGAGCGAGCTGTTCGGCACGCGGCGAAGTGATGCGCCGGCGGGTGGCGCCCGCTCGTGGCGCGAGACCGTGCGCGGTGCATGGAGCGACCGGGGCATGGCCGCGGGCATCAAGGGCCTCGTCAACAACCTGGTGCTGCGCAACGAGTGGTTCTACGCGCCGGTGCTTCTCGTCGTGGCAGCATTCCTGTTCACCTCGCCGATGCGTACCGTCTGGCGCGGGCACGAGGCGGGGCGTCACCTCGCGTGCGGGATCGCGCTGGCCGAGCGCGGCTCGTTCAGGCTCGACGATGCGATCGGCGAGAAGCTCTGGCCCGAGACAGCGCAGGGCGACGCCTCAGACGGCACACGCCTTGCGGGCGACACCCGCCTTGCGGGCGGCACACGCTTTGCGGGCGACACCCGCCTTGCGGGCAATACCCGCCTTGCGGGCGACTACCGGGTGAGCCCGCGCGACCCGGAGACGATCTACCCCGCATTTCTGCACTTCGGCGCGACGTGGATCGCGATCGGGCATTCGCTGCTCGGCCGGTGGGGGGCGCTGCACGTGACGGCGTTCGCCGCGATCGTGGGGATCGTGATGTTCTTCCTGTTCGTTCGCGCCGTCACGAGCGTCAAGGTGGCGCTGCTGGCGACGGTGCTCCTGGTGCTGAACTTTGCGCAGAGCTATTTCGTGCGCACCTCGTCGCCGGCCGTGATCGCGCAGTGTCTCGTGTGGACCGCGTTCCTGTTCCTTGTCCTGTTCGTGCGGCTGGAGATCAAGCCGTTCGGCATGCTCGCCGGTGTGGCGCTCGGCCAGCTCGTGCTGACGGGCCAACACCTTTACCCGGCCCTGCTCGTCGGGTGGGTGGTGTTTGTGTGCAGTACGTACCAGCGGTACCACGCGAAGCGGCTGTACCGGTTCATCGTCTTTCCGTTCCTGCTGTTCGTGTTTCAACCGGCGCTGTTCGACACCTTCCTCGGCACCTACTACACGCGCACCCTCGCGCGCGGCCTGACCGCAGCGCTTGTCTCGAGCGCCGCGGGCGATTGGACGTCCAACCTGCCTGCCGCGATGGCGCGGCTCGGCGGCATCGTGGGCCTCATCGTGTTTGCTGTGATGACATACCGGGCCGCCTACCGGCGCAACGCGCGGTTCCGAGAGGGGGTGCGGGGGGTGCTTGCGTGGCGCGACGGGCTCGCGCTGCGCCTGGCGGGTGCGGCGGTGGCGCTCGCATACGTCGTGGTCTTCGCCGTCCGGCAGCCGCCGTACGTTGTCGAGGGCGGCGTAGTGGTGCATCACGCGAAGTGGTTCTACCAGTTTCTCGACGAGCTCGGCTTCGGGTTCTTCCTGCTCGGCGTGGGGCTCTTCATCTACTTCTGCATCGTGCGGAAGCGGCAGCCAGGGCTGACGCTGCCGTTCACGGTCTTCTTCCTGTTCCTGCTCACGGCGATCTGGAACCCGATGACGAGCGGCACGCTGATGCACGGGGCGGCGCGCCTCGTGCCGCTCTATCTTCCGTTCGCGTACTTCTTCGTGGCGTACTCGCTCCTTGCGTTGCGCGAGGTCTCGGGCCGGCTCATCCTGGGCGAGGCGGTCAAGGTGCTCGTGGCGATTCTCGCCGTGATGCTGCCGGCGGTCACGGCGCGCGAGCAGCGGGTGGTCCGGCCGTGGGAGCGGCACAAGCCGGAGCGCGATATCCTGGGGCAGTATGACGAGTTTTTCCGGCGCGAGCCGTTCCCGCGCGACGCGATCGTGTTGTTCGATGCCTCACTCGCCGCAAGCCAGGTGCCGCTCGTGATGCAAACGCTCTACTACGTTGATTCAATCATGCTCGACGGCGAGCGGGCCGATCCGGTCGAGGCAGGGGCGCTGGCGCGGCGGCTTGCTGAGTTGGGGCGGCCGGTTTTCTATGCGCACGACGCGGGCGAGGCGGGCCACATGCCTCAAGGCTATATCCGGGGCCCGGACCTCGAGTTCGTCATCGAGACCTCCATCCTCGAGGAGAAAGTGGGGAGCCGGCCGCACGCGATCGGCCCGGCCGGGTCGCGCATCGTCTTCGTCAAGCTCGAGCCGGAAGCGCCCGCCGACGAGGGCGAGGCGCCCTGAGCCTACTCGAGCTCGATATGCTGGACGCCCTCGATCGCCTCGAGCTGGTCGAAGAACTTCCTGACGTCAAGGCCCTTTTCGAGCCGCGCGACGGCGCGGATCTCGATCCGGCCCTCCTCGAGGTGCTCGGCGACCGACAGCTTGTGCCCGGGCACGCCGTGGCCACTGAGCACCTCGGTGATGCGCCGGATCTGGCCGGGACGGCGATCCGAGACGACGAGCAGCGAACGGTACTCGGTGGCCGCGATCAGCCGGAACTCGATCGCGTTGAGGACGGTCAGCGTGATCAGCACGAGCGCCAGAGCAATCGCACCGATGGCGAACATGCCCGCGCCGAATACGAGGCCGATGGCCGCTGTCGTCCAGATCCCCGCGGCGGTCGTCAGCCCGCGCACGTTGACGCCGAGCCGGAAGATGGCGCCCGCGCCGAGAAAGCCGATGCCCGTCACCACCTGCGCGGCGATCCGGCCCGGGTCGCCGTTCTGGAAGTGCGGGAACGACTGTGGGATATAGATCGAGAGGATCATCAGCAGCGCGGCGCCGAGCGAGATGATGATGTAGGTCCGGAAGCCGGCCGGCTTGGCGTGCGCCTCGCGCTCGAGCCCGATCAACGCGCCCGCCACCACCGCGGCGACGAGACGCACCGCCGCCACTGCGGTCGTGATCTCTGTCGAGGCAAAGACTTCCTTGAGCCAGGCAGTCATCGCGCGCCCTCCCTTGCATCGTGACCAAGATGCAGTATAGCATAATCGCTGCCAGGATCACGTGCGGGAGGTGAGCCCGCCATTGTGATGCGCATGAAGAACACGTCGCCGACCACGAGGGGTAAGGCATGTTTGTCGGTGTAAATGGATGCAAGGCGGGATGGTTTGCCGTGGCGCTGCCGGAGCTCGGCGAGCCGAGGTTGAAGGTCTTCCCGAACGTCGAGAAGCTCTGGCAAGAGTATGAAAAGGCGGTCGTCATTCTCATTGATATCCCGATCGGGCTGCGGGATGAAGGGAAGGAAGAGCGCACGTGCGACACGGAGGCGAGACGATTGCTCGGCGGCGATCGTGGGCCGAGCGTGTTCCCCGCGCCGTGCCGGGATGCCGTCTCCGCGCAGAAGTATAGGGACGCGTGCGACATCAACGAGCGCAAGACCGGCAAGAGGTTATCCAAACAGAGCTGGGCCATCGTCCCAAAGATCCGCGAGGTGGACGCGCTCCTCGTGCGCGACGACAAGGCGCGGGCGCGAATCAAGGAGGTCCACCCGGAGATTTGTTTCTGGGCGCTGGCCGGCGGACGCCCGATGGACTACCACAAGAGCACCGAGCAGGGCTACCTCGAGCGCGCCCACGTCCTCGAGTTCGTCCACCCCGGCACGTACGACATCATCGCCCGGGCGCTATCTCAGTGGCCACGCGGCGAAGTCGCCCGGGACGACATCCTCGACGCCCTCTCGGCCGCCATCACCGCGTCGGTCGGCCTCCACGCCCTCGCCACCATCCCCGCCAAGCCCGAGACCGATGCAAAGAACCTCCCGATGCAGATCGTCTACTCGCCCCAGTTCCTCGAATACGAGTGGACGTAGGGGCGATTTCGGTGTATAATCAGATGTGAGCTCGGTCAACGGCACGCTGGGAGGTGACGCAATGCGCGCATTGCGACTTGCTAGCTTGGCTGTCCTTGCCGCTCTGCTGGGAGCCGCGCAGCGGCTACTCCCAGACGCCCCCATCGGGGCTTGACAATCCCGGTGAGCATCGCTCATTCCTCAGGAGCCAGCACGGCATAAATGAGAGGAACTTGGGCAATGGAACCTGTTGATCTGATTACGGAGGTTCGCTCGGGTGTGGTCCAGATCTCGATCGAGCTGAACGGAAAGAGGCAAGATGTGGGTTCTGGCTTCATAGTCGCAGGCGGGGTCATGACCAACAGCCACGTCATGCGCAGCGTCCAGTCGCCCGACGCGATTCTCGTGCGGCCCGCAGACCTGGATATCGAGAGCTGCATCAGGATCCCGCTCCCGGACCTCAAGAACCACATCCGAGCAGAGAGCGGTGAAGGACAGCACGATTATGTCGTCCTGAAGATCGATGATCCCTTCTTGGGAGAGCGCCACGCATTTGAGCTCAGTGACTCATCGGCTCTGCGCGTGGGCGAGAAAACCGTGTTTCTTGGGTTCCCCTTCGGGATGCCCCAACTGACAGCCCACGTCGGCTACGTTTCAAGTCTTCATCAGATGCGAGATGTCAGGGTCATACAGATAGATGGGAGCGTTAATGGTGGGAATTCCGGCGGGCCTCTTCTCGATCTCAAGACAGGACGCGTCGCGGGGATCGTGACGCGGGCAGTAAAGGGGTTTGCCCAGCAGCAGTTCGACGAGCTTGTGCAGGCCCTAAAGGAGAACCAGCGCCTCCTACAGCAGGCTTCGGGTCAGTACATGGTCGCTCGGCCCGGAGGCCAGCCCGTCGATCCCATCCAAGCCATTTGCGCATCCATGGCTTCCCTTGAGCAGATCGCGATGGACCTGCACAGATCTGCGAACGTGGGCATCGGGTACGCCTACTCCGCTGAGTACGCCGGCAGATTCGTCACTTGAGTCCGCAGGATGCCCAGCGGTTACAGGGGCCTTGTGGGGGCATTCTGTCGCGCCTACGGGGTTCTTGTTGTGTCTGTTTGGTCCTGTCCCCGGGGCTTGCGCCACAGGCTACCCCCTGCCGCCGCTACGCGGCTCTTGAAGCGAGAGTCGACCTCGGGCGTGTCGGATCGGAAGCTTGCTTTGCGTCTTGGCGCTTTTGCGTGAAATGTCCTCGAGCTAGTTCCCGCCTGATTCCTTCAGGTAGGCGTGGATGAAGCGGTCGAGGGCGCCGTCCATGACGGCCTGGACGTTCGAGTGCTCGACGCCAGTGCGGTGGTCCTTGACCATCGTGTAGGGCTGAAAGACGTAGGAGCGGATCTGGCTGCCCCACTCGATGCGCTTCTTCTTGCCGTATTGTTTCTTCAGTTCCTGCTCGCGCCGGTCGAGCTCGCGCTGGTAGAGTTTTCCGCGGAGCAGCTTCATGGCGATGGTCTTGTTCTGGAACTGCGAGCGCTCGTTTTGGCACGCGGCGACGACGCCCGTGGGCAGGTGCGTGATGCGCACAGCCGAGTCGGTCTTATTGACGTGCTGGCCGCCGTGGCCGCCGGCGCGGTAGGTGTCTATGCGTAGGTCGGCGTCGTTCAGCTCGATCTCGATGTCGTCGGCGACCTCGGGCGCGACGTCCACCGACGCGAACGACGTGTGGCGGCGCTTGTTGGCGTCGAAGGGCGAGATGCGCACGAGGCGGTGCACGCCGCGCTCGGCCTTGAGGTAGCCGTAGGCGTTCGGGCCGCGCACGTGGAAGGTGACGTTCTTGATGCCCGCCTCGTCGCCGGCGAGGATCTCGTCTATGTGCGCCGTGTAACCGTGGTCGTCGGCCCAGTGCTTGTACATGCGCAAAAGAATCTCGGCCCAGTCGCACGCCTCGGTGCCGCCGGCGCCGGCGTTGATGCTCACGATGGCGTTCGCGGCGTCGCTCGGCCCGCCGAGCATCCGCTTGACCTCGAGCTCGCCGAGAAGCTTTTCGGCGTCGCCGAGCTCGTTTGAGACGTCCGCTTCGGCCGAAGTGCCCTCTCCCTCTTCTTCTGCCAGCTCGATGAGGACGGCAGCGTCCTCGAGCTTCTGGTCGAGGGCGGCGGCGGGGTCGAGCCACGCCTTCAGGGCGTTCGCGTCGGCGATGGTCTTCTGGGCTTTTTCCTGATTGCTCCAGAAGTCGGGCGCGGCCATGCGCCGCTCGAGCTCGTCAAGCTCTTTGCGCTTGGTGGCAAGGTCAAAGATACTCCCGGAGCTCGTCGGTCCGGGCTTTGAGGTCGTTATACCGATCTTTCAGTTCGCTCAGCATAATCCTAGGTCCTCAGTTTCTGCGATCTCTGCGCCTCTGCGAGAGGTGAAAGAAAGCCGCACGCATCCTCCTTCGCCGAGGCTACGGAGGACCGGAAGGCGCACACATCAATCTAAGCCCTGTAGGGGCGGCAGATGTCAACGTTTCTGTCGCACCTACGGCGCTCCGTGTGTTTCTGCATGCCCTTGTTCCTGGGCTGAACGGTCCAGGCCACCAACTGCCGCTGCTCCGCGGCTGCCTTCTTCGCCAAGGCCATGCAGGACAGGCCCGCCCTACCGTGGCCGCAGATTGACGAGAAGCCATCTTCTCTGTGGCCAATCCTTCGGCTTCATTGACAGTCCCCGGCGCAGGCCGCGCGGTGTGCTCTACTTCTCTTGCTTTTTCTGCGGGGCCTTGCAGTCGCTGAGGTTGCCGTCGAAGTTGGCGACGTAGATCCACCAGTTGTTCCAGCCCCAGCCGGTATGGCCGGGGCTCTTCGGCATGTGGCCCATCCACCAAACGAGGTACTTGGCCTGGTCGCGGCCCCACTCGGTGCCGTCCACCTTCACGCGCTTGCCGGTGAGATTCGGCCAGGTGGGCCAGTCGTCGCAGTAGCACTCGACGGTACGCGTGTTGCCGTAGTCGTAGCCCGCCTCGCCGTTGGGCGGCACGTGCACGTTGCCGCAGCTCCCTTCGCCGGGGAAGTCCGTGTCGCACATGCTCCAGGTGTTCCACGGGTCTCTGCCGGCGAGGGTCCTGTCCCACTTGCCGTTGCCGAACACGAGCGCCAGGATCCCCTCGCAGCGGTGGCCGTAGCTGTGGAGCGCCTCGCCCAGGCCGCGCTCGTAGTTCCAACCCATCACCCAGATGGTGCGCCCGAGGTCGGGGATATCGTACGGGCGGTAGAACCACGGGTTGTCCGTCGGCGGCAGGCGCTTCTTGCGCGCGGGGATGAGCATCGCGTACTCGTCCCAGTGGAAACCCGGCGCGCCCCAGAGCCACACCTCGGTGACGTTGAAGTCTTCGACGAACTTCTTGGTCACCCCCGCCTCTTCGAAGATCTTTGCGTAGCTCGAGCCGTCGCCCTGGATCCACTTGTGCGTCTTCAGCACGTCCATGATGCCGGCGTCGTCGTAGCGGAAACCGCTGCGGAACGGCGGGCAGCCGTCAATCTCGACCCACTTGACGATGCGGTAGTTGATGTACCCGCCGCTCGCGGTGCGGATGCCCTCGATCACGCCGCGCGTGAGCTCACGCGGGTCGTTCCAGTTCCATACTTCGGTCAGCTTCCGGCCACCCTCGGACTCGATCCGCGGGTTGTAGTTGACCACGACGACGTTCGCTTGTTTTGCACCGATCCTCTCGGTCGGCGGCTTGTAGTCCTTGCACGGGTCCGGCCACCATCCCTTCGGCGGCGCTTTCGGCACGTCCAGCGGGCTGACTCCGAACGCAGCACCAGCAAACCCGATCACGAGCGCGACCGCCACGACGAGATGCACACGCTTGAGCACGATAGCTTCTCCTTTCCTCCTCCGTTCCGGCCACTCTCAACGCACGCATCATAACCGTGACTCCAGCCCGGTCAAGGTCTCTCCGCCCCGCCATGGCGGGGCGGAGAGAATAGACGAAGCCCCGGCAGCCCTGCCGGGGCTTCGTCATCAGATTCTCTGTTCGCGTCTATTTCCTGCGCCGCCGCACGAGCAGCGCCAGCGCACCGAGACTCACAAGAATGATCGTCGCCGGCTCGGGCACCTGGCTGCCGGGGGGCGGTCCGACCCATGCGCTGCCACCCCCATCGAACAGGTCGCCGTAGTCCGCCTCCTCATCTGAAGAGTCTTCGGTAGGGTCCTCCACTGGGTCTTCTGGAATCTCCTCATCATCAGGCAGAATTAGTTCCTTCCATCTGTCAATCGGCACGCGTTCCACGATGCGCGCATCTGGGAACGGCCTGGGACGAACGGGATAAGGAATGGCCGTAACAGAAACATCGCCCCCAGAATAAATCTTCGTGGGAACTGGTTGCCCGGCCGCCCCCGCCACCCAGGCCAAAACCAGAACACAAACAAGAACCGGTAAGAATGCTGTCAAACGCTTCATCTTGCGCTCCCCCACGCCGCCCAAGACTGAGCTAACTCCTTCGATGCAAAGGAAATACAGAACACAGTGGCAACCAGCTCAAGCGGCTTGTTGCAGAATCCCCTACTGAATGCTTCAAAAACATTATCGCATAGCCCCCAACCAGTTGTCAAGGCAAAAAGCGTCTGATTGCCATTCGTTGCATATTGCTCACGAACCTCAGGCCTTCTGGCAGCGAGAAGCCGCCTTAGGTGGCCTCTGCGGATTTGCCCGCCGAGTCGTCGCGCGTGAGCAATGCTAGCAGGTGAGGTGGAACATGGCGGTAACGGGTTCCGCGGCGGCGGCGTAGAGCTCGATGGCCTCCGGGGTCGCGGCGAGTGTCACGGCGCAGCCCTTCTTGTCGAGTAATGCCTTCGCCTCGTCGCTGAGCCCGAGCGCGCCGTACTGGCCCGTGCCGACGATGAGCCGGGCGGCGCCGAGCTCGACGAGGTACGCCGCTTCCTCGTTGGAGACGATGTGCGAGGTGCCCGTGACGCGCTTCGACAGCTCCTTCCGGCGCTCGACCACCTCGCCCGCGGGCGTGAGAACCACGTCGTAGCGGTAGACGTCCCCCGCGATCGTGATCTGCCCAAAGGCCGTGCCGTCAATGTGCGGTTTCACCACCCCGCTCCTCAAGAGACGCTTCCCCCTCCCTATGACCGCTCGGCTCGAGGTGGGTCACCACGGTGGTCGGAAACGGCAGCGCCTCGTTGAGCTGCTGCTCGACGTGCGAGGCGTCCCGGTGCGCCTGTTCGAGGGTAATGCCGGGGCGGAAGTGCAGGTTCAGCTCGACGTACACCTGCCGGCCGAGCCGCCGGTGACGCACCGCGTGGAAGTCCCAGCCGTGTTCGTGCCGCTCGGCGCGCAGCACGCGCTGAATCTCCATGTCAATCGTGGGATCAAGCTCCTGCATGAGCCCCGCCACCGCGCGCCGCAGCAGCGCAGCGCCCGAGATCATGATCGCCACGGCGATCACGAGCGCCGCGATCGCGTCGAGCGGCCGCCACCCGGTCAGGATCGCCAGGCCGAAGCCAAGCACCGCGCCGATGCTCGTATACGAGTCGGCCAGCATGTGGCGCCCGCTCGCCTCGAGGATGATCGTCCGGTGGCGCCGCCCGAGCTTCCAAAGCACAACGCCGAGCGCGATGTTGACCGCGCCTGCGACGATCACGAGCCACATGCCGAGGTGGCTCATCCGCAGCACGCTCGGTGTCAGTAGATTCTGTACGCCGCGCACGGCTACCAGGATCCCCGTCCCGAGCACCAGGCTCCCCTCGGCTAGGGCGGAGATGTTCTCGATCTGGCCGTGGCCGTACGGGTGGCGCCGGTCCGGCGGCCGCCGGCTCAGCGCAAGGCAGTAGAGCGAGAACGCTACCGCGGCGTTGTGCACGATTGATTCCGACATGTCGGCGAGGATCGCCGCCGAACCTGTGATCCAAAACGCGGCGACCTTTGCCGCCACCAGCACCAGGCCGATCGCCAGCGCGGCGCTGAGCGCCCGTCTCAGCACGCGATCGCCGCCCGTGCCGCCGGAGACTATCTGGGGCGTGCGGGGGATGTTTCGTCCGCTCTCCTTAGCGACTTCCATTACCCACCATCCCAGCCACGAAGCGATCTCCACGACACAGCGGTCCCACTGCGCCGCGAGGATACCACAACATCGGCGCGTCGGCCTCGATGACCAGCGATCTTGACATGCAGGCGCGCCCGCGAGGAAAGGAATTGCCTCGGTGTCGCCCGCAGTTTACAATAAGCTGGTTGTTCAGAGCGACTCGGGAGCGAGGCCGCCCAATGGGACAGGACAACGCACATATCCTCGTCATTGACGACAACAAGATCGTGCTCGAGACGATCAGCACGCTCCTCGACCAGCGCGGGCTGCCCCACGTCGCCACGCTGTCGCCCGCCGATGGCCTCGCCATGGTCCGCCGGGGTGATTTCGACCTGGTAATCGCCGACATGCGGATGCCCGAAATGACCGGCCTCGAGCTGCTGCAGCTCGTCAAGCTCTACCGGCCTGACATCGAAATCATCCTGATCACCGGCTTCGGCTCGATCAACTCAGCCGTGCGCGCCATGTCGCTTGGGGCGTATCACTACCTGACAAAGCCGTTCAATCACGAGGAGCTGATCCTGATCGTCCAGCGCGCGCTCGCCAAGAAGCAGATGGCGCGCGACTACGAGTACCTCAAGAAACAGATCGAGGAGTCGGCGTCGTTTGCCAACATCATCGGCGACACCCCGGGGATGCGTGATGTCTTCACCATGGTCCGCAAGGTGGCGCCCACCACCGCCCCGGTGCTTATCATGGGCGAGAGCGGCACCGGCAAGGAGCTGATCGCCCGCGCCATCCACCAGCACAGCAAGCGGCGCACCAGCAAGTTCCTCGCCATCAACACCACATCGCTGCCCGAGACGCTGCTCGAGAGCGAGCTCTTCGGCTACAAGCGCGGCGCGTTCACGGGCGCCGACTTCGACAAGACCGGCCTGCTCGAGGAGGTACGCGGCGGCACGTTTTTGCTCGATGAGATCGGCTCGATGTCGGCCCAGTTTCAGGGCAAGCTGCTGCGGGCCGTGCAGGAAAGCGAGATCCTCCCGCTCGGCACCAGCACGCCGGTCGAGATTGACGTGCGCTTCATCTCCGCCTCAAACAAGAACATCAAGGTGCTCGTGGACGCCGGCGCCTTCCGCGAGGACCTCTACTACCGACTCAACGTGATCGAGATCACCCTGCCGCCGCTCAGAGAGCGCGTGGACGACATCGTCCCGCTCGCCCGCCACTTCCTCGATCGCGCCTGCACCGAACAGGGCGTGCCGCGCCGGCGGCTCAGCCGCGACGCCATCAAGCTGCTGCTGGCCCACGACTGGCCCGGTAACGTACGCGAGCTCGAGAACGCCATCCGCCGGGCCGTCATCGTCAGCGACGGCGCGATTCTCTCCACCGGCGACGTGATTCTCGGCGAACCGCATGCGCCCCGGTTCCACACCGATGACCTCCTCGTGCTCCCCTACGAAGAGGCGAAGAGGCGCGTGCAGGGCGAGTTCCAACAGGCCTACGTCAGCCGGCTGCTCAAGCAGTGCAAGGGCAACGTCTCGCGCGCCGCCCGCTCGAGTAGCTTGACGCGCCAGGCGCTCTACAAGATTATGAAACGCGTTCACATCAGCGCCGACGGGCGGAACGAATGAGCCATCGCGCCGACAGGTTCGTCATCCATTTCGCCATCCTCTTCCTCTGCGTGCTGCTGGCGATGTTCGCGCTCTTTCACTTCATGCGCGTCAACGACGGGCGCCGAATCCAGGAAACGTGGCTCAGCTTCCTCTTCCCCGGTCCCGGCAACGAGGGAGGCACCCTCGACTTCGGCGAGGCGTTCCGGGTCAACCTCTTCCTGATCAACCTCTCCCTGATCCTCATTCTCGAGAGCGTGCTCATCTTCATCTTCGTGCGCTACACCGTCCCCGCCCTGGTCATTTCGAGCGGCGTGATCGTCGGGTTGGTCGCCGCCGGCCAACGCCTCTTTGAGCGCGAGATAGTCACCCGCCTCTTCGCCCGGCTTGTGCGCAACGAGTACGCCGCCCTTGGCCTGCGCGAAGCGGTTCTGCTCTTCCTGCTCAACGCCCTGCTGCTCGCCTTCATGATCGCCATGATGCACCACTACCGGCAGCTCGGCCTGCGCGAGCAAGCGGCCGAGAGCCAGACCGACGCCAATTCCAGGCAGGCAAACGCCGCCTCGGAACACCTGGAGGCCTTGGGCAAGCCTAAGGCCTCGGGCAAGCCCGAGGACGTCGAACCCGCCTCTGAGCGCTCTCCCGACACTCCCCGGTCCCAGGTATAACCCCGGCGTGGCGCCGCACAATTTCGTACACGCGTCCCGGTGAGCCCAGGGCAAATTGGCTTGACACCCGACGTGGGCGTGTGACAGCATCCGACGCTCGGGATGAACGACAACCGAACTCGTTGGACAGGGAGGCACGTTTTCCATGGCGATTCGAGTCGGCATAAACGGATTTGGCCGGATCGGCCGGCAGGTTTTACGGATCATGAAGGAGCGCGGCGGCTTCGATGTGGTCGGCATCAATGACATCACCGATGCCGCCACCCTGGCGCACCTGCTCAAGTACGACTCCGTTCACGGCAAGTACCCGGGCACGATCACGGTCGAGGGAGACAAGCTGATCGTGGACGGCGACCGGATCACGATCAGCGCGATCCGCCAGCCCAAGGAGATCCCCTGGAAGGCGCTGGGTGCCGCGATCGTGCTCGAGTCCACCGGGGTGTTCCGCAAGAAGGCCCAGTGCATGGAGCACATCGAGGCCGGCGCCAAGAAGGTGCTGCTGAGCGTACCCGCCAAAGACGAGGTGGATGCCACGCTGCTGGTGGGCGTCAACCACGACACCTATAAGCCCGAGCACCAGATCATCTCGAACGCCTCGTGCACGACCAATTGCCTGGCGCCGATGGCCAAAGTGCTCAACGACACCTTCGGCATCGTGCGCGGCATCATGACCACCATCCACTCCTACACCAACGACCAGCGCATCCTCGACCTGCCGCACAAGGACCTCAGGCGCGCGCGCTCGGCGGCGATCAACATCATCCCCACGACCACCGGCGCGGCCAAGGCGATCGGCAAAGTGATCCCCGCGCTCGACGGCAAGCTCGACGGCCTGGCGCTGCGCGTGCCGACGCCCTGCGGCTCGCTCGTGGACCTGACGGTCGAGCTCGCCAAGCCGGCCTCGAAAGAGACCATCAACGCGGCGATGAAGGCGGCGTCCGAAACCCCGCTCGAGAGCGGCGGGCTCGAGGGCATCCTCGAGTTCTGTGATGAGCCGGTCGTGCTCACCGACATCGTGCACAACCCGGCCTCGTGCATCTTCGACGCGCTCTCGACCTACATCGTCAATGAGACCTTCGTCAAGGTGCTCGGCTGGTACGACAACGAGTGGGGCTACTCGCAGCGCTGCGTGGACCTGTTCGAGATGATGGCGAGTTGACCGGAGTCAACTCGCTTCGACGAGCTGGCGCTCGTCAGGCGTGGCTCGCCATACGACGGGCAACGTGGTTTGCACGAGTTGGCGCTCATCAGGCGTGGCACGCCACACGACGGGCAACGTGGTTCACCCGAGTCGGCATGCGCCGGCCCGGGCTGGTGGCGGCGACCAGGGGGAGTTTGAGGAAAGACAAGCGATGGCGAAGCTCTTCATCGAGGATCTCGACCTCGCGGGCAAGCGGGTGCTCGTCCGGGTGGACTTCAACGTCCCGCTCGATGACGACCGCAACGTCACCGACGACACCCGGCTGCGTGCCTCGCTGCCGACGATCAACTACGTTGTCAACAACGGCGGCAAGGCGGTGCTCATGTCGCACCTGGGCCGCCCCAAGGGCAAGGTCGTGGAGGCCCTGCGCATGAAGCCGGTGGGCGAGGCGCTCGCCAAGATCATGGGCAAGCCGGTCAGAACGCTCACCGACTGCATCGGCCCGGAGGTCGAGGCCGCCGTCGCCGCCATGCAACCGGGCGACGTCGTGCTGCTCGAGAACGTGCGCTTTCACCCCGAGGAAGAGCAGAACGAGCCCGGCTTCGCCGCCGCGCTCGCCACGCTCGGCGACGTGTACGTCAACGACGCCTTCGGATCGAGCCACCGCGCCCACGCCTCGGTCGTCGGGGTGACCGAGCACATCGCCCAGTGCGCGTGCGGCGAGCTTATCCGCAAGGAGATACAGTTCCTCGACGAGGCGCTGCGCGAGCCGAAGAAGCCGTTCGTCGTCATCCTCGGCGGTGCGAAGGTCTCGTCGAAGATCGCCGTGATCGAGCGGCTGATGGACAAAGCCGACTCGTTCCTCATTGGCGGCGGTATGAGCTACACGTTCCTCAAGGCGCAGGGCCACAACGTCGGCAACTCGCTCCTCGAGGCCGATAAGCTCGACGTGGCGAACGGGCTCCTCGATACAGCCGCCGCCAGGGGGATTGACTTCATGCTGCCGGACGACTACGTGGTCGCCGACAAGTTCAACAACGAGGCCAACTCGAAGGTCGTCCCGCCCGACGGCATCGAGGACGGCTGGCAGGGCGTGGACATCGGCCCGAAGACGGTCGAGGCGTTCGGGCGCGTCATCGCCGGCGCCGGCACGATTTTCTGGAACGGCCCGCTCGGCGTCTTCGAGATGCCCAACTTCGCGCACGGCACCTTCGAGGTCGCCCGCCTCGTCGCAGACTCCGACGCCGTGAGCGTTATCGGCGGGGGCGACTCCGCCAGCGCGATCAAGAAGGCGGGCCTCGCCGACAGGATCACGCATATCTCGACGGGCGGCGGCGCCTCGATGGAGTACGTCGAGAACGGTGAGCTGCCCGGCCTGAACGCATTGACCGACGTATGACCCGCGACCCCAGGCCGCGGCGCGCGGTCCGGGCCGCGCGTGTCAACAAGGGAGATCGAGCGCCCAGATGCGTCCCGTAAGAAATTTCCTGGAGGAATCGAACGAGCAGAGGCCGCCGATGAGAAAGCCGCTGATCGCCGGGAACTGGAAAATGCACAAGACGCTCGGCGAGGCGATCGAGTATGTCATGGCGTTTCGCGAGGCGGTGGCCGATGTCGTCGCGGTGGACGTGCTGCTGTGCGTGCCCGCGCCGCTCTGCGGCCCGCTCGCCAAGCTGCTCAAGGACTCGAACGTGCACCTCGGCGCCCAGAACCTCTACTGGGAGGAGAAAGGCGCGTTTACCGGCGAGGTCTCGGGCCAGATACTCGAGAGCGTCGGGTGCAACGAGGTCATCGTCGGCCACTCCGAGCGCCGCCATGTCTTCGGCGAGACCGATGAGGACGTGAACCGCAAACTGCGCGCCGCGCTCGCCGCGTACCTCACGCCGATCTTCTGCATCGGCGAGACGCTCGAGGAGCGCGAAGCGGGCGAGACGAACGACGTGCTCGCACGCCAGGTCGGCGAGGGGCTCAAGGGCTTCAGCGCCGAGGAGATCGCCAAGATGGTGATCGCCTACGAGCCGGTCTGGGCGATCGGCACCGGCGTGACCGCCACGCCCAACCAGGCCAACGAGGCCCAGCGCGTCGTGCGCGAGCTCATCAAGGCCCAGGCCGACGAGACGGTCGCCGGCGCGCTGCGCATTCTGTACGGCGGCAGCGTCAAACCCGACAACGTCGTCGAGCTGATGCGCGAGCCCGAGATTGACGGTGCGCTCGTGGGCGGCGCAAGCCTCAGCGTTGACTCCTTCGTCAAGATCGTCAAGTACTACGAGACCCCCGAAACAGAGACCCGGCAGTAGGAGCCGCGTGATGCTCGCTACATTGCTCCTGATTATCCATATCGCAGTCGCCGTGCTGATCTGCATTGTGATCCTGATGCAGTCGTCCAAGGGCGAGGGCCTCTCCGGCGCCTTCGGCCTCGGCCAGGGCACCACCTCGTTTTTCGGCGCCGACACGGCCAACGTGCTCGTCAAGATCACCACGGTGCTCGCCGTGATCTTCATGGTCACATCGCTCTCACTCGCCTACATCCAGGCGCGCAAGGCCCGGTCCGTCACCAGGGGACCGGCGGCCGCCGCCAACGAAAGCTCGATAACCGCCCCGCCGGGCGAGGAAGGCGAGGCGGCCGAACAGCCCGAGGGAGAAACGACGCCCGAGGATGAAGGCGCGACGGAAACCGGGCCGGATGAGCCAACGACCAGGCCCGAAACCACCGAGACCACGGAAGGAGGAGAGACTTCCTCGGGCGACGATGCGGTCCAGCCACCTGACGACGAGACGGACGCCGGTGAACCCGCCGAGACGGACGCCGGTGAACCCGCCGAGACGGAGTCCGGCGAGCGCGTCGAGCCAGGCCCTGGCGAGCTTGTCGAGCCAGGCCCTGGCGAGCTTGTCGAGCCAGGCTCTGGCGAGCTTGTCGAGCCAGGCTCTGGCGAGCTTGTCGAGCCACCGAACACGGAATCGTAAGAGGCGACTGTGGTAGGCGCAGAGACCGCCCCGATCAGCACCGACCGCCGGACGCTCGTTGACATCCGTGACCTCTGCACCTACTTCCACTCCGACGAGGGCGTCGCAAGGGCCGTTGACGGCGTCACCTACCGGATCCCCGCAGGCCGCACGCTTGGCCTCGTCGGCGAGTCCGGCTGCGGTAAGAGCGTCACGGCGCTCTCGATCATGCGCCTGATCCCCTCGCCGCCGGGTCGGATCGAGCGCGGCGAGATCATCTTCGAGGACCGTGACCTCCTGCAGGTCTCCGAGCCCGAGATGCGTCGCATCCGCGGCAACGACATCTCAATGATCTTCCAGGAGCCGATGACGTCGCTCAACCCGGTCTTTACCTGCGGCAACCAGATCACCGAGGTGCTCCGGCTCCACCAGGGCCTCAGCAAAAAGGAGGCGCTCGACCGCGCGATCGAGATGCTCGCCAAGGTCGGCATCGCCACGCCCGAGCAGCGCGTGCGCGAGTATCCGCACCAGCTCTCCGGCGGCCAGAAGCAGCGCGTGATGATCGCCATGGCGCTCGCGTGCAACCCGAAGCTGCTCATTGCCGACGAGCCGACCACGGCGCTCGACGTGACCATCCAGGCGCAGATCCTCGACCTGCTGCGCGCGCTCCAGCAGGAGTTCCACATGGCGATCCTGCTCATCACGCACGACCTCGGCGTCATCGCCGAGATGGCCGAGCGCGTCGCCGTGATGTACGCCGGCAAGATCGCCGAGCTCGCCGACGCCGGCGAGCTGTTCGGCAACCCGAAGCATCCCTATACCCAGGGGCTCTTCGACTCGCTGCCGAAGCTCGGCGCCAAGACCGAGCGCCTCAACGTGATCCCCGGCGTCGTGCCGAACCCGATTGACTTCCCCAGCGGCTGCAAGTTCCACCCGCGCTGCCCTCACGCCTTCGACCGCTGCCCGGTCGAGGAGCCGGAGCTCAGGCCCGTCGGCGCGGACGGCCACATCGCCGCCTGCCACCTCTACCCGGATGGTGAGCAATGATTGCGGCCGACCCGTATCCCCAAGCCCCGATAGGGGCGCCTGGTAGTAGCCACGGGCTTACTCCCGTGGCTACTCTCAATCGCCCCTGGCGGGGCTTGGGATGGCGCGGGGCGTTTCCTCCCACTTCGCTTGCGTCCGTGGCTACTACCAGTCGCCTCCCTGGGGCTCAACAACTCAACCGTATGCCAGCCTTCTTCAGCAACTTGCTTTGCCGACGACAGCCCCTCGACGAGCTCGGGGCAGGAAGGAAGTCGTGAGCGGCGCGGTGTCACAGTACAACGGTGCTCTGCTCGAGGTGAAGCACCTCAAGAAGTACTTCCCCGTCAAGCGGGGGCTGTTCTCGCACGTCATCGGCCACGTGCACGCCGTGGACGACATCTCGCTGACCGTCCACTGCAAGGAGACGCTCGGGCTCGTGGGCGAGTCCGGTTGCGGCAAGACCACCGCCGGGCGCACAATCCTGCGGCTCCTTGAGCCGACCGCCGGCGAAGTGTATTTCGGGGGGGAACCTGTCTTCGAGCTCAAGCGCGAGGCGTTGCGCCGCATGCGCCGCAACATGCAGATCATCTTCCAGGACCCCTACGGCTCGCTCAACCCGCGCATGACGGTCGCCAATATCGTGGGCGAGGCGCTCAGCGTGCACGGCATCGCCCGGGGCGCCAAGCGGCGCGAGATCGTCAAGGAGCTGCTCGACAAGGTGGGGCTCAATCCGAACCACCTCAACCGCTACCCGCACGAGTTCAGCGGCGGCCAGCGCCAGCGGATCGGCATCGCGCGTGCGCTCGCGCTCCGGCCGCGCTTCATCGTGTGCGATGAGCCGGTGAGCGCCCTCGATGTCTCTATCCAGGCGCAGATCATCAACCTGCTCGAGGCGCTGCAGGACGAGTTCGAGCTCTCCTACCTGTTCATCGCCCACGACCTCGCCGTGGTTGAGCACATCAGCGACCGCGTCGCCGTCATGTACCTCGGCGAGATCGTCGAGCTCGCCACAAGCGAGGTGCTCTACCGCACCCCGCTTCACCCGTACACGCAGGCGCTGCTGTCGGCCATTCCCGTGCCCGACCCGAAAACGAAGACGAAACGGATTATTCTGCCCGGCGACGTCCCGTCGCCCGTCAACCCGCCAACGGGCTGCCGGTTCCATCCGCGCTGCCCCAGGCGGTTCGATCCGTGCGATGGCGACGGGCCGCAGCTCAAGGAAATCAGCGACGGCCACTGGGTGGCCTGTTACCTGCATACCACCAACGACTAAGGGGCTCGGCCATGAAGATCACGATCGATCCCGAACTCCGGACCCCCGTGTACCAGCAGATCATTGACGAGGTGAAACGCCTTGTCGGATCGAGCGCCGTGCAGCCCGGCGACCGCATGGCGTCGGTGCGCGAGCTGAGCCACACGCTCAGCGTCAACCCCGCCACGGTGGCCAAAGCGTACCGCGAGCTCGTGCGCGAAGGCCTCCTGCGCACCACCTCCAAGAGCGGCACGTTCGTCGGCAGCGCCAAGGGTCGCCTGTCGCCCGAGGCGTCGCGCAAGAAGATCACCAAGGCGCTCGACCTCTTTTTTGCCGAGATCGCGCCGTGCGAGCTCGACGAGGAAGAGATCAACGCCGCGTTCCAGCGCCGGCTCGGCGACTTCATGACGGGCCGCCACGGCAAGCCCCGCCCCGACAAGGACGAGGTCGCCCGGGCGCGGCGCGTCACCACCGCAGAGGACTGGGCCGTCTGGTGACGGCGCCCCGCTCCACAGCGCGGCGCCCAGGGCGATGAGCGCGCACCGTCTGCTCCGCAGGGCGCGCCGCCGCCTGCGTCTCCGTGGCGCCCACCTCGACAAGCTCGGGACAAGCCGCCTTGACGACGACGCCCGCGCCGAGCTTGCCGAGGCAATGGACGCGCTCGAGAGCGCCCGGCGCACCGGCAACGCCCGCGAGCGGTGCAAGGCCGCCCGCCGCCTCGCCGAACGCCTTGCGCACCACCTGCCGAGGCGGGCCGCCGAGGTGCTCCGTGAGTGGCTCCTCATTATCGGCGTGGCGCTGCTCGTCGCCTTCGCGGCCAAGCACAGCGTGCTCGAGCCGTACATCGTCCCAACCGGCTCGATGTCCCCCGCCCTGCGCGCGCACGATCGCATCATGGTCAGCAAGTGCGCCTACGATGTCCGGCTCCCGTTCACCCACGTGCGGCTTGCCCGCGTGCGCCACCCTCGGCGGTGGGACGTGATCGTCTTCACCACGTGCCACGTCCCGGACGCGAGCGCCACGCCGAAGAACTTCGTCAAGCGCGTCGTGGGGCTGCCGGGCGAAACGCTCGAGATCCGCGACGGCGAGCTCTACGTCAACGGCGAGCTCGTCGAGAAGCCGCCACCGCTTGCCGCCTCGTGCGCCTATCAGAACACGCTCGAGGGGAAGACCTCGAGACTCCCGCTCGACGACAGTGGCGGCGAGCGCGAGGTCGCCTGGCGCTACGGCAAGGTGGGCCAGCGCTTCACCGTGCCCAAGGGCCACTACTTCGTCCTTGGCGACAACTCGAGCGAGAGCCTCGATGGACGGTGCTGGGGATTCGTGCCCCGCAACGACGTGCGCGGCCGCGTCCTGTTCCGCTGGCGGCTCACGTGGCCCTTCTACCAAGGACCGGTCCGATAACACTACCGGGAGAGCACTCGATGATTATCGTCAGCGCGTGCCTGATCGGCTGCAACTGCCGCTACGACGGGGGCACATGTCTCGACGAGCCGCTCCGCGCCCGCTGGGACCGCGGCGAGCTGTTCGCCGTCTGCCCCGAGCAGCTCGGTGGGCTGCCGACCCCCCGCCCGCGCGCCGAGATCGAGTCCGGCTCGGGCGAGGACGTCCTCGACGGCAGGGCGCGAGTGCTCCGGCTCGACGGGGAGGACGTGACCGAGGCGTTCATCACCGGCGCTAGGCGCACGCTCGAGATCGTGCGGGCCCTCGGCGCGCATGAGGCCATCCTGAAGCAGCGCAGCCCCGCGTGCGGCTGCGGCCGGATCACGCGCGCCGACCGGACGGTCAAGGCCAACGGCGTGACCGCGGCGCTCCTTGTGCGCGAAGGTCTTTGTGTCGTTCCTCACGAGTAGCGCGCGTGCCGGGGCGCACCACGTTCGACTTTCGCCGCTTGCAGCCCTTCGCCCGCCGCGATACACTGCGCGTGATCGTGGCCTTCGGAGGACCGCGAGCTGGCAACTCGTCGAGGGCCGCGAGCGTATCGCTCCGGTCCCCGGCGGATGATAGGCGGAGCCAACTCTGGAGGGCAACACCTGTTGAGGGCAACCATGGCGGGACGCGAACGCAGCGTGCTCATCACCGGCGCAAACGGTTTCGTCGGCTGCCACCTCACACGCCTGCTCCGCACCAAGAAGCTGGCGCTCCATGGCGCCGTTTTCGGCGCCGAGAACGAGGACGCGATCAAGGAACTGCTCACGCCGCGCCGCCGCCATACGTGCGATCTGCGCATCAGGAAGCAGGTCCGCAAGCTCGTCGGAGAGGTGAAGCCGGACATCGTCTTCCACCTCGCCGCCCAGAGCCACGTGCCCACCTCCTGGCGCGACCCGGAGATGACCTTCCGCGTTAACGTCCTCGGCACGCTCGCGCTTCTCGAGGCGCTCACCGACCTCGCGCCGGAGGCGACCGTTGTCCTGATCTCGTCGGGCGACATCTACGAGATCACCTCGGTAGACACCACCGAGGAGACGCCGTACCGGCCGAGGAACCCTTACGCGCTCAGCAAGCTCGCCGCCGACCTGCTCGGCGAGTACCGGTTCCTCAGCGACGGGCTGAAGGTCATCGGGCTCCGGCCGTTCAACCACGTCGGCCCCGGCCAGAGCCCGATGTTCGTCCTCCCCTCGTTCGCCCGGCAGGTGGCCCTGATCGAGGCCGGGCTCCAGGAACCGACGCTCAAGGTCGGCAACCTCGACGTCGAGCGCGACTTCACCGACGTGCGCGACATGGTGCGCGCCTACTGGCTGGCCGCGCGCAGATGCACGCCGGGCGAGTGCTACAACGTCGCCTCGCAGAAAGCCACCAGCATCCGCGCCGCGCTCGAGACGCTGCTGCGGCTCAGCCGCACCCGGACCGCGCGCAACCGGATCGCGGTTGAGGTGGACCCGACGCTCTACCGTCCGACCGAAAACGTGCGCCAGTGCGGCGACAGTGCGAAGTTCCGCGAGGCGACCGGCTGGGCGCCGCGCATCCCCATTGAACGCACGCTGCGCGATATCCTACAATACTGGCGTCGAGAGGTGCGCGCGTGAGCAACCCTATGGAACAACGGGTTTTGGCCGTCATCGCGTTCGAGCGCTTCCGCGACGAGGAGTTCCTCGTGCCGCGCGAGGTGCTCGAGCACGCGGGCCTCGCCGTCACCACCTGCTCGAGCGCGCGCGGGACGGCGACCGGAAAGCTCGGCGCCCGCGTCGAGGTGGACGTGCTGCTTGCCGACGTCGGCGCGGCTGGCTACGACGCGATCCTTTTCGTCGGCGGTCCCGGCTCGAAGGGCTACTGGGACGATCCCGTAGCGCAGCGGCTCGCCCGCGACTTTCACAACGCGGGCAAGCTCGTCTGCGCCATCTGCAGCGCACCCATCATCCTTGCCCGTGCCGGCCTGCTCGAAGGCCGCGCCGCCACCTGCTTCGAGGGTGACCGCGGCGAGCTCGAGCGCGGCGGCGCCACCTACACGGGCGCGGAGGTGACCCTCGACGGGCGCTTTGTCACCGCCAGCGGGCCGACCGCCGCCGCCGCTTTCGCCCACACCATCGTCGAGCGCCTTGGCGCCGGGACGTCGCAAAATGCGGGGACGGCCGCATGACGGGCTGGCACAAGCTGTGGACCTGGATCAAGGAGCATCGCAAGCTCCTGTTCGTCGTCGCCAAGATCGTCGTTGGCGGCGGGCTCATCGTCTTCGTCGGGCACAGGCTCCTCAAAGACTGGCACGACGTGAGCGGCTCGATCTCGAACGCCTTTGGCCACTACCCGCACTACCTCTTGCTCGGCTTGCTCGCGTTTGTTGGTGTCTACATCATCGGCAACATACGCTGGTTGGTCTTGCTGTGGCCTCACGGCGTGCATCTGTCTTTCTGGCCGGCGAGCAAGCTGTGGTTCATCGGCCACTTCTTCGCGCAGTACATGCCGGGCGGCATCGCCGGCGGCGACCTGATCAAGTCCTACTACGTCGCCACGCACCGTGAGGCCACGGGGCGTCGGGCCGAAGCCGTCTCCACGGTCTTCCTCGACCGCCTAATTGGCATCACGGGGCTGCTGGGCGTGCTGCTGATCGCGGTCATCATCAACTTGCAGCAGAGCGCCGGCTACCGGGAGTTCTGGCCGTACGCGGCCGCCCTGTTCGGCGCGGTGGTGCTCGTGATCCTGCTGCTGTTCAACAAGCCACTCGTCAAAAAGATCCCGCTCGTGATGCGGCTCTACACGCGCCTGCCGTACCGCGACAGAGTCAAGCGCGTCTACGATGCGTTCCACTTCTACCGTACGCGCCCGCTCGATCTTGCCTTGGCGTTCGGGCTGTCGCTGGGCATCCATACGTGCACGGCGCTCGAGGCGTATCTGTTCGGCAGCGCGCTCGGACTCCCCTACACGTTCCCCGAGTACATGCTGCTGCTGTCGCTGGCGAACGTCGTGGGCTCTATCCCCGTCTCGCCCGTCGGCAACGTCGGCACGCTTGAGGCCGCATGCCTCGCGTTCTTCGGCCAGGGCTCGGACGAGCTCGGCGCGATGGCGCTGGCGCTGGCGATCTTGATACGCATCGCCTACCTAATCTGGGGCATCCCGGGGCTGCTGCTCTACGTGACTCACCGCAAGGAAATACCGCACGAGCCGGCCGAGGAGACCGCCGAGGTGATTGAGCACGACGAGCTCCTGCCGGCTCAGGCATTGAAAGAGGAGGTTGCCGCCAATGATTGACGGCGTCAAAGTCAAGCAGCTCCGAGTCATCGCCGATGAGCGTGGGCGGCTGATGGAAATCCTGCGTGCCGATGACCCGGAGTTCATCAAGTTCGGCCAGGTCTACATGACGACCGTGCGGCCCGGCGTCGTCAAGGCGTGGCACTCCCACAAGAAGCAGACCGACGCCATGGCCGTCGTCTCCGGCATGGCCAAGATCGTGCTTTACGACGGGCGTAAAGACTCGCCCACCCACGGCGAGGTCAACGAATTCTTCATCGGCGAGCACAATCCGATCCTCGTGCAGATCCCGAGCGGCGTACACCACGGCATGAAGGGCGTCGGCGAGCGCGAGGCAATCATCATCAACACGGTCACCGAGCCGTACAACCGCGACAAGCCCGACGAGTTCCGCCTCGATCCGCACGACAACGAGATCCCCTACGACTGGGCGCTCAAGGAGGGGTAACATGAAAGACATTATCCTGGCCGGCTTCACCGGCGAGGTCTACAGCTCACACGATAACGGGTTCCCCTGCGATCGGGCGTTGAAGGAGAATTGACGTGAAGGGAATTATCCTCGCCGGCGGCCTCGGCATGCGGCTCAACCCGCTGACCGCGATCACCAACAAGCACCTGCTACCGGTCTATAACAAGCCGATGATCTACTACCCGATCGAGACGCTCGTCGAGGCGGGCCTCGACGACATCATGATTGTCACGGGCGGGCGCAACGCGGGCGACTTCCTGCGCCTGCTCGGCAACGGCAAGGCGTTCG